>NZ_CP103458.1:2282500-2657500 GCF_048298475.1 Agrobacterium sp. El2ro-1b | reverse complement strand
TCGGCGAACCCTGGCCTGACGTCAGTGATGCGGCGCTGCTTGCACGGCTGGAGGAATGGTTCGTTCCTTTTCAGAACGGTGCCCGCAGCCTTCAGGACATCCGGCCCGGCAGCCTCTCAGAGGGTATCCAGTCGCTGGTGCCGCATGAGGTGGCGCGAGATCTCGGCCGGTTGGCACCGACGCATTTCGAAGCGCCGACGGGTCAGCGGCACCCCATCCGTTACGACGCCAGCGAACCGACGCTTTCCATTCGCGTACAGGAGCTTTTCGGACTGAAGGCCCACCCCGCCATTGCGCAGGGGCGCTTGCCGCTCGTCTTGGAATTGACCTCGCCGGCGCACAGGCCGATACAGACGACACGCGATCTTCCCGGTTTCTGGACGGGTTCGTGGAAGGATGTGCGGGCGGATATGCGTGGGCGGTATCCGCGCCATCCCTGGCCGGAGGATCCGGCCTCGGCCCCACCGACCAGCCGTGCGAAACCGCGCGGGACGTGACCATGATAAAAAGGGTAAAGGAGAAGACGGTGGCTGGCCATCCGATCGAAACCACGAGGCTTGGCCGCGCCAGCCGCAGGATAAGGTTGCAGACCATCATCTGGCTGCGCTGGCTGGCGGTGGCCGGACAGACGGCGACGATCCTGTTTGTCGCTTTCGCGCTGAATTTCCCCCTGCCGCTTCTCGCCTGCGGACTTCTCATCGCGGCGCTGGCGCTTGCCAATCTGTTTCTCACCGCCCGTTTTCCCTCCACCTATCGTCTGGAGCCCTGGGAAGCGACATTGCTGCTGGCCTTCGACCTGCTGCAACTGACGGCGCTAATCTATATCACCGGTGGACTTTCCAATCCCTTCGCGCCGCTGATCTGCGTGCAGGTCATCATCGCCTTCGCCTCGCAGCCGCTTCGGCACTCGCTCATCCTGCTCGGCTTTGCCGTCATCTGCTCCACGGCGATCGCCTTTTCGCCTTTTCCTGTTCCCTGGTACCCCGACGAGGTTTTGCCGATCCAGCTTCTGCTGCATGTCGGCACCTGGGTTGCGATCATCGCCACAACCTCGTTTGCGGCCTTCTATGCGTACCGCGTTTCACATGAGGCCAATCAGCTGGCTGATGCGCTGGCGGCAACGGAGCTGGTGCTGGAGCGGGAAAAACACCTTTCCCAGCTCGACGGGCTGGCTGCGGCTGCGGCGCATGAGCTCGGTACGCCGCTTGCGACAATCAGCGTCGTTGCCAAGGAAATGGAACGGGAACTGGGGCATGATGAGAAATACGGCGAAGACATAGCGCTGCTGCGCAGCCAGAGCGAAAGATGCCGCGATATTCTGCGCCGGCTCACTTCGCTTTCCACTGATGATGAGGAGCATATGAGCCGCCTGCCGCTTTCCTCGCTGATCGAGGAGGTGATGGCGCCTCATCGCGAGTTCGGCATTCGCCTGGAACTGGTGGAAAAGACTGGCCGTGCCGAGGAGCCGGTCGGTATCCGCAACGCCGGCATTATCTACGGGCTGGGCAACCTCATCGAAAATGCCGTGGACTATGCGCGCGAGAAGGTGACCGTGACGGTGGATCACGATGCCCAGAACGTCGCCGTCATCATAGAGGATGACGGGCCGGGTTATGCCCATGACGTGCTTGCCCGTATCGGCGAGCCCTATGTGACCGAACGTCACAATGATACGCGCGCCGGCGGGCTTGGCCTTGGGCTTTTCATCGCCAAGACCTTGCTGGAGCGTTCCGGCGCGGCTGTTACCTTTGAAAATCGCGCATCAAGCAAAAGCGGGGCGCGGGTCACAATCGTCTGGCCTCGGGCGCTGATGGACGATAAAAGAAGCCGTTGACTTTACCATCCACGTTGAAGCGGCGATAAGAAGAAGAAAATCAAGCCGATGAAGTTGCCGGAAGGCCGGAAACATGAAGATTGAAGACCAGACCCCAGCCACCAGCGAACCGGTGGACGATATCGATCCGATCGGACCCGACAGATCGCTGCTGATCGTCGACGATGACGGCCCGTTTCTGCGCCGGCTTGCCCGGGCCATGGAAACACGCGGCTTTGCCGTCGATACTGCCGAGACGGTGAGCGAGGGCATTGCCCGCTCCAAGGCCGCGCCGCCGAAATATGCGGTTGTCGATCTCAGACTTGATGACGGCAACGGGCTGGAAGTGATCGAAGCCATCAGGCAGAACCGGGACGATACACAGATCGTCGTTTTGACCGGCTACGGCAATATTGCCACGGCCGTGACCGCCGTGAAGCTCGGTGCGCTGGACTATTTGGCCAAACCCGCCGATGCGGACGATGTCTTTAATGCCCTGACACAGCGCAAGGGTGAAAAGACCGAGGTTCCCGAAAACCCGATGTCGGCAGACCGCGTGCGCTGGGAGCATATTCAGCGGGTTTATGAAATGTGTGAGCGCAATGTTTCGGAAACGGCGCGTCGGCTCAATATGCATCGGCGCACCCTGCAGCGCATTCTCGCGAAACGCGCTCCGAAGTGAAGCATTTCCAGTAAAAGTGCGCAGCGGTTTTACGTCCGGATAATGGGCTGGAACCGACCGCTATTCCCCGAAGCTGCGCCCGGTCGTCCATTCGGCCAACATAAGCCGGGTTGCAGCGGTTCTTGAAAAATCCAGCATTACCGATTTGCGGGTCGCCGGCGGCAATCTGTGCTCCGGCGCATCGCGCAGCATATGGGCGCCATAGCCATCCGAGAGGATCAGCCCGCATTCCTCAGGGAATATGTCGGTCGGAACTTCCGGATGAGTGGCGAAAAACAGCCGGTCGCAATGCAGGCGATAGTCCGGCCATTTGCGATCGATACGGAAATCCTCGATCGAGGATTTGATTTCGATGATCCAGATTTCACCCTTGGCCGACAGGCTGATGAGATCGGCTCTACGTCCGCTCGCAAGCGGCAGTTCCGGCAGAACCGAATGGCGCATCTCATGCAACAGCACCTGTACGCCGCGACGCACAAGCATCGCCTTGTCCGACTGGCGGCCGTCGATTAACGGATTATTGTTGGTAAAGGAAAGAATAGTCATGGATAAAGGCTGCTGAAGCGTTTGGCCTATTGTTGCAAAAAGGCAATCAACCGGCAATTTTAAAGGCGTTGCCGTTTCGCGGCTGCACAATGGCTTGCCAAGTGCGACTTAATGGAAAATAACCGATTTATCCAATTAAGCCTACTCCTTCGCACAATTTGGCGAATTTTCCGCGAGAACGACATGCGCATCCGCACCCCATTGACCCTACTCGGTCTGACGGCAGCACTGGCACTGGCCGGCTGCGCCGAGACGACTTCCCAATCCTCCGCTCCGACCTCCGGCAAGATCGCGGCGTCAGTACCGGTTGCTGACCCTGTTCCGGCGAAGGTCGAAACGGTCCAGATTTTCAACGATGCCTACGGTCCCGTGACCGATGCGGGTTATGCGCTGCCGGCCATTCCGATCAATCGCGTGAATGAGAAGTACCGCCGCCAGATCGTCGAGTTCCAGACATCCGAGCGTCCCGGCACCATCATCGTCAATACGCGCGATCGTTACCTCTATTATATCATGTCCGGTAACCGCGCTGTGCGTTACGGCATCGGCGTCGGCAAGGCAGGTTTTGCCTGGGCCGGTGAAGCCTATGTGGCCTGGAAGCAGGAATGGCCGATGTGGCATCCGCCGAAGGAAATGGCCGACCGCAAGCCGGAAGTGGCGAAATATGTCGAGGCGGGCATGGGTCCGGGCCTTTCCAACCCGCTCGGCGCACGCGCCATGTATCTCTTCAACGAAAAGGGACAGGATACGCTGTTCCGCATCCATGGTTCGCCCGAATGGGCTTCGATCGGCACCGCTGCCTCTTCCGGCTGCATCCGCATGATCAACCAGGATGTGATCGATCTCTATAGCCGCGTGCGCCCCGGCCGCAGCACCAAGGTCGTCGTGATCCAGTAAGGGGTACACCAGATCAAGAAAAAGCCGCCGAGGATTTTCCCGGCGGCTTTTTTTATGGAAGCGCCAGAGCATTTCCGGCGAAAACGGGATCACCTGCAATGCTCTATCCCTTTGTTTTTGCAGAATTTCCGGACGCAAAGGCGCGACGCACTTTTACTGGGAATACCAGGCGGCCGCTTCAGCCCGCCTGCTTTGCTTTCAGCTCCAGACGGCGGCGGTGCAGAACCGGTTCGGTGTAGCCGTTCGGCTGTTCACGGCCCTTCAGCACCAGCTCGACAGCAGCCTGGAAAGCCACCGATCCATCGAAATCCGATGCCATCGGCAGATAGGCCGGATCGCCGGCATTCTGCGTGTCCACGACGGCGGCCATGCGCTTCATGGTCTCGATGATCTGGGCCTCAGTCACCACGCCGTGGCGCAGCCAGTTCGCCATGTGCTGCGCGGAAATGCGCAGCGTGGCGCGGTCCTCCATCAGGCCGACATTGTTGATGTCAGGCACCTTGGAGCAGCCGACGCCCTGATCGACCCAGCGCACGACATAACCGAGAATGCCCTGGGCGTTATTATCAAGCTCGCGCTGGATTTCCTCCGGCGTCCAGTTGGGACGCGGTGCGACCGGCACCGACAGGATATCCGAAAGCTTTGCGCGACGACGGTTTTTCAGGCCTTCCTGAACGGCTGCAACATCGACCTTGTGGTAATGCGTGGCGTGCAGCGTCGCCGCCGTCGGCGACGGCACCCAGGCGGTATTGGCGCCAGCTTTCGGATGCGCGATCTTCTGCTCCAGCATGGCCGCCATCAGATCCGGCATGGCCCACATGCCCTTGCCGATCTGGGCGTGGCCGGAAAGACCGCATTCGAGGCCGATATCGACGTTCCAGTTTTCATAAGCCGCGATCCATGCGGCCTGTTTCATGTCGCCCTTGCGGATCATCGGGCCCGCTTCCATCGAGGTATGGATTTCGTCGCCGGTGCGATCGAGGAAGCCGGTATTGATGAAGACTACGCGATCCTTCGCCGCGCGAATGCTTTCCTTGAGGTTGACGGTGGTGCGGCGCTCCTCATCCATGATGCCCATTTTCATGGTGTTCGCCGCCATGCCGACGAGGTTCTCTACGCGGGCGAATATCTCGTTGGCGAAAGCAACCTCTTCCGGTCCGTGCATCTTCGGCTTGACGACATACATGGAGCCGGCGCGGGAATTCTGGCGTCGTCCGGACGGGCCGACATCGTAAAGCGCGATCAGCGCCGTGACGACGGCATCCATGATGCCTTCCGGCACCTCGCGGCCATCTCTGTCGAGGATGGCCGGATTGGTCATGAGATGACCGACATTGCGCACCAGCATGAGGGAACGCCCCGGCAGCGTGAGCGCGGAACCATTGGGAGCGGTATAATAACGATCCGGGTTGAGGCGGCGGGTGAAGGTGTTGCCGCCCTTGGAGACGGCTTCCGTCAGATCGCCGCGCATCAGGCCGAGCCAGTTACAATAGACCAGCACCTTGTCTTCGGCATCGACGGCAGCGACCGAATCTTCGCAATCCATGATGGTCGTCAGCGCCGATTCGAGAATGACGTCAGAAATACCTGCTCTGTCGGCCTTGCCGATTTCGGTCGAGGGATCGATGACGATTTCCGTGTGCAGACCATTCTTCCCGAGCAGGATCGTGGCGGGCTTTGCCGCTTCACCGCTGAAACCCTTGAATTGGGCTGCATCCTTGAGGCCAGTCGTGGCAGCACCGATGGCAAGCTGCAACAGGCCGTCAACGATATTGAAGCCTGTGACGTCGGACCAGCTTCCTGTCTCGAGCGGGGCGGATTCATCAAGGAAGTTGCGCGCCCAGGCGATGACCTTGTCGCCACGCTTCGGATTGTAACCCCTGCCCTTTTCCGCACCGTCGGCATCGGAAATGGCGTCCGTGCCGTAGAGCGCATCATAAAGCGAACCCCAGCGGGCATTGGCGGCGTTCAGCGCATAACGCGCATTCATGACGGGAACAACGAGCTGCGGACCGGCGACGACGGCAATTTCCGGGTCGACATTATTGGTTTCGACCTTGAATCCGGGACCTTCGGGCAGCAGGTAGCCGATCTCCTTCAGGAAGGCCTCGTAGGCGTCGAAATCCGAGGGAGCGCCGTTCTCACGGTACCAGCCGTCGATTTTTTCCTGCAGCGCATCGCGCTTGGCGAGCAGCTCACGGTTCTTCGGGGAAAGCTCATGGACGATGGCCGAGAAACCTTCAAAGAAGGTCTCGCTGTCCAGACCTATGCCCGGAAGCACCTCGTCCGTCAAAAAGGCATATAGCCTGTCGTCAATGGAAAGACCGAATTTATCCGTGCGGCTCACATGCGCCTCCTTATATTCTGAAGGCACAGATTGGACGCTGAGGCGGTCGCTCGTCAATTGCGGCAGGCAGCCAAATATTATTTCCGTTTTGGAAACAATATGGCCGATAATCGTCTTTTTCTACAAAAGCGCCTGCAGATCCTTGATGCGGTCATTCACCAGCCAGCCGTAATAATTTTCTTCCGGCAACAGGGGCTGCTCGCCGCCTGCGGCGCGCTGGCGGTTCTTCTGGGCAAGAGCCGCCGCGCGCTGCTGCGAGCCGCCGACATTATAAAGCGTGGAGGTCACACCAGGATTTTTGGAAATATCCATATCGGCAATCGATCGGTAGTCGTCGATCGACTTGCGGATGGAGGCTGCCATGAAGGCGAGCGAACGGTCTGGATCCATGATCGCCGTATAGACGGCAGTGGCATCGTTTTCATCCAGCTTTTCGTAACCGGAGGTTCTCGACACCATGTCGGACAGCATCAGCGCCGTCAGCGGGTTGATCTGGCCGAGGCCGAAGGTCTGGCCGGCATAAAAGGGCTGGAAGAAAACGGCGCTGAAACGGTTGTTCGGATAGGCCACGCCGTCGACAGTCTTACCACGGAAGCTGTCGTCCCAGACATCTTCGCGGCAGTTCCAGAGGCTGTAGGAATCCTTCTTCGCCTGGCATTTGGAAAATTGCGCATGCGTCAGAAACTGCGCAATCGTCTCATCCTTGTAGCCGAAGCGGAAGCTGCTGCCGGCATAAGAGGCCGCCTTGACGTAATAAGACTGCAGCCGGTCATAGGCATCGACATTATAGGTGTGTTCGCCGACGATCGCGCCGACCATATGGATTGGATCGATGCCGTAGCGTCCGGCGGTCGACTTGATCTTGGCGATCAGCGCCTTGTCGGAGGACAAAAGGTCGATCACCTTCTGATATTTGCGTTCGAAAGAGCTGTTGGACGCCTTGGTTCTGCGAGCGGAAGCGCCGGGAACACCCGGCTGTTCGGCATTGCGATTGCCCGGTGGAACAACCGTCGCGGCCTCGACATCAGAAGACGAAACGGCGGAAACCGCCAGAGCCACGGCAAATGCCAGAAGAGTTTTGCGCACGAGCGACTGCCTTTTCTCGAGCCGGCCAATACCGGCATGACAAGCGGGAAAACCGGATCATTCCACGAAAGCGGTTCCAACCGGAATGCAGCCCTTCCCATAAACAAAATGCGGGCTGAATGCGAGATGAGGCAGATAAAATAAAAGAGTGCGGCAAATATGGCCGCACTCTTCTTTCGTTGTCCCTGAAGTCTTCAGAGAATGTAACGCGACAAATCCGTATCGGCGGCGAGATCGCCGACATGTTTTTTGACGTATTCCTGATCGATCTTGACAGCGGAGCCACCACGATCCGGTGCGTTGAATGAAATTTCGTCGAGAACGCGCTCCATCACGGTCTGCAAGCGGCGCGCACCGATGTTTTCGACCGACGAGTTGAGATGAACGGCGACATCAGCCAGCGCATCGATGGCGTCATCGGTGAAATCGAGATCAAGTTCTTCCGTTGCCATCAGCGCCTTGTACTGGCGGATGAGGCTTGCTTCCGTCTCGGTGAGGATACGGCGGAAATCCTCCTTGGTCAGTGGCTTCAATTCGACGCGGATCGGCAGGCGACCCTGAAGCTCCGGCAGAAGATCCGACGGCTTCGCCACATGGAACGCGCCCGATGCGATGAAGAGAACATGGTCGGTTTTGACAGGGCCATATTTCGTCGAAACCGTCGTGCCTTCGACCAGTGGAAGCAGGTCACGCTGCACGCCTTCGCGGGACACGCCGGCGCCCATGCCGCCATCGCGGGCCGCGATCTTGTCGATCTCGTCGAGGAAGACGATGCCGTCATTTTCCACCGACTTTACCGCCTCGCGCTGGATCATTTCATTGTCCAGCAGCTTGTCGGATTCGTCGCGGACAAGATCGGTATAGGATTTCGAGACCGTGGTGCGCACCTTCTTGGTGCGTCCGCCCATGGCCTTGCCGAACATTTCCGACAGGTTCAGCACGCCGATATTGGCGCCCGGCATGCCGGGAATTTCGAAACCGGGCATGCCCGGGCCGCTATCCGCCACCTCGATATCGATTTCCTTGTCGTCCAGTTCGCCATCGCGCAGCTTCTTGCGGAAGTTCTCACGGGTGCCCGGCGATGCCGTTGCGCCCAGCAGTGCGTCAAGCACGCGCTCTTCGGCGCTCTGATGCGCTTTGGCCTGGACTTCGGCGCGCTTCTTTTCGCGCACGAGACCGATACCGATCTCCACCAGATCGCGGATGATCTGCTCGACATCGCGGCCGACATAACCGACTTCGGTGAATTTGGTGGCCTCGACCTTGATGAAAGGCGCGCCGGCCAGCTTGGCGAGGCGGCGGGAAATCTCCGTCTTGCCGACACCGGTCGGCCCGATCATCAGAATGTTTTTTGGCATGACTTCGTCGCGCAGGCTCTCATCAAGCTGCTGGCGGCGCCAGCGGTTGCGCAGTGCAATCGCGACCGCACGTTTCGCATCATGCTGGCCGATGATGTGGCGGTCGAGTTCCGAGACGATCTCCCGGGGAGAAAAAGTGGTCATTCTATCCTCTCGGCTTTCCTGCTCCGGCCGGCCATTCCGGCCCGGCCCACAGGACCCTTGGGTGAGAAACGGGGTGAGCAATTCGCTTATTCGGCGTCGAGCGTTTCAACGACGAGATTATGGTTGGTATAAACGCAGATATCGGCGGCGATATCGAGCGACTGGCGCGCTACCTCTTCGGCCGACTTGTCCGTGTCCATCATGGCGCGGGCGGCGGCGAAGGCATAATTGCCGCCGGAGCCGATGGCGATTGCGCCATGTTCCGGTTCCAACACATCCCCATTACCGGTGATGGCAAGCGTGGTCGATTTATCGGCCACCAGCATCATCGCTTCGAGATTGCGCAGATATTTGTCCGTGCGCCAGTCTTTCGCAAGCTCGACGGCTGCACGCATCAACTGGCCGGGATATTGCTCAAGCTTCTTTTCGAGACGGTCGAGCAGCGTGAAGGCATCCGCCGTCGCACCGGCAAAACCGGCAATCACCTCACCCTTGCCGATACGGCGAACCTTGCGGGCATTGCCTTTCATGACCGTCTGGCCAAGGCTTACCTGCCCGTCGCCAGCCATGACGACCTTGCCGCCCTTCCTGACTGTAATAATTGTTGTCATCAAACACCTGTCTGCCCTGACGGGCCTGGGGTTAACGGGCCGGGACACGGCCCTCTGCGGCTCTATGTAAGTTTGCTTTTCACGATTGCAATCTTCGGGGCGACGCACCGTTTTCGGCGCGTCACGCAAGACGATGGAACAACTGGATATTTGTGTCCCGTGCTGATAAGGAACGGCAACATTTTCACGGAGCGGCCAAAATGGCAGAACGTAAAGGCGAGATTATCCGCAAGACCAACGAAACCTCGGTTTCGGTCCGCGTGGATATCGACGGCACCGGCAAATCGAAAATTTCCACCGGCGTGGGATTTTTCGACCATATGCTGGACCAGCTCAGCCGCCATTCGCTTGTAGACATGGACATCGAAGTTCAGGGTGACCTGCATATCGATGACCACCACACCGTGGAAGATACCGGCATCGCCATCGGCCAGGCAATTGCCAAGGCGCTGGGCGACCGGCGTGGCATTACCCGTTACGCCTCGCTCGATCTGGCCATGGACGAAACGATGACCAAGGCTGCCGTCGATATTTCCGGCAGGCCGTTCCTTGTGTGGAACGTTAATTTCTCCGCGCCGAAGATCGGCACCTTCGATACCGAACTGGTGCGCGAGTTCTTTCAGGCGCTCGCCCAGAATGCCGGCATTACGCTGCATATCCTGAACCATTACGGCGCCAACAACCATCATATCGCCGAAACATGTTTCAAGGCCGTTGCCCGCGTTCTTCGCACGGCAACCGAGATCGACCCCCGGCAGGCAGGCCGCGTTCCCTCGACCAAGGGTATGCTGGCCTGACGCCAAAGCTGTCAGGAAGCCCATGACAAGCTATCTCGTTCTGGAAGCCCCCAACGGGCCGGACAGGGACCATAAGACGACCCGCTTCATTGCAGACCGTTTCGTCTGGCTGGCACTGATTGCGCCCTGGTTATGGCTTGCCGTCAACCGGCTGTGGCTGGCGACGGCTGTCGTTGTCATTGTCACGCTTGTGGCCGGGCAAATCTCAATGTTAGCCGGATTCGAACCTGTCGGCATTCTCCTTGGTTTCGCCGCCGGGCTTATCACGGCGCTGGAGGGACGCAATTTTCTCGTCCGGCACCTGATCCGCAAAGGCTGGACCCTGACCTCAGTCGTTTCCGCCCCTGATCTTTCGAGCGCGGAAGACATATATTTCTCCACTCTCTCCGAAAACACCGATAAGGCGGAACAGTTGTCCCAGCCGGTCTGGACCACTTCTCCGCAAAAGAGCGGCGGCAAAAACTTCATCAACGATCCCGCCGGATCGTTTCTTTTCGACTTGAATGGAAGGCGCTGACATGCGTGTCGCGATTATCGACTACGGTTCGGGCAATCTGCGTTCGGCCACCAAAGCTTTCGAGCGTGCCGCCCGCGAGGCTGGCATCGACGCAACCATCGATCTGACCGACAAGCCGGATCACGTCGCTTCGGCGGACCGCATCGTGCTGCCGGGTGTCGGCGCCTATGCGGATTGCCGTGCCGGCCTCGTTGCCGTTCCCGGCATGCATGAGGCGCTCATTGAAGCCGTGGAGAAAAAAGCCCATCCCTTCCTCGGCATATGTGTCGGCATGCAGCTGATGTCCTCACGCGGGCTGGAAAAGACCGTCAGCACCGGGCTCGGCTGGATCGAAGGTGACGTCGTGGAAATGACGCCGTCCGATCCCACTCTTAAAATCCCGCAGATCGGCTGGAACACGCTGGAAATTCGCCACGCGCACCCGTTGTTCGACGGCATCAAGACCGGCGCGGATGGCCTGCACGCCTATTTCGTGCATTCCTATCATCTGGCGGCCAAGCATTCGACTGACGTCATCGCCACCACCAATTATGGTGGCGCGATGACGGCTTTCGTCGGCCGCGACAACATGGCGGGCGCGCAGTTCCACCCGGAAAAAAGCCAGACGCTCGGCCTCGCCCTGATTTCCAATTTCCTGCGCTGGAAGCCCTAACATGATCCTTTTTCCCGCAATCGATCTCAAAGACGGTGAGTGCGTTCGCCTGAAACTCGGCGATATGGACCAGGCAACCGTCTATAACGAGGACCCCGGTGCGCAGGCGAAGGCCTTCGAGGACCAGGGATTTGAGTGGCTGCATGTCGTTGATCTCAACGGCGCTTTTGCCGGTGAGACAGTCAATGGTGCAGCGGTTGATGCCATTTTGAAATCCACGAAAAACCCGGTGCAGCTGGGCGGCGGTATTCGCACACTCGACCATATCGAGGCTTGGCTCAGCCGCGGGCTTGCCCGCGTCATTCTCGGCACCGTGGCAGTGCGCCATCCGGTGCTGGTTATCGAAGCCTGCAAGCGTTTTCCCGGCCAGGTCGCCGTCGGCATCGACGCCAAAGGCGGTAAGGTTGCCGTGGAAGGCTGGGCGGAAGCCTCCGAACTCGGTGTCATCGAACTGGCCAAACGTTTCGAAGGTGCCGGTGTCGCCGCCATCATCTATACCGATATCGATCGCGACGGCATTCTGGCCGGCATCAACTGGGCCTCAACGCTGGAACTGGCGGATGCCGTGGCGATCCCCGTCATCGCTTCCGGCGGCCTTGCCTCCATCGATGATATCAAGCGCATGCTGCAGCCGGATGCCGCAAAGCTCGAGGGTGCGATTTCAGGCCGTGCGCTTTACGACGGGCGTATCGACCCCACCGAAGCGCTTGGCCTCATCAAGGCCGCGAAGGAGGTACGTGCATGACCCTCAAAGCCCGCATTATTCCCTGCCTCGACGTGAAAGACGGCCGTGTCGTCAAGGGTGTGAACTTCGTCGACCTGATCGATGCCGGCGACCCGGTCGAGGCAGCAAAAGCCTATGATGCGGCCGGAGCGGATGAACTCTGCTTCCTCGACATCACCGCGTCCTCGGACAATCGCGACACCATCTTCGATGTCGTCTCGCGCACTGCGGACCATTGCTTCATGCCGGTAACGGTCGGTGGCGGGGTTCGCAGCGTCGCGGATATTCGCAAGCTGCTTCTGTGCGGCGCCGACAAGGTCTCGATCAACTCCGCAGCCGTCAAGGATCCCGACTTCGTTGCACAGGCGGCCGACAAATTCGGCAACCAGTGCATCGTCGTTTCCATCGACGCCAAGCGGGTTTCCGAAGATAGCGAAGCTGGCCGCTGGGAAATCTTCACCCATGGCGGACGCCAGCCAACTGGCATCGATGCCGTGGAATTCGCCATCAAGATGGTCGAACGGGGTGCCGGCGAATTGCTTGTCACCTCGATGGACCGCGACGGCACCAAGAGCGGTTATGATATCGGCCTGACACGCAGCATTGCCGATCAGGTTCGCGTGCCCGTCATCGCCTCGGGCGGCGTTGGTACGCTTGATGATCTGGTGGCAGGTGTTCGCGATGGCCACGCGACGGCAGTGCTTGCCGCTTCCATCTTCCACTTCGGCACCTATTCGATCGGCGAAGCCAAGAGCTACATGGCCGAACATGGCATTGCCATGCGTCTCGACTGATTGCAGGAACATCCCATGAGCGCATTTTCCCTTTCCGATCTGGAACGCATCGTCGCGAAGCGTGCCGCTGCATCCCCTGATGAATCCTGGACGGCCAAGCTGGTTGCTGCCGGCCAGGAGCGCGCAGCAAAGAAGCTGGGCGAAGAAGCGGTTGAAGCCGTCATCGCTGCCATCGCACAGGATCGCGACGGGCTTAAAAACGAAGCAGCCGACCTGCTTTACCATCTGCTGGTGGTGCTGAAGATCGCCGACATTCCCTTGAGCGATGTTTTTGCCGAGTTGGAGCGCCGCACAGGTCAGACCGGCCTTGCGGAAAAGGCGGCGAGGCCGACACCATGAAGATCGAGGCAGGCAGCGGGGAGAGGGGCATGCCAGGCACACTCGATCATTTTCGTGCGGACGAATATTCGCCCTATCACTTCTTCAGTTCCGAAGAATGGGCCAAATTCCGCGCTGACACGCCACTGACGCTTTCCGCCGATGAGGTGAAGAGGCTGCGATCGCTGGATGACCCCATCGATCTGGATGAAGTGCGGCGCATTTACCTGTCGCTGTCGCGCCTCCTTTCATCGCATGTGGAAGCGTCGCAGCTGCTTTTCGAACAGCGCAACCGCTTTTTGAATATGGGGAATGTCAACAAGACGCCCTTCGTCATCGGCATTGCCGGATCGGTGGCCGTTGGCAAATCGACGACAGCGCGTATCCTGAAAGAGCTTCTGGCCCGCTGGCCTTCCAGCCCCAAGGTCGATCTCATCACCACCGACGGGTTTCTTTACCCGAACGAGGTGCTGCGGCGCGAAAACCTGATGGAGCGCAAGGGCTTTCCGGAAAGCTACGATATCGGCGCGCTGCTGCGTTTTCTTTCGGCGATCAAGGCGGGCCAGCCAAATGTAAAGGCTCCGCGTTATTCGCACCTGACCTATGACGTGTTGCCGAACGAATTCACCGTCATCGACCAGCCGGATATCCTGATCTTCGAAGGCATCAACGTACTGCAATCCCGTGACCTTCCAGCGGGCGGGCGCATCGTGCCGATCGTTTCCGACTTCTTCGATTTCTCGATCTATATCGATGCCGATGAGGATTTCATTCACAACTGGTATGTGAACCGGTTCATGAACCTGAGACAGACCGCCTTCCGCGACCCGAACTCATTCTTCAACCGTTATGCGTCGATCAGCGAAGAGGCGGCGCTCAGCATTGCCGAAGGGCTCTGGCAGAACATCAACCTGAAGAACCTGCGCCAGAACATCGTACCGACGCGCCCGCGTGCCGATCTTATTCTGCGCAAAGGAGAGAACCACCTGATCGATACGGTGGCGCTGCGAAAGCTCTGACAAACTGGGTGCTTGCGGGTCAATCGCCCGAGGGTTTGCCGCGCATTTTCTTGATATCGGAACGACCGGATTTTGCCTTGAGGCGGCGCTCGACAGATCCCTTGGTGGGTTTGGTGGCCTTGCGCACCGGCGGCGGCGGGGCGGCAGCTTCCAGGATCAGCTCCTTCAGCCGCTCGCGCGCATCTTCACGATTACGCTCCTGACTTCGAAACCGGCTAGCCTCGATCATCAGCACACCCTCTTTCGAAACACGCCGACCGCCAAGCCTGAGGGCATTGACCTTCACCCGATCCGAGAGGGACGGTGAATTGGCAATATCGAAAAACAGCTGAACCGCCGTCGAGACCTTGTTGACGTTCTGGCCGCCCGGTCCGCCGGCCAGCACGAATTGCTCCGTCAGCTCCCAGCCGGCGATGGTGATACGGTTGCTGATGTGAAGCGGGTCGCTGGCCATGATCTTTCTCCGCGCCGGTGATGCCACAGAACACAAAAAATGAAAACAGCGGACAAAATGAAAGAACCCGGCAAAAAGAAACCCGACACTGGGCCGGGTTCCCTCCTCCTCACGAATGAGACTTTATTCATTCAGCCGCGAGCAGAAGGCCCGGGGCTGCATCGCGAACCTTGCTGTCGACGTGATCTTCGAACTTGGTGAAGTTCGAAACGAACATCGACACCAGCTTCTTCGCCTGCGCGTCGTAAGCTGCGCCATCGGCCCAGGTGGAACGCGGATCAAGGATCGCACCATCGACGCCGTCGAGCGACAGCGGCACGGCGAAACCGAAATTCGCATCGGTATGGAATTGCGAGTTCTTCAGGTCGCCGGTAAGTGCGGCGGTCAGCAGCGCGCGCGTTGCCTTGATGGGCATACGCTTGCCGATGCCATAGGCGCCGCCGGTCCAGCCAGTGTTGACCAGCCAGCAATCGACGCCGTGCTTGCCGATCAGCTCACGCAGCAGGTTGCCGTATTCCGCCGGGTGGCGCGGCATGAAGGGTGCGCCGAAGCAGGTCGAGAATGTCGCTTCCGGCTCGGTCACGCCCTTTTCCGTGCCGGCAACCTTGGCGGTGTAACCGGAGAGGAAGTGGTACATGGCCTGTTCCGGCGTCAGACGCGCGATCGGCGGCAGCACGCCGAAGGCATCCGCCGTCAGCATGATAATCGTCTTCGGATGGCCGGCAATGCCCGTTTCCGATGCGTTCGGAATGAAGTGCAGCGGATAGGCGCTGCGGGTGTTTTCCGTCAGCGAATTGTCGTTGAAATCGGGAACCCGGCTTTCATCCAGCACGACGTTTTCGAGAACCGTGCCGAAACGATTGGTCGCGGCGTAGATTTCCGGCTCGGCCTCGGACGAAAGCTTGATCGCCTTGGCGTAGCAGCCGCCTTCGAAATTGAAGATGCCGTGTTCGCCCCAGCCATGTTCGTCATCGCCGATCAGCGTGCGCGCCGGGTCGGCGGAGAGCGTGGTCTTGCCGGTGCCGGAGAGGCCGAAGAACACGGCGGAATCACCCTCAGGACCGACATTGGCCGAGCAATGCATCGGCATCACGCCCTTGGCCGGCAGCAGGTAGTTCAGCACCGTGAAAACCGACTTCTTGTTTTCACCGGCATAGGACGTACCGCCGATGAGCACGAGGCCCTTGGTCAGATCGCAGGCAATGACCGTTTCCGTGCGAACGCCGTGACGGGCCGGATCAGCCTTGAAGCTTGGCAGGTTGATGATGGTGAGCTTCTGGCTGAAGCCCGAAAGCGTCTCCCGCTTCGGCCGGATCAGCAGATTGCGGATGAACAGAGAATGCCAGGCAAGCTCGGTGACGACGCGGGTCGGCAACGCATTTTCCTCATCGGCGCCGCCGATCAGGTCCTGCACGTAAAGCGTCTTGCCGGCGGCATGGGCCAGCATATCCTGACGCAGCAGCTCGAAATTTTCCGGCGACAGCGGCTTGTTGTTGTCCCACCAGATTGTGTTTTCCGTGGAAGCATCACGAACGACGAATTTGTCCTTCGGCGAGCGGCCCGTATGCTGGCCGGTGACGGCACGCAGCGCGCCGTCGATGGTCAGTTCGGCTTCGCCATTGCGGATAGCGTGTTCGTATAATTCGCTCTCATTGAGGTTATAAAAGACGCGGGAGGCCTCGCCCAGTCCGAGTTCCGCAACTCCATTGGCAGGATTATGAACCCCAAGCTCGTTCATGACGCGTTCCTTGTAAATGACGATAAGGCCGTTGAAATTTTCACGGAAAATACGTGGCAGCTTTTGGAAACGCAAGAGCCTGACTTTAAAAAACTTAGTGATTTCAATATATTAATCGATTTAAAAGATTTTATTTCTTTTTAAATCGGTTGAAGACGCATTAAAATCCAGCCGCAGCGTTTTTACGAAATCCTCTCGCCGCACCCCAGCGATTTCAGGGCGAGTTTTCCTTTGCCACAATTTGTTCCACCTTTATACTCAAGAGAGTGGCTCGCGGCGCGCAACCTGGCTGGGTGGATGTCGGGAGTTACGAGAAAATGACGATGGAGACCAACTACATGCAGACGATCGCGCTTGTCGACGACGACCGGAATATTCTCACTTCGGTATCGATCGCGCTCGAAGCCGAAGGCTACCGGGTCGAAACGTATACGGACGGCGCCTCCGCGCTTGACGGGTTGATCGCCCGTCCGCCGCAGCTCGCCATTTTCGATATTAAGATGCCCCGCATGGACGGCATGGAGCTTTTGCGACGCCTTCGCCAGAAATCGGATATTCCCGTTATCTTCCTCACCTCGAAGGATGAGGAGATCGACGAATTGTTCGGCCTGAAGATGGGTGCTGACGATTTCATCACAAAGCCGTTTTCGCAACGCCTTCTGGTGGAGCGCGTCAAGGCCATCCTGCGCCGCGCCAGCAGCCGTGAGGCGTCCGCCGCAACCGGCAGCACGCTGAAGCCGACCGCGGACCAGCAGGCGCGCACGCTGGAGCGTGGGCAGCTCGCCATGGACCAGGAACGCCACACCTGCACCTGGAAGGGCGAACCGGTCACGCTCACCGTCACCGAATTCCTTATCCTGCATTCGCTTGCACAGCGGCCGGGCGTGGTGAAAAGCCGCGACGCGCTGATGGACGCCGCCTATGACGAACAGGTCTACGTGGACGACCGCACCATCGACAGTCACATCAAGCGTCTTCGCAAGAAGTTCAAACTGGTCGATGGCGACTTCGATATGATTGAAACGCTTTATGGCGTAGGATATCGCTTCCGCGAAGCGGCTTAAAGAGGCCGACTCAAGCAGAAGGGACCGCCCGAACCGGGCGGTGAGGACTTTAATACGTGTTGAAGAAAACGCCGGAAACCGTCTCGGACAGTGACGATGCCGAAGAACGCGGCAGCGAACGCCGCCATCGTATCCATCCGCTGACGATCATCCGGCGCATTTTCGGCAATGCGGTGTTTTCCAGCCTCACGCGCCGTATCCTCTTCTTCAATGTCGCCGCGACAGTGGTTCTGGTCGGCGGCATTCTCTACCTCAACCAGTTCCGTGAAGGGCTGATCGACGCGCGCGTGGAGAGCCTGTTGACGCAGGGCGAAATCATCGCCGGCGCGGTCTCCGCTTCCGCATCGGTCGATACCAACTCGATCACCATCAATCCGGAAAAGCTGCTCGAATTGCAGGCAGGGCAGAGTATCACCCCTGCCCCCAATGATGAGGATCTGAGTTTCCCGATCAACCCGGAGCGGGTGGCGCCGGTGCTGCGGCGGCTGATTTCGCCGACACGCACCCGCGCGCGGCTGTTCGATGCCGATGCAAACCTGCTGCTCGATTCCCGCCACCTGTATTCGCGCGGACAGGTTCTGCGCTTCGATCTGCCGCCGGTGACGCCGGAAACCCAGACCTGGGGTGACTGGTTTACCAGCATGTTCAACCGCATGTTGCAGCCGAGCAGCCTTCCGCAATACAAGGAAGCGCCGGGTGGCGACGGCTCGATCTATCCGGAAGTGATGAATGCGCTGACGGGGGTTCGCGGCGCGGTCGTGCGCGTGACCGAAAAGGGTGAGCTGATCGTTTCGGTCGCCGTTCCGGTTCAGCGCTTCCGGGCCGTGCTAGGCGTACTGCTTTTGTCCACCCAGGCGGGTGATATCGACAAGATCGTGCATGCGGAGCGCCTTGCCATCATGCGCGTCTTTGGCATCGCCACGCTGGTCAATATCGTACTGTCGCTGCTTTTATCCTCCACCATCGCCACGCCGCTGAGACGCCTTTCGGCGGCCGCGATCCGCGTGCGCCGCGGGGCGAGAACGCGTGAGGAAATACCGGATTTCTCGGCGCGCCAGGATGAGATCGGTAACCTCTCCATAGCGTTGCGAGAAATGACGACGGCGCTCTACGACCGTATCGACGCCATCGAAAGTTTCGCCGCCGATGTCAGCCATGAACTCAAGAACCCGCTGACCTCGCTGCGCAGCGCCGTGGAAACCCTGCCACGCGCCAAGACCGAAGAGTCCAAACAGCGGCTGACCGAAATCATCTTCCATGACGTTCGGCGCCTCGACCGCCTGATCAGCGATATTTCGGACGCGTCGCGGCTCGATGCCGAACTGGCGCGCGCCGATGCTTCGCCACTCGACCTCGATGTGCTGATGAAGGGTCTGGTGGACATATCCCGCCAGATCAGCACCAAGAAAAAGAGCGTGGCGATCGATTATGTCGCCGACCGGAAGGCCGGAGCCAAAACCTCTTTCGTGGTCAACGGCCACGATCTTCGTATCGGGCAGATCGTCACCAACCTTATCGAGAATGCACGTTCTTTCGTTTCGGAGGAAAGCGGCCGCATCACCGTGCGCCTTTCCCGCCACAAGGACCGTTGCATCGTGCAGGTGGAAGACAACGGCCCCGGCATTCAGGCGGAAGATATCGACCGGATTTTCGAGCGATTTTACACCGACCGACCGGCCAGCGAAGGTTTCGGCCAGAATTCCGGCCTTGGCCTTTCCATCAGCCGCCAGATCGCGGAAGCCCATGGCGGCAGCCTCCGGGCGGAAAACGTGGTCGACAAATACGGCGTGATATCAGGCGCGCGCTTCACCCTGTCGCTACCGGCGGCCGAAACCCATGAACGCTGAACGCTTCAACCTGCATGCGACCGCCATCGTCGTCGACGGCACCGGCATCCTCTTCACGGGTCCGTCGGGGAGCGGCAAGAGCGAGCTCGCCTTTAGCTTCCTGACAGAGGCGGAACGGTGCGGATTGCCGGCGGCGCTGATCGCGGACGATCAGATTTTCGTGTATCGCGACGGCGAAACCATCATCGCCGAGCGGCCGGAAGCAATTGCGGGACTACTGGAATTGCGCGGCAGCGGCATTGTTTCCGTCAAAAGCGTCCCGAGTGGTGTACTACATTTCGCCGTCACGACAGTTCTTTCACCGGAAAATCCAAGACTTCCCGAAGATGACGAAGCGTTGTTAATGCCCTGCGGTGGGCATCTTCGGCTTCTGCGTATTCCCCTCTCCAGTCTTGTGCCCTATGGAAAGTTTGCTGCACTTGCTCAGAATCTTTTTAAAACGAATGTGAAGTGACCGTGATTCAGGCGATTTTAGGCTTGCGATTCGCATTTTCCTCATCAAGATGAAATCCCACCGATGGACAGGATTGCCGCGTTGCGATAGTCGGCAATGAGAGTGCGTGTGCAAGGGAGCATTTCATGATCGGACTAGTGCTTGTCACCCATGGCAAGCTGGCTGAGGAGTTTCGCCATGCGTTGGAGCATGTCGTCGGTCCCCAGAAATTGATCGAGACGGTCTGTATCGGTCCCGAAGACGACATGGATCAGCGCCGACAGGATATCATCGACGCCGTCGCGCGCGCCAATGATGGCAACGGCGTCATCATTCTGACTGACATGTTCGGTGGCACGCCGTCCAATCTCGCGATCTCCGTCATGAACAACGGCAATGTCGAAGTCATCGCCGGCGTCAATCTTCCCATGCTGATCAAGCTTGCCGGCGTTCGCAGCGAAGATAACATGGACAAGGCCCTTCAGGATGCGTCCGATGCCGGTCGCAAATATATCAACGTCGCCAGCCGCGTTTTGAGCGGCAAATAAGAAGTCAGCCATGTCGCCTCTCTCCCGGGAATTGCCGATCATCAACAAGCGCGGTCTCCACGCCCGGGCATCCGCGAAGTTCGTTCAGATGGTCGAGGGTTTCGACGCGACGATCACGGTTTCCAAGGACGGCATGACCGTTGGCGGCACATCCATCATGGGCCTGATGATGCTGGCGGCAAGCCCCGGATGCAGCGTCTATGTCGAGGCGAGCGGCAATCAGGCGGCAGAGGCGCTGGCCGCACTCGAAGCGCTGGTCGCCAACCGCTTCGGCGAAGAAGCCTGAGACCGCCCCATATAAAGACATAAAGACTTCTTTATATCATTATTGCCAGATCGGTCGTGGCCTGCTAAACCGCTGCTACGTTTAAGAGCCGGGCCGTCAGGCGCGGCGTTTCTGATCTGGAGAACCTTATGAGCCTTGAGAAGGACTACATCGTCGCCGACATCAACCTTGCCGCATTCGGCCGCAAGGAGCTGGACATCGCCGAAACCGAAATGCCGGGCCTGATGTCCTGCCGCGCGGAGTTCGGCGAAAGCAAGCCGCTGAAAGGCGCACGCATCACCGGTTCTCTTCACATGACGATCCAGACCGGCGTTCTCATCGAAACGCTGAAGGAACTGGGCGCGGAAATCCGCTGGGCCTCCTGCAACATCTTTTCGACCCAGGACCATGCGGCAGCGGCCATTGCAGCAGCCGGCATTCCGGTCTTCGCCGTCAAGGGTGAAAGCCTGACGGAATATTGGGAATATACCGACAAGATCTTCCAGTGGACCGATGGCGGTCTCTCCAACATGATCCTAGATGATGGCGGCGATGCCACCATGTACATCCTGCTTGGCGCACGCGCCGAAGCCGGCGAGGATGTGCTTTCCAACCCGGGTTCGGAAGAAGAGGAAATCCTCTTCGCGCAGATCAACAAGCGCCTCAAGGCTTCGCCCGGCTGGTTCACCAAGCAGCGTGATGCGCTGAAGGGCGTGACGGAAGAAACGACGACCGGCGTTCATCGTTTGTACGATCTCGCCAAGAAGGGCCTCCTGCCCTTCCCGGCCATCAACGTCAACGACAGCGTTACCAAGTCGAAGTTCGACAACAAATACGGCTGCAAGGAATCGCTCGTCGACGGCATTCGTCGTGCAACCGACGTGATGATGGCCGGCAAGGTTGCCGTGGTCTGCGGTTACGGCGATGTGGGCAAGGGGTCCGCGGCCTCTCTGCAGGGCGCCGGCGCCCGCGTGAAGGTTACTGAAATCGACCCGATCTGCGCGCTTCAGGCTGCCATGGACGGTTTTGAGGTGGTTCGCCTGGAGGACGTGGTTTCCTCCGCCGATATCTTCATCACCACGACAGGCAACAAGGACGTAATCCGCATCGAGCATATGCGCGAGATGAAGGACATGGCCATCGTCGGTAACATCGGCCACTTCGACAATGAAATTCAGGTCGCTTCGCTGCGTAACCTGAAGTGGACGAACATCAAGCCGCAGGTCGACATGATCGAGTTCCCGAAGGGCAACCGCATCATCCTGCTGTCCGAAGGCCGCCTGCTGAACCTTGGCAACGCCACCGGTCACCCGTCCTTCGTCATGTCGGCATCCTTCACCAACCAGGTGCTTGGCCAGATCGAGCTCTTCACCAAGCCGGGTGAATATAAGAACGAAGTTTACGTGCTGCCGAAGCACCTCGATGAGAAGGTCGCGCGCCTCCACCTCGAGAAGCTCGGTGTGCGGCTAACCGAACTTTCCGACCTTCAGGCAGATTATATCGGCATCTCCAAGCAGGGTCCGTTCAAGGCTGAACACTACAGATATTAATATCATAGTTAATATCCACTGAAATTACACAATATCTAGATGCCGTGCGCTTGACAAAGCGCGCGGCATCTTTTTTGCGCGCTCCCTTCCCGCAGATTTATGAAGACGGTATTGTCATCGGACTTGATTCGGACACGCCAAAGGGCGGCGCGGACGAAATGGGATGTCTTGTCGAAGATGCGGCACATAGGACGGAGACAGACCGGGGATGACGGTTCACAATTCGGATCTGCGCGAGCAGACAGTTCAACGCGTTGAAAACACGCACGCAAGCGTGGCATCGAGCGCGCAGGCGTTGGAGCGTTTCTGCGTCTTTCCAGATGGAAAACCGGCGCCCACCTTTTCTGGAAATGCTCTGGCACGTTGCCGCCTGGCAATCCGCGCAATCCGGACCGGCTTTTCGCGGGCGCACATCCTGCTTTCGGGCACGGTTCTCACCGGCTCGACTACCGTTGCGATGGCCCAGGACGGCCTTGTGGCAAAGACCAGCGCACGGCTGTTCTCGTCTGGAGAAACCATCACCTATTCGCTTTTCGTCGGCATGCTTTCGGCAACGCTGTTTTCCGTCGTCTGGCTGGTGCGCCAGCGCGGGAATATCGAGGCGGAAAGCAGCGAATACCGTCAGGCACTCGCGCAATCCCACCACAAGATCGCGAAATACGAGGCGCTGATTTCCGACAAGAGCCGCCGCATCGTCATCTGGGATGGCGTGGATAAACGCCCGGAATTTCTGGGACAGCTGCCGGCCGAGACCGGTGTGCCGCAGGCGGACCAGGATTTTCTGGCATTCGGCCGCTGGCTGAAACCGGCATCCGCGGGCCAGCTTGAAAAATCCATCGAAAAACTGCGCAGCCACGCCCAGAGCTTCGATCTGACCATCGAGACGCAGCGCGGCGAAGTGATTGAAGTTCAGGGACGTGTTTCCGGCGGCAATGCCTTTGCGCGCTTCATCGCGCTCAACAATCTGCGCGCCGAGCTGGCCGAATTGCAGGTCGAGCGTGAGCGTCTGCTTGCCTCCGTATCGACATTTCAGGAACTTCTCGATTCCATCGAACAGCCCGTCTGGCGGCGTAATGGCGAGGGTGAACTCACCTGGGTCAACCACGCTTATGCCCATGCGGTGGATGCGCGAAATGCCGAGCAGGCCGTTCAGGAAAAGCGCGAACTTCTGAACACGGTTACCCGGCAGAAGATACGTGCGGCCGCGACACCGGAATCGCCCTATCACGACCGCATTTCGACAGTCGTTTCCGGTAACCGCAGCTTCTTCGACGTTGTCGACATCAAGACGGCGGGCGGATCAGCTGGTATCGCAATCGATGCCACCGAAGCGGAAACCATCCGCGAAGAACTCAAGCGGGTTCTGAAAAGCCATGCCGAAACGCTCGATCATCTGGCGACGCCCGTTGCCATTTTTGACGGCCGGCAGCGGCTGCAATTCTACAATCAGGCTTTTGCCAGCCTGTGGGGCTTCGATCTGGTTCTCCTCGAATCCGGCCCTGACAATTCCGAGCTTCTGGACAGGTTGCGCAGCGCCGGCAAATTGCCCGAGCAGCTGAACTGGAAGAACTGGAAGGAAACGGCGCTTTCCGTCTACCGGTCGCTCGATACCAAGACGGATCTCTGGCACCTGCCCAACGGCCAGACCCTACGGGTGATCGCCACGGCCCATCCGCAAGGTGGCGCGACCTGGGTTTTCGAGAACCTGACCGAGCAGGTCGACCTGCAGATGCGCTATAACACCTTGGTGAAGGTGCAGGGCGAAACCATCGACCATCTGGCCGAAGGTGTCGCCGTGTTCGGCGCAGACGGGCGCATTCGCCTGTCCAACCCGGCATTCCGCGCGCTCTGGGGCGTGACGGCCGATGAGGCGGAAACAGGCACACATATTCGCGCCATCGAAACCGCCTGTGCTCAATCCTATGATGGGCCGGATGGCTGGCGCGCCTTCAGCCAGTTCATCACCAGCTTCGATGACGAACGTCCTTCCCGGCAGGGCACGCTCGAACTGCTTTCCGGTCTCGTGCTCGATTATGCGATCATTCCGCTGCCAGACGCGCAGACCATGCTGACCTTCGTCAACATGACGGACAGCGTGCGCGCCGAGCGGGCGCTCAAGGAAAAGAACGACGCGCTTCTGAAGGCCGATGAACTGAAGAACGATTTCGTGCAGCATGTTTCCTACGAGCTGCGCTCGCCGCTGACCAATATCATCGGCTTCACCGATCTCCTGAAGACGCCCGGCATCGGCCAGTTGACGGAACGGCAGGCGGAATATCTCGACCATATTTCCACGTCGTCTTCGGTTCTTCTGACCATCGTCAACGATATTCTCGATCTCGCGACCGTGGATGCCGGCATCATGCAGCTCAATTATTCGGATCATGATCTGAACGAGCTGCTCGACGATGTTTCGGTTCAGATCGCCGATCGGCTGCAGGAAAGCGGTATTTCGCTCGAGATCGTCGCGCCTGCCCATCTCGGCAGTCTGGTGGCGGATCACCAGCGGCTGAAGCAGATTCTCATCAAGCTCCTGACCAACGCGATCAACTTCGCACCCGAAGGTTCCTCCGTGCAGCTCTCCTGCCAGCGCAGCGAAGGCGACTTCGTATTCTCCGTTGCGGATAAGGGTCCGGGCATTCCCGAAGACATGCTGAAGAGCGTGTTCGACCGCTTTGCGACGCGTGGCAATGGCGGACGGCGGACCGGTGCAGGGCTTGGCCTTTCCATCGTGGAAAGCTTCGTCAGCCTGCATCATGGCACCGTCAGCATCGACAGCCGGCCCGGCAACGGCACCATCGTCACCTGCCGCATTCCCTCCGCCACACTGCCGCAGTCCATCGCCGCAGAATGAGCGAAGACATCTTGCCGATCACCATTTCGCTCTCGGGAGAAAAGGACACCATAAGGCTCGGTGAAGACCTTGCCTTGGCCCTGAAACCCGGCGATTGCCTGGCGCTGATCGGCGATCTCGGCGCCGGCAAATCAACGCTCGCCCGCGCCTTCATCCGGGCGATGGCGGATGAGCCCAATCTTGAGGTTCCAAGCCCCACCTTCACCATCATCCAGACCTATGCCACGCGCATCCCCGTCGCCCATCTCGATCTCTACCGGCTTTCGGATGTTTCGGAGCTGGACGAACTCGGCATTGACGAGATGCTGGAGGACGGCATCTGCCTGATCGAATGGCCCGACATCGCCGCTGAGGTTCTGCCGCCGGAACAGACGATTACCCTGCGGCTGACGCATTCGGGTGAAGGTCGCGTGGCCGTGATAGAGGCGCCGGCGCAACAGAAAGCACGGCTCGACCGTGTTTTCGCCATTCGTGAATTCCTGGAAAAAAATGGCAGAGGCGATGCGACCCGCCGTTTCCTGAGCGGCGATGCCTCCACACGTGCCTATGAAACGATCTCCACCGATGGCCCCGACCTCATTCTGATGGACTGGCGCCGGCCTCTGCGAGGGGCGATTATTGCGGACGGCAAGACCTACGCGGAAATCGTCCATCTTGCCCAGGATGCGCGCTCCTTCGTGGCGATCGGCGATTATCTGCGAAACAGCGGTTTCTGCGCGCCGGAGATTCTGGCCGCGGATATCGATCAGGGCATTCTCCTTCTGGAGGACCTCGGACGGGAGGGTGTACTTGCTGCCGACGGCACACCGATAGAAGAACGTTACGTGCAGAGCGTGGCCTGTCTCGCCGCCCTTCACCAGACGCCACGCCCGGCATTGCTGCCGATGCGCGATGGCAGCACCTACGACATTCCTCCCTTCGACCGGCAGGCGATGAAGATCGAAGTCTCGCTGCTGGTGGAATGGTATCTGCCCCATAAACGCGGCGGTGCGCTTACCGATAGCGAGAAACGGGACTATTACGCCATTTGGGACGGCCTGATCGATGCGCTGGCCGGCTGCGAGACGGGGCTTCTGCTACGCGACTTCCATTCGCCGAACATTCTCTGGCAGGCGCAGAACAGCGGCATCCGTCAGGTCGGCCTGATCGATTTTCAGGATGCGATGATTGGCCCCACCTCTTATGATCTCGCTTCCATCGTACAGGATGCGCGGGTTACCATCTCTCCCGAATTGCAGACACGCCTGCTTTCGCATTATCTCGACAGCAGAAAAGCGACGCCCGCTTTCGATGAGACCACATTCCTCAAGGCTTTCGCCATCATGTCGGCGCAGCGCAACTGCAAGCTTGCTGGTATCTGGGTGAGGCTGTTGGAACGGGACAAGAAACCCGGTTATATGAAACATATGCCGCGGACGTTCCGTTATCTCGCTGACGCGCTTTCGCATCCCGAACTCGCGCCACTCCGGGAATGGTGTGTCCGTATGGGCATGGAATTTAACGACTAACACGGTTGACCACGATGACGATCAAAAACGCGATGGTGCTGGCCGCCGGGCTTGGCACGCGCATGCGCCCAATCACGGATACGATCCCGAAGCCGCTTGTGAAGATCGCCGGCAAGCCGATGATCGATTACGCGCTCGACGCCCTTGTCGAAGCCGGGGCTGAAACCATCGTCGTCAATGTGCATCACCATGCCGAACAGATGATCTCCCACCTTGGACATCGCACCGATGCGGAAATTCTGATCTCGGATGAACGCACGCAGCTGATGAATTCCGGCGGTGGGCTCGCAAAAGGCCTGAAGCTTCTGAAACCCGGCCCGGTCTTCGTCATGAACGCGGATCTTTTCTGGATTGGTGAGCAGCTGAACGCCGTCAGCAACCTGCGCAAGCTAGCTCAATTCCTTGACCCGGCGCGTATGGACATGGCGCTGCTTTGCGTCGACATGGATCGCACCACCGGCCACAACGGCAAGAGGGATTTCAACCTTGCCGGCGAGGGAAAGCTGACGCGCTATCGCGACGGTGACGCTAACCCGGTGGTTTATGCCGGCGCCATCGTCATGGATTCGCGGCTGCTTGACGATGCGCCGGCGGACGCTTTCAACCTTAATATCTATTTCGACCGCGCCATTGAAAAAGACCGGCTTTTCGGCCTGTCGCTGGATGGCCACTGGATCACCGTGGGAACGCCTGACGCGATTGACGATGCGGAAAGCATCATCCGGCAATTCAGAGAAAAACGTTTCGCATGACGCTCACCCACCACGCAAAGCGCGTCCTGACGATCGCTGCGGGAACACCGTTTCTCAAAACGCTCGCGGAAACGCTGTGTGACGGGCGGCTGACAGCCGGCTATAGATATGATCCGACCGATCCTCTTTCGCTTGCGAGCGTGACGATCTATGTGCCGACGCGGCGCTCTGCGCGCGTGCTGCGCTCCGAATTCGTCGATCTTCTGGGCGGCCGATCCGCCATTCTGCCGCTGATCCGGCCTCTGGGTGAAACGGATGACGATAGCGGTTTCTTCGATATCGAAAATCCCGAGATCATGGATCTGGCGCCTCCGATTTCCGGCACCGGTCGGCAGATCGAACTGGCGCGCCTCATTCTCGCCTGGCGCAACAGCCTGCCCGACGCCATCCGGGCGATCCATTCGGATTCACCGCTCGTCGCTCCCGCCAGCCCCGCGGATGCCATCTGGCTGGCGCGTGCGCTAGGCGAGGTGATCGATGCGATGGATACCGAAGAAAAGGACTGGGAAGCGCTGCAGCATCTCGATACCGGCGAACATGCGCAATGGTGGCAGCTGACGGCGGATTTCCTGAAGATCGCCAGCGTCTTCTGGCCAGCGCGGCTTGCAGAACTCAACCTTTCCTCCGCGGGCCGGCATCGCAACGCCATCCTGCGGGCAGAGGCGGACCGGCTTGCCAACCTGCCGGATACGGGGCCGATCATCGTGGCTGGCTCCACGGGCTCCATTCCGGCCGCCGCCGATCTCATCGCCGCCGTCGCCGCTCTGCCGCAGGGAACCGTTGTGCTTCCGGGGCTCGATCTTGCGATGCCCGAAGAACAGTGGCAGGCGATTGCCGAGGACCCCACCGATCCTTCGAGCCGCACCCATCCGCAATATGGGCTTTATATGCTGCTGCAGAAGCTCGGCATGTCCCGCGACGAGGTGGTTCAGATCGGCGCCCTCGACCGTGATCTCGAAAAGCGCGCGGCCGTATTTTCGGCAGCACTCGCACCCGCCAAGTCCACAAGCGACTGGAACGGCTGGCGCGAAGGCCGGGATCCCGGATTTTTCCATGAAGCCTTCGCAGCGGCCACATTGATCGAGGCCGCCAATCAGCGTGAAGAGGCGACCGCCATCGCGGTGGCGCTCCGGCTGGCGCTGGAGGCCCCGGGTCCTGGGCGGCCGTCTCAGGCGGCACTGATAACGCCCGACCGCGGACTGGCGCGGCGGGTCGCGACGGAGTTGCAACGTTTTGGCGTCGAGGCAGACGATTCGGCCGGGACGCCGCTTTCCGCCACGCCGCAGGCAGGGCTGACACAACTGGCGCTGGAAGCCATTCTCAGGCCCGGAGACCCGGTGCCAATCATTTCGCTCCTGAAGCATCCCCTCGCCCGCTTCGGGCTTTCCGGCGAGGCTTTTACCAAGGCCTCAAAAGCGCTGGAACTGATCGCTCTGCGCGGTGGCCGCGTCGAAACCGAAATAGGCAATCTCGAAGTGGTTCTGGACGCGCAGCTTCTGGCCCAGCGTGATAACAGGCACCCGCCCGCCTGGCGGGTGGCGCTGCCGGAGGGAAGCGTTGATGCGGCCCGCGATCTGGCCCGGCGGATCGCCATTGCCACGGAGCCACTCGGCTCCGCCTTCATCCGTCGTGACCGCTCCGGGCGCGCCTTCACCGATAAATTGCCGCTTTCCGATTGGGCTGGGCGGACAGGCCGAGTGATCGAGGCCATCTGTGCCGACGACAGCAATGATCTCGCCGCATTGTGGTCCGGGGAGGCGGGAGACAAACTCTCAAGCCTCTTTGCGGAACTGATGGAGAGCGGCGACATCCTCGACGCGGACGGACCGCAATGGATCGATATTTTTGCAGCGCTAGTGGCAGGCGAATCGATCAAGCCGCGATCCATGCGCCATCCACGCATTTTCATCTTCGGCGCGCTGGAGGCACGGCTGCAAAGCGTCGACACCGTTGTCATCGGCGGTCTCAATGAAGGGCTCTGGCCGGGCCAGACGGCGAACAATCCGTTCCTGTCGCGCAGCATGAAGACCGCCATCGGGCTGGAGCCGCCGGAACGGCGCATCGGCCAGCTCGCGCATGACTTCGAGATGGCGAACGGCACCCGGCATATCTTTTACACCCGGGCGCTGAGGCAGGGCTCTACCCCCGCCGTCGCCTCCCGCTGGCTGCAAAGGCTCCTGGCTCTGGGTGGCGAGAATTTCGCCGAACAACTGAGGAAGCGCGGCGAGACCTATCGCCATTGGGCAGGTCTGATGGATGAGAGCATCGATCAGGAGACGGCAAAGCGCCCTGCCCCCAAACCGCCCGCTGATCTGCAGCCGAAGAGCTACTCCTTCAGCGAAGTAGGGCGGCTGCGGCGTGATCCCTATTCGATCTATGCGCGGCGCATCCTGAAGCTCGATCCGCTCGACCCGTTCAACCGCGACCCGAACGCTGCCGATCGCGGCACGCTTTATCACGGGATTATCGAGCGCTATTCCCGTGAGGGGCATATTCCCGGCACACCGGCCTCGCTTGAGGCGATGCAACGCATTCTCGACGACTGTTTCGACGCGGAAAACCTGCCTGTGCATGTGGATGTCATCTGGCGTCCGCGTTTTGCGGCGGTGGCCCGCGCCTTCATCGACTGGGAGAAGGAACGACACCCCTCTCTCCGCCGCAGCTTCTTCGAAGCACGGGCGGGCCAAGAAATCGCCGAGGCGGGCATCCGGCTGACCGGCGTCGCCGACCGTATCGACATCAAGCCCAGCGGCCAGGCGGATATTATCGACTACAAGACCGGTCTTGCGCCTTCCGTCAATCAGGCGCGGGCGCTGCTCGACCCGCAGCTGGCGCTGGAAGCGGCGGCACTGATGCGCGGTGCCTTCCGCGAAACAGGTTCGCCCACGCCCGAAAACCTCATCTATGTACGCCTGCGGCCGGGAGACCGATTTTTTGCCGATCAGGTGAATAACGAACATTCCAACCGAAGCGGCAAGAGACCGCCGAAATCCGCTATCGAACTGGCAACGGAATCGATCGACCAGCTTGCCAAATTCGTGCGCTCGCTGCGCGACGGTGAAAACGGTTTCGCCTCCCGGCTGGTGCCGGAAGAGCAGCAATCCTATGGCGGGGAATATGACCACCTCGCCCGCGTTTCAGAATGGTCGACGGCGGAACCGGGAGACGGCGATGACGATTGATCCCTTCGACGCTGGACCTGCCGCCGATACACCTGAAAGCTGGATTGACTGGACCAGTGCCCGGCAGCGGCTTGCCTCCGATCCCGCAAGCTCGGCCTGGGTGTCGGCCAACGCCGGCTCCGGCAAGACCCATGTTTTGACCCAGCGCGTCATCCGCCTGCTTTTGGCCGGATGCCGCCCCTCGGCGATCCTCTGCCTCACCTATACCAAGGCCGCAGCATCTGAAATGTCGAGCCGCGTGTTCGACAGGCTGGCGGAATGGGCAACGTTGCCGGATTCCGATCTCAAGGACCGCATCACCACGATAGAAGGCAAGGTGCCCGATCGTATCAAGCTCGCCGAAGCGCGGCGGCTGTTCGCCAAGGCGCTGGAAACACCGGGCGGGCTGAAAATCCAGACCATCCACGCTTTTTGCGAAGCCCTGCTGCACCAGTTCCCGCTGGAGGCCAATGTCGCCGGTCATTTCTCGGTTCTCGATGATCGCGCCGCCACCACGCTTCTGGCCGAGGCGCGCCGTTCGCTTCTGACGGCGGTTTCGACTGAGGACGACGCGGAATTGGTGCAGGCGCTCGCCTATGTGCTCGATCTTGCCGATGAAAGCGGCCTGGAAGCACTGCTTTCCGCCATCATCGCCAATCGCAGCGCGCTTCGCTCGTTCCTGCACGAGGCAAAACAGTCGGGCGGCCTCGATGTCCGTTTGCGGCAGGAGATGCAAATTGCTGCCGGGGAGACCGAGGAAACGGCGGCTGAAGCCTTCTGGCCCCTGCCCGGTCTTTCCGGCCTTGTGCTCGACACCTACCTTACGCTTGCCGATGAGGTGGGCGGATCACGTGTCATCGAGGTCGCTTATGCGCTCCGGGAAGCAAAACGGCAGATGGACCCGTTGCGGCGGATGGAATTCATCGAAGCCGCGCTGCTGACGGCCAAGGGCGAGAAAAAATCGGACGCCTATGTCATCAACAAGGGCATGCAGAAATCCGCACCTGATCTCGTTGATGCGCTGACGCTGGCCCGCGACCATGTCGTGGCCTGCCGCAATCGCTATCGTCTGGTGCGCATGCTGGTGGCAACTAAAAGTGCCCTTGTGCTGGCCGAACGGTTGATCGGCGATTTCGAAGACCTGAAAAAGCAGCGAAGCCAGCTCGATTTTGAAGATCTGATCGAGCGTGCCGCCAATCTGCTCAATCGCGATACGGCAGGTGCATGGGTGCATTACAAGCTGGATCAGGGCATCGACCATATTCTGGTCGACGAGGCGCAGGATACCAGCCCGGTGCAATGGTCAATCATCCAGTCGCTGGCGGCGGATTTTTTCAACGGTGAAAGCGCCCGCATGGGGCGGCGCACACTCTTTGCCGTGGGTGACGAAAAACAGTCGATCTATTCCTTTCAGGGTGCGCGGCCGGAACGGTTCTCGCAGGAGCGCGATGAGACCAAAAGGCGTGTCTATCAGGTGGAGCAGGCCTTCCACCGCATCCGCCTGCCGCTCTCCTTCCGCTCCACCGAAGATGTGCTGGCTGCCGTCGATCAGGTCTTTTCAGACCCGAAAAATGCGAGCGGCCTCAGCGCCGACAATGAGCCCGTCGAACACCGTTCCAACCGCGCCGGCCATCCCGGCACCGTGGAAGTGTGGGATATGGTGGCACCGGAAACCACCGAAGATGAAGAGGACTGGACCGCCCCCTTCGACGCGCTGCGGGAAAGCGCGCCGGCCACCATCGTCGCCCGGCGTATCGCCGCGCGCATTGCCGATATGATCGGAAACGAAACCATCATCGAAAAGGGCGTGGAGCGCGCCGTCGAACCCGGCGATATTCTCGTGCTTGTCAGAAAACGCGCTGCCTTCGTAAACGCGCTGACCCGCGAGTTGAAGCGGCGCAAGAACATTCCCGTTGCCGGTGCCGACCGCCTCCGCCTGACCGATCACATCGCCGTGCAGGATCTGCTGGCGCTCGGCCGGTTCGTGGTGCTACCGGAGGATGATCTTTCGCTGGCGGCCCTGCTGAAGAGCCCGCTTTTCAACCTGACGGAAGACGATGTCTTCGAGATCGCCGCGACGCGATCCGAGACGGAGAGCGTGTGGCAGAGGCTGCAAGTCCTTTCGGGCGAAGAAACCAGCCGTCTATCCATCGTCACCGACAAGCTTCGGCATTTCATTTCACTGTCGAAAACCGCCACGGTGCATGATTTTTTCGCGGCGGTTCTGACCCTGCATGACGGCCGCAAAAAATTTCTTGGCCGTCTTGGCAACGAGGCGAGCGACGTTCTCGACGAGTTCCTCTCCTTCGCGCTGGATCACGAAAGAACCGGCCTGCCCGGTCTTCAGGCTTTTCTCTCGGTTCTGGAGACCGATTCACCTGAAGTGAAGCGCGAGCAGGACAAGGATCGCGGCGAAGTGCGCATCATGACCGTGCATGCGTCCAAGGGGCTTGAAGCACCGGTGGTCTTTGTCGTGGATGGCGGCTCGAAGGCCTTCAACCACAGCCATGTGCCGAAACTGCGCTTCGTGGAGGGGGATGGCGATGCCTTTCCGGTCTGGCTGCCCGGCAGCGGTTTTTCCAATCATCTCATTCGCTCGGATGAGGAACGCCTGAAAACGGCCGCGGAAGATGAATATCGTCGGCTGCTTTATGTGGCGATGACCCGCGCCGCCGATCATCTTGTCGTCTGCGGTTATCGCGGCCAGAAGGAAAATCCCGAATGCTGGCACGCTATCGTCAAGGCGGCGCTTGCGGAAAATCAGGATCATTGCCAGCCGCAGGCGTTCAGCGCCGATGGCGAGGAATGGCAGGGGCTTGTCTGGCGTAAGTCCGAAGCACGCCCGGCACTTGCACCGCACAAGCCCGCAGAACCCCAGCAGGAAGAAGACCACACGCTTCCGCCCGGCCTTCTTGCCCCCCTGCCCGCCCTGCCCTCCCTGCCAAGGCCGCTCAGCCCATCGGGCGCGGGAACCATCATTGATGACGGTGCGGACGATCTGGCCGTGCGTTCACCGCTGTTCGGAGAAAAAACCGAGGCCTCCAGCCTTGCCCTGCAAAGGGGCAAGCTGGTGCATCGAATGCTGCAGGCCCTGCCGGATTTTGCGGAAAGCGAGCGGGAAGAGGCAGCCCGGCGTTATGCCGAGCGCGCAGCGCGTTTCTGGCCCGCCACTGAGCGGGAACATTTGATCCAGGCGGTTTTGCGGGTCCTCTCCGAACCAGCGGTTCAGCCCGCCTTTTCCGCCAACAGCCGTGCGGAAGTGTCGATTATGGGCACGATGACCCTCGGCCGGCAGCACTATGCCGTCTCCGGCCGCATCGACCGGCTGGCGGTGGAGGGTGATCGGGTCATTCTGGTCGATTACAAGACAAACCGCGTGCCGCCGCGCGAAGCACGCGAGCTTCCCTTCTCGCACGTCGCGCAGCTTGCCATTTATCGCGAAATTCTGGCGCCGCTTTACCCCGGCAAGGAATTTGTCTGTGCGCTGATTTATACGGAAAGTGCCGCTTTTGTGCGGGTTGACGACGATGCCATGGCAGAGGCCCTTGCCGCAATAAAGACAAAGTGAGATACCGGGGCATTGAAATTTCGACGCGCCCGCATCACATCGATAGCGGAAAGATTTACTGAAAGGAGAGCCAGATATGGCTACCGTAAAAGTCGATGCCGCCAACTTCCAGTCCGAAGTCCTCGAATCCGCCGAACCCGTCGTGGTGGATTTCTGGGCCGAGTGGTGCGGTCCGTGCAAGATGATCGCGCCGAGCCTTGAGGAAATTTCCTCCGAGCTGGCTGGCAAGGTCAAAGTTGCGAAGCTCAACATCGACGAAAACCCGGAGCTGGCCGCTCAGTTCGGCGTTCGCTCGATCCCGACGCTTGCCATATTCAAGGGTGGCGAAGTGGCTGATATCAAGGTAGGTGCTGCACCCAAGACAGCGCTTTCCGCCTGGATTTCCAGCGCTGCTTAAGCCGTTTTTATGGAATGAAAAAAAGCCCGGCATGATCGCCGGGCTTTTTTATTGGGGAACGGTACCGTTGAAAGCAAGGGCGTTTCCGGCAAGATAAAGCGATCCGCCGATCAGGATGCGCGGTGGCGGTCCTTCGGGATCTACACGGCGCGACAATTCTTCCAGAGCATGCGTCAGCGTCGATGTGGGCGCGGCCACCAGACCGGCATCAAAAGCGGCATGGGCAAGCACGACGGGGTCAATCGCCGCATCCGTGCCGCCTATCGGCACGGTGAAGACATATTCGGCAATATCGGCGAAAGCCTTGAAATAACCCACCGGGTCCTTGGTATTGATCATGCCAGCGATGATGAAGAGTGGGCGTGGCGTCTTTTCCTCAAAACCTGCCATGGCCTCGGCAATCACCTCACCCGCGCCGGGGTTGTGACCGCCATCGATCCATATTTCCGCGCCCTTCGGGGCGATTTCAGCGATTTTTCCGGTCAGGATGCGCTGAAGACGGCCGGGCCATTCCACTGAGGTCATGGCCTTTTCGATCATCCGTTCCGTTACCTCAAAACCCGCTGCTTTCACGGCGCGGATCGCAGCGGCAGCATTGGCCAGCTGATGGCGGCCGGGAAGGCGCGGCAAAGGCGCATCCGTCAGTCCGAACTCGTCCTGATAGACCATGCGGCCGAATTCTTCATGGGCGGAAAAATCCTGTCCGTAGACGGAAACGGGGCAACCGATACGTTCGGCCGTAGCAACAAGCGTGTCCAGCGCCGCATCATATTCCTGATGGCCGATGACGACAGGTGAGCCCTTTTTCATGATGCCGGCCTTTTCAGCGGCAATCAGCTCTACTCGGTCACCAAGATAGGCCTGATGATCAAGCGAGATCGGCATAATGACGGAAACTGCGGGATTATTGATGACATTGGTTGCATCAAAACGGCCGCCCAGGCCAACCTCCACGATCGCGGCATCGGCGGGCTGTTCCGCAAAAAGCACGAACATCGCCGCAGTCAGAATTTCGAAAACAGTGATAGTCTGGCCAGCATTGGCGGCTTCAATGCGGCGTAGCGCATCCGCAAATATCTCGTCTTCAACGTAACGGCCTTTATCGCCTGCCACGCCGATACGGTATCGTTCGTGCCAATTCACAAGGTGCGGTGATGTATGAACGTGGACGGAGAGTCCTGCGGCTTCAAGCAGCGCACGGCAGAAGGCAGTGACGGAACCCTTTCCATTGGTGCCCGCCACATGGATCACCGGCGGCATTCTGTTTTGCGGATTGCCGAGTTTTTCGAGAAGACGGGAAATTCTGTCGAGTGAAAGATCAAACCCCTTGGGGTGAAGCTGCATCAGCTCTTCAATGATCTTTTCGGCCTCACCGATCGCGGGCTTCGTCATGTCTTCCATTCGCCTTTCAGGCGTTTTGTTTGCCATTTGTCCGCTGCCCCAAAAATGAAATCAGGCAACGTATAGCATCATCCCGAAGGCAGTTTATGCCTCCGGGCGACATATTTTTTTCCTCAGGCGGAAGCGGCCAGCGGCACGACGGCGTTTGCGTTGTCGGCAGGCGCCTTGGTCATGATCTTGAGCATGCTGGCCAGCGTGTCCGGGATTTCGCGTCGATCGATGACCATATCCACCATGCCGTGTTCCAGCAGGTATTCCGAGGTCTGGAAACCTTCCGGCAGCTTTTCGCGAATGGTCTGCTCGATGACACGCTTGCCGGCAAAGCAGATTTCCGCGCCCGGTTCGGCAATATGCACGTCGCCCAGCATGGCGTAGGAAGCCGTGACACCGCCCGTGGTCGGGTTGGTCAGAACCACAATATAGGGCATGCCTGCCTCTTTCAGCATATTCACCGCAACCGTGGTGCGCGGCAGCTGCATCAGCGACAGAATACCTTCCTGCATACGGGCGCCGCCCGATGCCGGGAAAATGACGAGCGGGCAACGCTCGGAAATGGCGCGCTCGAAAGCCTTGACGATCGCTTCGCCGGCGGCGATGCCGAGCGAACCGCCCATGAACTGGAATTCATGCACGACGGCGACGATCTTCAGGCCTTTCAGAAGACCAACACCGGCAAGGATCGTATCTTCCTGCTCGGTTTTTGCGCGGCTGTCGCGCAGGCGATCGGTGTATTTCTTGGAATCGCGGAATTTCAGCGGATCCTGCGCCACTTTAGGCTGGGCCAAGGCCTCATAGACGCCGCCATCAAAAAGATCGGCAAGGCGCGCCTTCGCCGGCATCTTCATGTGGTAGCCGGAAGCCGGGATGACCCACTTGTTGTCTTCCAAATCCTTGTGGAAGACCATCTCGCCCGTTTCCGGGCACTTGATCCACAGGTTCTCCGGAACCTCCGGGCGGCGGCCAAGCATGGAATTGATCCGCGGCCGAACGTAATTGGTGATCCAGTTCAACTGTCTACTCCTGACTGGGCCGCGCGCTTATTCCGCAGCGGCGAGGCGCGATGCACGCACGCCCGTTGAAAGTCCTTTTACCAGCGTCGTAACGGCCGGCACAGTGTCGGCGGTCGCCTGCCCGTCCTTGGTCAGGCTGCCCGCAATCTGGTTGACGATGGCGGAACCCACCACCACGCCATCAGCCACGGCGCCGATCGCCTTGGCATGATCGGCCGTCTTGACGCCAAAACCGACACAAACCGGCAGTTCCGTATGCGCCTTGATACGACCGACAGCGCCCGAGATCAACGAGGGATCGGGAAGTGCTGAACCGGTGATACCGTTCATCGAGACGTAATACACGAAACCTGAGGTATTTTTAAGGACGGCCGGCAGGCGCTTGCCATCCGTGGTCGGCGTTGCCAGACGGATGAAATTGATGCCGCGCGCAAGCGCGGGAATGCAGAGTTCATCGTCCATTTCCGGCGGAAGGTCGACCACAATCAGGCCATCGATGCCACAGGCAATTGCGTCGTCCAGGAATTTTTCGACGCCATAGATATAGATCGGATTATAATAGCCCATCATCACGATCGGCGTCGCATCGTCCTGCTTGCGGAACTCGCGGGCGAGATCGAGCGTGGTCTTCAGCGTCTGTCCACCCTTCAGCGCGCGCTGGCCGGCCAGCTGAATGGCCGGGCCATCTGCCATCGGGTCGGAAAACGGCATGCCAAGTTCGATAACGTCGGCGCCTGCTTCCGGCAGTGCCTTCATGATGCCAAGCGAGGTCTGGAAATCCGGGTCGCCGCCCATGAAATAGGTGATCAGGGCCGGGCGATTTTCAGCGCGCAGATCGGCAAAGCGCTTGTCCATACGTGCAGTCATGATCTTATACATCCATTCCTAGGAACTTGCTGACGGTGTGGACATCCTTGTCGCCACGGCCGGAGAGGTTCATCAGGATGATTTCATCCTTGCCCATTTTTGGCGCGCGCTTGATGACTTCGGCCAGAGCGTGGCTCGGTTCCAGCGCCGGAATGATGCCCTCGAGGCGGGTCAGCATCTGGAAGGCGTCCAATGCCTCATGGTCCATGATCGGCACATATTCGACGCGGCCGATATCGCTCAGCCAGGAATGTTCAGGCCCGATACCGGGATAATCGAGGCCTGCGGAAATCGAATGACCTTCCTTGATCTGGCCATCACCGTCCTGCAGCAGATAGGTGCGGTTGCCATGCAGCACGCCCGGTGAACCGGCCGTGATCGAAGCACAATGTTCCTCGCCCGACAGGCCTTTGCCGCCGGCTTCGACGCCAACGATACGCACGCTCTTGTCATCAAGGAACGGATGGAAAATGCCGATGGCGTTCGATCCACCGCCGACGGCCGCGATGACCATATCCGGCAGGCGACCTTCCGCCTCCAGCATCTGTACCTTGGCTTCCTCGCCGATAACAGCCTGGAAATCACGGACCATTTCCGGATAGGGATGCGGGCCGGCTGCGGTGCCGATCAGGTAATAGGTATCGTCGACATTGGTGACCCAGTCACGCAGTGCCTCGTTCATGGCGTCCTTCAAGGTGCCATGGCCGGCCGTGACGGGCTTAACCTCGGCGCCGAGAAGCTTCATGCGGAATACGTTCGGGGCCTGACGGGCGACGTCAGTCGCACCCATATAAACCACGCAAGGCAGGCCGAAACGCGCAGCAACCGTCGCCGAGGCGACGCCGTGCTGCCCGGCACCGGTTTCGGCAATGATGCGGGTCTTGCCCATGCGCTTGGCAAGCAGGATCTGGCCGAGGCAATTGTTGATCTTGTGCGAGCCGGTGTGGTTCAGCTCTTCGCGCTTGAAATAAATCTTCGCGCCGCCAAGTTCCGCCGTGAGACGCTCCGCGAAATAAAGCGGGCTCGGGCGGCCTGTGTAATGCGTGCCGAGATATTTCAGTTCGGCCTGAAACTCGGGATCGCTCTTGGCCTTGTCCCATTCCGCCTGCAAATCCAGGATAAGCGGCATCAGCGTCTCGGCAACGAAGCGTCCTCCGTAAATGCCGAAGCGGCCGTCCTCATCGGGACCAGCACGAAAAGAATTGGGTGTTGGCGCGTCGTTCACTTCAAGCTCCCTTTGGGCCTTTCGACCAATCATTCAACACATCGAAAAAAGCGTCTATCTTGGACAAATCCTTGACGCCTGGCGCGCTTTCGACACCAGACGACAAATCTAGTCCGCTCGCCCGGGTTTCCGCCAGAGCCTCGGCAACATTGTGCTTGTTCAGCCCACCGGAAAGCATGTAATCCACACTTTCGTCAAGTGAGCGCAGGATCGTCCAGTCGAACGAGACGCCGTTGCCGCCAGGCAGATCAGAACCGGCAGGCGCCTTGGCATCCAGCAGAAAACGGTCGGCTACGCCAATATAAGGCTCGATTTTGGCAAGATCAGCGGCATCGCGAATAGAAATCGCCTTCATCACAGGCAGGCCGTAAAGCGCCTTGATGTGCAGCAGCCGCTCCGGGCTTTCGCTGCCATGCAGTTGCAGGATATCAGGCCTGACAAGATCGACAATCTCATCGAGATAATCATTATCAGCATCGACAGTGACGGCAACCACTTTGGCGGCGCTACGGGCGGCTTCGGCCAACCGGCCGGCAAGATCCGGCTCGATGTAACGCGGGCTTTTTTCAAAGAAAATAAAACCGACATGGGACGCACCGCGCCTGATGGCGCGCTCCAGCGTTTCCGGTGTCTTCAATCCGCAAATCTTGATATCCGGTTTCATACCCGCGACCTGACATGAAATGCGACAAGAGTCGAGCCAAATCGCATCCCTTTTTGATGGAATGTTTCACGTGAATCCAGATGGCGATGCACGCCGCCGGTTTCAATCGAAATCGATGGCGTGCAGTTTGGAGCCATGGCGTTTCAGCCATTCCTTAGCTTCATTGGTGCGCGGGCAAAGCTTTTCACACAGCGCCCAGAATTTCGGGCCGTGGTTCATTTCGCTCAGATGCGCGACCTCATGGGCAGCGAGATAATCGATGACCCTTTCCGGGGCCATGACGATACGCCAGGAAAAACTCAAGTTTCCATCGTGGGAACAGGAGCCCCAGCGGCTGCGTGTATCCTTCATGCTGATGGACCGCACCGGCCGGCCGGCAGCGCGGGCGTGAATGGCGACCAACCGTTCCAGATCAGCCCTTGCTTCCTTTTTCAGGAAGGTCGCGATCCGCCGTCGCAGATGCTCCGGCTCACCGCTGATTTTAAGAACAGCCACACCATCAGCGTCTTTCGCGATATGGGTCAGGCCTCTCAGGCTGCCAGTGTGTTCGATGCGATGGGAGATGCCCCTGATATCGATGGTCGCACCGGGACGCAAACCGTCATCAGGGCTGAACTTCAGAAGCTTGCCTTCCAGCCAACCCTGGTGTCTTTCGAGAAAATCGTCGACCTGACGATGATGCAGGCCCATCGGGATCGTCAGCTTCAGCGCCCGGCCGCCCGGCTCGATGCGCAAGGTGATGCGCGTTGCCCGCGCGTTTTCCCTGACCGTGATCGGCACTTGCCGTCCCGCAACGGCAACGGTGCGCTGGCTCGGCGCGACCTTTTTGGGCGCCGGCGATTTCAGGGATTTTCTGAGGAGCGAAAACATGAAGCCTTCATAACCGATTCGTCCATCGCTTGGCCATGCAAATGCACGGCACCCCCTGCCGTTTCACCCTTAGGCCGTCTGGTGTTTACCGATGAAATCCAGCATGCGCGGCACGATTTCCTTGCGGAAGCGCGAACCGTTGAAGACGCCATAGTGCCCTACATCGGGCTGCATATAGTGGGCGCGTTTGTCTTCAGGGATATTCCGGCAGAGATCATGCGCCGCCTTTGTTTGGCCGACACCGGAAATATCGTCATTCTCGCCTTCGACGGTGAATAACGCGACCTTGCGGATCGCGGTAGGATCGACCGCCCTGCCCCGGTGCAGCATGTTTCCCTTCGGAAGCGCATGGTCGATGAAGACGGTTTCCACTGTCTGCAGATAGAATTCCGCCGTCAGGTCCATGACAGCAAGATATTCATCGTAAAACTCGCGGTGTTTTTCGGCGGAATCGCCGTCATTCTTGACCAGGTTCAGGTAAAAATCCTTATGCGCCGTCATGTGCTTGTCGAGGTTCATGGACATGAAACCCGACAGCTGCAGGAAACCCGGATAGACATTGCGGCCGAAAGCCGGCTGCGGCCACGGCACCTGCATGACGACATTGTCGCGAAACCATTCGATCGGCTTGGCCGTGGCAAGACCGTTGACAGCGGTGGGGTTGATGCGCGTATCGATCGGTCCGCCCATCAGCGTCATGGATGCCGGCGCAAACGTATCGCCATCCGCCTCCATCAGGGAAACGGCAGCCAGAACCGGCACGGATGGCTGGCAGACGGCGACCACATGGGCGCCGGGGCCGATATGCCGCAGCATTTCGATGACATAGTCGATATAATCGTCGAGATCGAAGGTTCCCTCGGTTGCGGGTACCATCCGGGCATCGGCCCAATCGGTGATGTAAATATCGGCCGCGGGCAACAGGGCTTCCACCGTCCCGCGTAGCAGGGTCGCATAGTGGCCGGACATCGGCGCGACGAGCAAGACTTTCGGATCCGGCTTGCGTGTCGGCTCCAGGTCGCGGTTAAAATGAACAAGGCTGCAGAACGGGCGCGACCAGACGGTCTCCTCCGTGACAGCAACGGCCTGGCCATCGACGACCGTGGAGCCGAGGCCGAATTCCGGCTTGACGTAACGGCGCGTCAGACGTTCGAAAACCTCGAAACCTGCATCGAGGCTTCTGCCGAAAGCCGTGCTGGACAGCGGATTAAGAGGATTGTTGCAGGCCTGGCGCATCATATCCGCGCCGGCACGCAGCGGCGCCATGGCGGCATGGTTCATTTCATAGAGGTGGTAGAACACTGATGACGCCTCCCTCGCGATCACGCTCTTTTTCTGACCATAGCAGCTTTTCGCAGGTGCACAAAATTTAAGGCGCCAGCGGTTTCCCGCCGGCGCCTCACTTTTCGTTGAATGCCTGCCGGCGATCAGATGTCAGCGACGAAAGTCTGCTTCTGGGAACCGAGACCCTCGATGCCGAGTTCCACGACGTCACCAGCCTTCAGGTAACGTGGCGGCTTCTGACCCATGCCGACGCCGGGAGGGGTACCGGTGGAAATGACATCGCCGGGATGCAGCGACATGAACTGGCTGAGATAGGAGACAACGTGGGCAACGCCGTAAACCATGGTCTTGCTGGAACCGTCCTGCATGGTTTGGCCATTGACCTTCAGCCACATGCCGAGGTTTTGCGGATCGGTGATTTCGTCCTTCGTTACGAGCCACGGGCCGATGGGTCCGAAAGTGTCGCAGGACTTACCCTTGGTCCACTGACCGGCACGCTCCGTCTGGAAGGCGCGCTCGGAAACGTCGTGCGACACGCAATAACCGGCGACATAATCGAGGGCGTCCGCTTCGGAGACGTATTTCGCGGTCTTGCCGATGACGACGCCAAGCTCGACTTCCCAGTCGGTCTTTTCCGAGCCGCGCGGAATGGTGACGTTATCGTTCGGACCGACGATGGCCGAGGTCGCCTTCATGAAAATGACCGGTTCCGGCGGTACGGTGGCACCCGTTTCAGCGGCATGGTCGGAGAAGTTAAGGCCGATGCAGATGAATTTTCCGGTACCCGCAACGCAGGCGCCGATGCGGTCTTCGCTCAACACCGGCAGGGTGGCAAGATCGATCGCGGCGATGTTCTTGAGACCCTCGGGAGAAATCGCGTCGCCGCCGATATCTTTCACATGGGCGGACAGATCGCGGACTTTTCCTTCCGCATCGAGAATGGCTGGTTTTTCCTGGCCGGGCTGGCCAACACGCATCAATTTCATGGAACTCTCTCCCGGTTGTCAGACAAGGTGATGCATATATGAACGATGCATTCATACTTGTCACCCCTTGACTGCGCCAAGTTTCGAAAAATACCTTTTCCTTCCCGGCAATCAAAAGGACATCGCCCGTGACGAACAGCAATAGCAGGCAATCCGAATATCCCGTCGATCCCCTCTTCCTCGATCGCTGGTCTCCGCGCGCCTTCGATGGCAGCCCTATGTCGAAAGAGCATCTGTTGACCATTCTCGATGCGGCCCACTGGGCGCCATCCGCTTCCAACCATCAACCGTGGCGTTTCGTTTATGCCCATAAGGACAGTGAAGACTGGCCACTCTTCGTGGACCTGTTGATGGAGGGAAACCAGAAGTGGGCGAAGAACGCCTCCGTGCTGCTTTTCGTCATCTCCCGCGACCACACCATTTCGCGCGAAGGCGAGAAGAAGCCATCCGCCACTCACTCCTTCGATGCCGGCGCGGCCTGGTTTTCGCTCGCCATGCAGGCTCATCTACTGGGGTATCATGCGCATGGCATGGGCGGTATCTTCAAAGACCGGATCGTCGAAAAGCTTGATATACCTGATGGCTTCAAGGTGGAGGCCGGGGTTGCGATCGGGACGCTGACGGATAAATCCATTCTTCCCGATGATCTGGCGGAGCGCGAGGTGCCCAGCAAGCGCGTACCGCTGGCAGATGTTGCTTTCGAAGGCCGCTTCACCGGCAAGGTCGATTAATCTCGCCCGACACCATCAAACAAAAGGCCCGGCGGAAATTCACCGCCGGGCCTTTTGTTAAATTTTCGTTTCACGTGAATCGTGACGCGAAACACCCCACAAGATTAAATGTCGAGGTTGGCGACATTCAACGCATTTTCCTGAATGAAGTCGCGGCGCGGTTCCACTTCATCGCCCATCAGGCGGGCGAACAGGCCGTCGGCATCGGTCGCGTCGTTCACCCTCACCTGCAGAAGCGAGCGTACATTGGCATCGAGCGTGGTTTCCCACAGCTGCTCTGCATTCATCTCGCCGAGGCCCTTATAACGCTGCATGGAAAGGCCCTTGCGGCCGGCAGCGAAAATCGCATCCAGAAGCGCGCGTGGTCCAGCCAGCTCCATGCTGCCATCCTTGCGCTGCAGAACCGGCGGCGTCGCGTAGATGTCGCGGGTGCGGGTTACGAGCTGATCAATATGGCGCGCATCGGCCGAACCGAGCAGGCCCATATCGAGCGTCGAGACTTCCTTGACGCCGCGCACCATGCGCTCGAAGCGCAGGCCGCCATCCTCCAGAACGGTTCCCGACCAGCCGCGTTCGGTTTCTTCCGCAATCATGTCCAGACGCCGGGCCACTTCGGCAACGGTTTCCGCAGCACGGGCGGCATCGGCCGAAAGCTCCGGGTTCAGCGCGCCAGCAATGGCCGCCTGTTCCACGATCGAGCGGCTGTAGCGGGAATGCAGGCCCTCGATCAGCGAGCGCATCCGCAGCGCATCGAGAATGACTTCGCGCAGATCGGCGCCGACTCGGACCTCACCGGTGCCGAGCGTCAGTGACGCTTCCTCGATACCCATGGAGATCAGGTATTCTTCCAGCGCCTTTTCATCCTTCAGGTACTGCACGGATTTACCGCGCGTCACCTTATAAAGTGGCGGCTGGGCGATATAGAGATGGCCGCGCTCGATCAGTTCCGGCATCTGGCGGAAGAAGAAGGTCAACAGCAACGTGCGAATATGAGCGCCGTCGACGTCAGCATCCGTCATGATGATGATCTTGTGGTAACGCAGCTTGTCCGCGTTGAACTCGTCCTTGCCGATCGATGTGCCGAGCGCGGTGATCAGCGTGCCGATTTCCTGGCTGGACAACATCTTGTCGAAACGGGCGCGTTCCACGTTGAGGATCTTGCCGCGCAATGGGAGGATCGCCTGCGTTTCACGCGAGCGGCCTTGCTTGGCGGAACCACCGGCGGAGTCGCCTTCGACGAGAAAGAGTTCGGATTTTGCCGGATCGCGCTCCGAGCAATCGGCGAGCTTGCCGGGCAGAGAGGCGATATCGAGCGCGCCTTTACGGCGCGTCAATTCGCGGGCCTTGCGGGCGGCTTCACGAGCGACGGCCGCTTCCACAACCTTGCCGATGAGTATCTTCGCTTCGGAAGGGTGCTCTTCCAGCCAGGTGGAGAGCGCTTCGTTGACGAGGCTTTCCACGACCGGCCGCACTTCCGACGAAACGAGCTTGTCCTTCGTCTGCGAGGAAAACTTGGGATCGGGAACCTTGACCGAAAGAATGGCCGTCAGGCCTTCACGGCAGTCCTCACCCTGCAGGCTCACCTTTTCTCTTTTCATGATGCCGGATGTATCGGCATAGGAGGTGACCTGACGGGTGAGCGCCGCGCGGAAACCGGCCATATGGGTGCCGCCATCGCGCTGGGGAATGTTGTTGGTGAAGCAGAGCACATTCTCGTGGTAGCTGTCATTCCACCATAGCGCGACTTCGACGGTGATACCGTCCTTCTCGCTATGAATGGCGATGGGTTTGTCCACCAGCGGCTTCTTGGCGCGGTCCAGATAACGGACGAAGGCCTCAAGCCCGCCGTCATACAGCAATTCCTGCTGCTTGACGTCCGAGTGGCGTTTGTCGGTGAGCAGGATACGGACGCCGGAATTCAGGAATGCGAGCTCGCGCAGGCGATGCTCCAGCGTGCCATAATCGTAATCCGTCATGGTGAAGGTTTGCGGGCTGGCCAAAAAGGTGACTTCCGTGCCGGACCGGCCTTCATATTCGCCGATGACCGACAGCGGCCCATCGGCGACGCCGTGGGTAAATCCGATTTCATGCAGCTTGCCATTGCGGCGGATTCTGAGCTTCAGCCAAACGGAAAGCGCGTTCACCACCGAAACGCCGACGCCGTGCAGACCACCGGAAACCTTATAGGAGTTCTGGTCGAATTTGCCGCCCGCATGAAGCTGGGTCATGATGACTTCGGCAGCGGAAACGCCTTCGGAAGAATGGATGTCGGTCGGAATGCCGCGCCCATTATCGGTCACCGTGACGGAGCCGTCGGCATTCAGTGTGACCGTCACCAGATCGGCATGGCCGGCGAGCGCCTCATCGATGGCGTTGTCGACGACTTCGTAGACCATGTGATGCAGGCCGGAACCGTCATCGGTATCGCCGATATACATGCCGGGCCGTTTGCGCACGGCATCAAGGCCCTTGAGGACCTTGATCGAATCGGCTCCATATTCCGCGTTCGCGCCGACTTCGCTTGACGATGTTTCGGTCATAAGTACTCTTTCCAAAGTTTTCTCGGGCCAGGCGTTTCAGTGAGAAGGCCTGAAGCCAGCGAATCACTCAAATCCGACATGCGACTATAGAAATTCTACACCCAATCCCAAAGGCCGCATGCTTCAGGATGCTGAATAAAGCAGGGGATAGAGGGGTTTCAATCGCAAGAACGGCTTTTTTGCAGCACGGCTGACAGTTCCTCTACCACACTCGGCGGCAGCTTGCGAATATCCCGTGCGAGACGGTTGGCGAAAGCCGTATATTGCGGCGGCAGGCCCACCGTATCGATCACCACCTTCGGGTCTGACGAACCGGCCAGAAAGAACAATTCCTCTGCCTCATCCCAGATGATGTTGAAATAACCGGCAATGCGCTGCAGCAGATCGAAGCTCGGCTTGCCGCGCTTGCCATGCTCCAGCGCCGAGAGATAGGCCGGCGATACACCGATTGCCGCGGCCATTTCCTTCTGCGTCACGCCCTTGCGTTCACGAAGCTGCCGCACGGCTTCCGCAAAAGGCGTCATGATTTGTCACCGCGCCGTCGCGAAAGCCGCACATAAAGCGCGCCGTCACCGCCATGATTGGCCGACGCATCCTCATAGGACGAAATCAGGTAGCGATATTCCGGTTTGGAGAACCACATCGGCACTGCCCTTTTCAGCGCACCATCGCTACCGATAGAACGCCCCTTGCCGGTGATGACCAGCACATGGCGAAGGCCTCGTTCATGCGCCCGCAGCAGGAAATCCAGGAGCACCGCATGGGCTTCGCTCTGGAACATGCCGTGCAGATCGATCCGCCCTTCCAGCGGCAGCCGGCCGCGAGTGAGCTTGCGCTTGACCGGTTTTTCCATCGGCTGATGGGTTTTCGGCTTTTTATCCGGTGTCGCAGGCGGGGCTTCCGCCGCCTCCACAAGCATGCGCGGAAATGCGCTTTTGCCGGTTTGCGGAACGGTGGGTTCCAGCGGATGTTCTTCTACGTCGTCGAAAGCCAGCAAATCTTCCAGCCTGCCGGAAATCGGCCGCGTGGTTTTTGCGACCCTTCCCCACAGAATGCGTTCTTCCTTGCCGAGCTTGCGACTGCCTTTCATCGCCGATACCTTTCCGCAGCAATCCGCGGCAGCAATATATAAAAATCGGCCTCGTTGCGCACCGTGCCGGCAAGCTCTCCCGCTTCTAAACCGGAGCCGGTGAAAATATCGCCGCGCGCCGGGCCGACGATGGCCGAGCCCGTATCGAGCGCCAGCATCAGCCGGGCGAATGGTTTTCCGTCATCCAGGTGAGTCAGTGTCGGCGCGTGGATAAAGAACGGCAGGCCGAAGGTGTGGATCAGCCTGTCGACCGCAAGCGCACGGCCCGCAATCAGCGGCACCTTGGCGGCGGCGATCGGCCCCATGTCCAGACCTGCGACATCCGCCTCCCGGAAAAAAATGTAGGAGCGGTTGTGCCACAGCACCCCGTCCACCTCATCCGGATGGTCGCCGAGCCATTGGCGGATCGTCTGCATGGAGATTGTTTTCGGATCGAGTTCGCCGCGGTCGAGAAGCAGCCGGCCGATCGGCGAAAAGGCATGCCCGGCCTTGGCCGCGTAGGTGATCCGCTTTATCGCGCCATCCGGAAATACCAGACGCGCCGCACCCTGCACGTGGACAAAGAAGAGGTCGACCTTCGATCTTGCCCAGGCGATCTCAAGACCCCTGCCCCGCAGACACCCTTCATCGATGGCGCGGCGATCGGGAAAATAGGAAATGCCCTCTTCATCCGCCTTGCCGAAAGCATAGGACGGATCGAAACCATCCGGCCGGTTAGCATCGTCAATATCCACCAGATCCGGCGGCCGGCGGTAGATCGGATAACGCCACACATCATCCGGCGTGGCGGAGACTTCCAGTTCGGGCTCGTAAAAAGCGGTCACGAAACCGCTTTTGCCCTGAGCCGGAGAAATCCTGAAAGGTACACAATTGGTTTCAAAAAACTGGCGTGCCTGTTCGGGGCTGTTTACCTGCCCTCTTTCGGCGAGCTCCAGAAGCGAAACCAGCTCCGCCGCCGTTATCCCGAGCGCACCGGTCCTGTAGGGTTTCGCATTACGAAGATGCGACAGGATCGTTGCCATCGCCGGAAAAAGCTTGCGGGGGTCATCCTGCCCCCATCCGGGCAGATCGCGGAAAGAAACCTCGTCGATCGAAAAGGGCGTATTCATTGCTCGGATTCGGTGGCGATCAGCTTCCAGTTCGGATCGCGGGAGCGGATGTCGCGCGAGAAGGTCCAGATGTCATCTACCTCCGCAACCGCTTCCGGGTCGCCATCCACCAGCTTGCCGTCCTTGTCGTAGGTCGCCGAAATCAGCTGGCTGATAATTCTCAGCGTCACCTGCACTTCGGAATCGCGAACGCCCGCCTGGGTGATGTCGGCCTTCTCGATGCCAACGAATGTGGATTTCACCACTTCGCCACGGCTTTCCCGCTCGGAAATCGCCGCGTCGAAACCGTCAAAAACCTCCTTCGACAGAAGGTTCTTGAGTGTCTTGCGGTCGCCATCGGCAAAACCCATCACGATCATTTCGTAAGCCATGCGAGCGCCGTTCAGGAATTCCTTGGGCCTGAAAGACGGGTCCTTGGTCATCACGTCGCGCAGCGACGCATTGAGTGGGGTATCAACAGGCGCGAGCGCGTCTGCCTCCGCAAAGCGGTTCTCTTCCTCCGCCTCGCCGCGTTTCGGCAGGGTCACGACCTTGTTATCGTCAGCGACCGGCCCCTTTGCCACATCACGGGGGCTATAGGGGTCGAATGGCGGCTTCTCATTGCCGGTGCGGCGGCCAAGGACACTGCGCAGCTGAAAGAAGATCAGCACCGCTGCAACGAGAAAAAACAATGTGATAAAGTCGCTAAAGCCCATGTTTTACCAAAACCGCCATTTAAAATCAAAAACCTCACCATCATATAGTCTGCATCTTATCATCATTCAAATGTGCAGATTCAATCATTGGTGTCCGGGAACCGGCAATCTGCCAGAGATGCACACGCAAGGCTAGAAGATGCGTTTTTCCTTTCTCCCCATCGTCATCTTGATGATGCCCATTCTCGAAATTGCCGGCTTCATCATCGTCGGCAAGGCGATCGGTCTGTGGCTGACATTGGCGCTCGTCCTTTTCACGTCATTCCTGGGATTGCTCATATTGCGCCTCGGCGGCATCGGCATGGTGCGAAATCTTCAGGCTGCGGGCCGCACTGGCGCGCAGCCTGCGGATGAGCTCGTCAATGGGGCCATGCGCGTCGTCGCAGGCCTCCTGCTCATCATTCCCGGTTTCATCACCGACATTCTCGGCCTCCTGCTTCTGTCGCCGGCCATTCGCCGGTTTTTCTGGAAAGCCTTTGGCCCGCGCGTCGTCGTTTCTGGCTCATTCAGGCAGTCCGGCCCCCAGCAAGGTGACTATTCCGGATTTCGCAATGGCCCTGGACCCGCGGGCAATTCGAAGGTGGTGGATCTGGACGAAGAGGAGTTTCACCGCGATGGGCCGAAAGACTCTCCCTGGTCGAACAGGCCTGATGATCGTGACCTTCCCAAACCCTGACGACCGCTTGGAATGGATGGCGATGACGCGATCACGAAGGGTTGTAAGCCCCGGGTCGAAATGATAGACCGCCTTCCACGAATTCACGCCGCGAGGAACCGTAATGACCGCTGAAAATGGCGCACAGGGCGCAGTTAGCCCTTCTCTCAATATTCTTGCCCAGTACATCAAGGATCTCTCTTTCGAAAATCCGGGTGCTCCTCGTTCGCTGCAGGGCCGTGAGAATGCGCCGGCGATCAACATCAATGTCAATGTCAACGCAAACCCGATCTCCGGTTCGGATTTCGACGTTGTTCTGACGCTGAATGCAGAAGCCAAGGATGGCGACAAAATCCTGTTCGCGGCCGAGCTGGTTTATGGCGGCGTGTTCCGCATTGCCGGCTTCCCGCAGGAACACATGCTGCCGGTCCTCTTCATCGAGTGCCCGCGCCTGCTCTTCCCCTTCGCCCGCCAGATCATTGCCGATGTCACCCGCAATGGCGGTTTCCCGCCGCTGATGATCGACCCGATCGATTTCTCGCAGATGTTTGCGCAGCGCGTTGCCGAAGAACAGGCCAAGGCCCAGGTTCAGGCTGTCCCGAACTAAACGGCACGCACCGCTTTTCATTGCAGACAAAACAAAACCCGGGTTCTTCGCCCGGGTTTTTCTTTGGCCGATTTGCCATTTCAAAGTCTGGGCACGCTTTAGTTCTGGTAGCGGTTCCAGATCGCCTTATCGCCCATGCCGAGAACGAGTTTGCCGTGGGCCGCGACCGTATCCGCATCCAGCCTCGAGGGCAGAGCGCTTGGCCTTCGCAATGGCTCAAGAGGCACGTCTTCTTCAACGACAATCGTTTCCTGCCTGGCGGCAGAGCCGAAACCGAGCGCCGTCTGGCGACCGCCGATCATTTCAATATAGACTTCGGCCAGAAGCTCGGAGTCGAGCAGCGCGCCGTGTTTGGTGCGGTGGGAATTGTCGATACCGTAACGCCGGCAAAGCGCATCCAGCGAATTCGGCCCCATCGGGTTCTTGCGACGGGCGAGTGAAAGCGTGTCCGTCACCAGCTCGGCGGAAACCGGCTCGATGCCAAGACGCGCGAATTCCGCATTGATGAAGCCCATATCGAAGGTCGCATTATGCGCCACCCAGCGCGCGCCATCGAAGAAGTCACGGATCTGGTCGACGACTTCTGCGAATTTCGGTTTGTCCTTCAGAAATTCATCGGTGATGCCGTGAACGGCAAGCGCGTCCGGATGAACCTTGCGATCTTCCGGTCTGATATAAAGATGCAGCGTGCGACCAGTGGGAAAATGATTGATCAGTTCGATGCCGCCGATTTCGATCACGCGGTCCAGCTTCGATTCGAGGCCCGTAGTTTCCGTATCGAAAATGATCTCACGCATTCGTCTCTCCGCGGCGCGACTCAAGCGCCCAGTTTCTGCAGAATTTCTTTTACCTGATCCCGTGCCGCTTCGACACCATTTCCCGAATCGACGACAAAATCGGCTCGCCGGCGCTTCTCCGCATCCGGCATCTGCCGGGCAAGGATCATTTCAAATTTCTCCTCCGTCATGCCAGGCCGGGATAAAACGCGCTCCCGCTGGATTTCCGGCGCGCAGCTCACCACCACGACTTTATCGACCCGTCCTTCCGCCCCCGTTTCAAACAGCAAGGGTATGTCAAGCACAGCAAAAGCCCGATCGTCTTTCCTTGCCTTTGCCAGAAAGGCCTCCTGTTTGTTACGCACCAGCGGATGAACGATCTCTTCCAGCCTGGTAAAATTAGCCGGATTCTGCCGCAGGATATCGCCGAGTTTTTGCCGGTCGACCATGCCGGACATGGTAGTACCGGGAAAGGCGGCCTCGATCAGCGGAACGGCTTCCGCACGATAAAGCGCGTGCACGACCTCATCGGAATCAAGAACCGGGATACCTTCTTCGGCGAAGAGCTTCGCCGTCGTGGTTTTTCCCATTCCAATCGAGCCGGTGAGACCGATGACGATCATCAATGTTTCTCCATATCCGCGATGATCAGGGAGCGAAGGGTTTCATCCACCTCCGGCGCCCTGCCGAACCATCGCTTGAAACCCGGTTTTGCCTGATGAAGCAACATGCCGAGCCCATCGACGGTTGCGATGCCCTGCTCTTGCGCCATGTTGAGGATCGGCGTTTTCAACGGTACATAGACGATATCGGTCACTACCGCATTAGCCGCGAGCTGCGAAAAATCGAGATACGGCGCTTCGGTTCCATCCATTCCGAGCGATGTCGTATTCACGAACAGCCCGGCGCCCTGCATGACCTCCTGAAGCGCCGCCTGGGGATGGGAAAAGACCCGTGGGCCAAAGCGGTCGGCCAGTTCACGAGCGCGCTCGACCGTGCGGTTGAGGACGTGAATTTCCGCAACACCCCGATCACGCAGCGACTGAATGACGGCCCGGCTTGCGCCGCCGGCGCCGAAAACCACCGCACGGTCGGTCTTATCCCAGCCCGGATGCCGCTCGTCCAGGTTCGAGACGAAACCGAAACCATCCGTGTTGGTAGCGTGGAGTTTACCCTCCTCCATCCAGATGGTGTTGGCGGCGCCGAGTTCTTCCGCCAGGGCATCGGGACGGTCGGCCAACCGGTAAGCCGCTTCCTTGTGCGGAATGGTGACGTTGCCGCCAACCGCTGCGCCCGGCTTGCCTTCCTTCAGCGTTGCTATGAAATTCGGGAAATCGCCCGGAGAGATCTCAACGGCCCTATAGGAACCGGCGATACCGAATTTTTTCAGCCAATAGGAATGGATGATTGGCGACCGGGAATGCTTGATCGGGTAACCGACAACGAAGGCATTTATAGTTAATGTTTCACGTGAATCAGCCATCGATGACATCCATGTCGCGTAGTTTCGATAAAAGAGGCAGAAGCGGCAGGCCGAGGATCGAGAAATAATCCCCCTCAATAGAGGTGAATAGCTGGATTCCTTCCCCTTCAAGCTGGTAAGCGCCGACGCTGCTGAGCGCCTTTTCTCCCACCCGCTGCAGGTGACGGGATACAAACTCAGCACTCAAGGTTCGAACGGCGAGCTCTGCACAGGAAACGGTTTGCCAGACCACCTCGCCCTGTCGAACGAGAACAGCCGCGCTGTTCAGACGATGGACCTTGCCGGACAATGACAGCAGATGCGTTGCGGCTTCCGCCATGGTTTTTGGCTTGTGATAAACGCGTGTGCCGAGCGCCATGGTTTGGTCGCAGCCGAGAACCAGTGCCTGCGGATGGAGCGCACTGACTGCAAGAGCCTTGGCACGGGCAAGTTCCAGCGCGACCTCTTCGGGACCGGCCCCGTCCCGCTGCAGCTGCTCATCAAGCGCACGCTCATCGATAGCCGCGGGTATTGCCGAAAATGTCAGCCCCGCATTGCGCATCAGCATCTGCCGGGATGCGCTGGATGAGGCGAGGATCAACTCTTGTTTCATCGACTGTCTGCTCCTGATGATGCGATTCGGATTATCGCGTCCTCGGGCGCAGGGCAAGGATCGCCGCGGCCGTTTCCTCGATGGAACGTCGTGTGACATCGATCAACGGCCAATTGTTGCGGGCGCAGAGCGCGCGCGCATATTTCAGCTCTTCCATGATGGTGGCGCGATCCGTGTAACGGCCACTATCGAATCCGCCGGTTGTACCCAGTTCCCGGTTCTCACGAACCTGCGATATGCGATCCGATGTCGCGACGAGACCGACGATCAAAGGCCGGGTCGCGGCATAGAGGCTGTCTGGCAAAGGCACATTGGGAACGACCGGGATATTGGCGGTCTTTATGCCCCTGTTGGCAAGATAGATGCTGGTTGGTGTTTTAGACGTGCGGCTGATGCCGATGATGACGACATCCGCCTCGTCATAGGTCTCCGGCATCTGCCCGTCATCATGGTCCATGGCGAAATTGAGCGCTTCGATCCGCGCGAAATAATCGGCATTCAGCGCATGTTGCGCGCCCACGCGCCGCCTGGACGGCGCGCCGAGATAGGTCTGGAAAATGCCGATGATCGGTTCAAGAACGTTGACGCACGGCACGCCAATCGCATGACAGCGCAGATCCAGAAATTCGGCCAGCTGCTGATCAACGATTGTATAAAGAACAATGCCGGGCTCCTTGTCGATGAGATCGACGACCTGCGCGAGCTGCTTCTGGTTGCGGATCATTGGATAGACATGTTCCACCGGCATGGATGCATGGAACTGCGCCGAGACGGCGCGGCCAGCTGACATCAGGGTTTCTCCCGTTGAGTCCGAAATCAGGTGCAGATGGAAGAAGCTTTTTTTGTTCTCCACGCTGTTTTTCTCCCCCTGTTGATAAACCGGGACAAATCTCCGAATTGTCCGGCGGGCCGAGCCGCGGGGTGAATAAGGTGGTGTTTTTCCACAATCCGCAAGTGGCGTCTCTCGTCTTCGCAGTGCCTGTGAATTACTGGAATAAGACGGAACTGTTCAAAATTTTCCCCAGCTTGTCCACAGGTGCGTGAATCTCTGGCTTGAAAATAAGTATCTGAAATTATTTATCTAATTCCTGTTTTCACAATTATCTGCAAATACTCGCCCTGTCGGTATCCTCAGGCATTGTCGATATCTCTACGATGCGGCATTTCGACTGGAATGATTTTAATCCTTGCTACCCACAGACTCTAAGAAATAGAAAATCTTTTAAATCTCTTTGTTTTTATTTTTTAGAAGCTGGGTGCCCATGAGCGAACGCAAGGTTATGACTGTTTTGAATGGGAAGACGGTTACGCCGCCACCCATATGGCTGATGCGTCAGGCTGGCCGTTATCTTCCAGAGTATCGGGAAACGCGTAAGAGTGCCGGAAGTTTCCTGGATCTCTGTTATAATCCCGAGCTGGCGAGCGAAGTGACCCTTCAGCCCATCCGCCGGTTCGGGCTGGATGCGGCCATCCTCTTTTCCGATATTCTTGTCATTCCCGACGCGCTTCATCGCAACGTATCCTTCAGCGAAGGCAAGGGCCCAGCCATGGACCCGATCGATGTGAGCGGTATCGACAAGCTCGATGCGTCTGATGTCATGGCGCATCTTTCGCCCGTTTTCGAAACGGTGTCGCGTCTGCGCACCTCATTGCCGCATGAAACGACGCTTCTCGGTTTTTGCGGCGCGCCCTGGACGGTTGCGACCTATATGATCGCCGGGCACGGAACGCCAGACCAGGCGCCGGCGCGGCTGTTCGGTTATCAGGAGCCGGCCGCGATGAAAAAGCTGCTGGCTCTCCTCGCTGAGGTCTCAGCCGATTATCTGGTAGCGCAGATCGATGCCGGCGCTGATGCGGTACAGATTTTCGATTCCTGGGCCGGTGTGCTCGGTGAAAAGGAATTCGAGGAATATGCGATCAGGCCGGTCGCCCGCATTATCGCGTCGGTGCGTGCTCGCCGGCCTTCGGCAAAGATCATCGCTTTCGCCAAGGGTGCCGGGTATCTGCTTAAAGATTATCGCCGCAAGACGGGTGCTGACGCCATTGGTCTTGATTGGTCGGTGCCGTTGAGCTTCGCCCGGGATTTGCAGAAGGAAGGCCCGGTGCAGGGCAATCTCGACCCGATGCTGATGGTGGCCGGTGGCAAGGCCTTGCAGGATGGCATTGATGCCGTGTTGCAGGCGCTTGGGCAGGGTCCGCTGATCTTCAATCTCGGCCATGGCATCACTCCGCAAGCAGACCCGGAAAACGTCACCCGGCTGGTGCAGCGGGTCCGCTCGGTTGGGGGTGCGGGATGAGCGAGGAAAAACAGACCTCTGGCCGCTCCGGAAACAAGGCAGCCTTGCGTGCCGGTGTCGCACTCGGTGTCTTTGCCGCTTTCATCGCGCTGCTGTTTTACGCCGATCCCGCCGATCTCTATCTCTGGATCAAGGCGCTGCATATCATCGCTGTTATCTCGTGGATGGCTGCGATTTTTTACCTGCCGCGGCTTTTTATCTATCACACTGATGCGCCTGCGGGCTCGCAGCAATCCGAAACCTTCAAGGTGATGGAGCAGCGGCTGATCAGGGTGATCATGAACCCGGCGATGATGATATCCTGGACATTGGGGCTATATCTCGCATGGTCGGTTTATGGTTTTTCCGGCGGCTGGCTGCATGCGAAAATCGGGCTGGTCGTGCTTCTGACCGCCACCCATGTCTATTTCAGCCGCAGCGCGAAACGTTTTGCGCGGGACGAAAATACAAGACCGGCCCGTCACTGGCGGTTGATGAACGAAGTTCCGACCGTTCTGATGATCCTGATTGTCATACTTGTGGTTGTGAAACCCTTTGGTTAAGACGGTGCGACGATAAATTTCGCGGAATTCGTGCTTTCCTCTTGCGGCCGCCGTGTTCAATCGCTATTTTCAGTCCACTCATCTTCGTGGCATGTGAATTATTCAGTCATCTGCGGTATTTCCACAGCATCTGATTCGCGAACACGCCCTCCCCCGACATTACATTATCAAACGGTCTTCCCTTCATGGCTGAAATGAAGCTTCAGGAACTTAAGAGCAAATCGCCTACCGACTTGCTGACTTTTGCCGAATCCCTGGAAGTTGAAAATGCGAGCACCATGCGCAAGCAGGAGCTCATGTTCGCAATCCTCAAGATTCTCGCGAGCCAGGACGTCGAAATCATCGGCGAAGGCGTCGTTGAAGTCCTTCAGGACGGATTCGGGTTCCTGCGTTCTGCAAACGCAAACTACCTGCCCGGTCCAGACGACATCTATATTTCGCCCTCGCAGATCCGCCGCTTCTCGCTGAAGACCGGTGATACTGTAGAAGGGCCGATCCGTGGTCCGAAGGAAGGCGAACGGTATTTCGCACTCCTCAAGGTCAATACGATCAATTTCGACGACCCGGAAAAAATCCGTCACAAGGTTCACTTCGACAATCTGACGCCGCTTTACCCGAATGAGCGCTTCAAGATGGAACTGGAAGTTCCGACATCGAAGGATCTGTCGTCGCGCGTTATCGACCTCGTCGCACCGCTCGGCAAGGGCCAGCGCGGGTTGATCGTGGCGCCGCCGCGTACCGGTAAGACGGTACTGTTGCAGAACATTGCTCATTCCATCACAGCGAACCATCCGGAATGCTACCTGATCGTTCTGCTGATCGACGAGCGTCCGGAGGAAGTGACCGACATGCAGCGTTCGGTGAAGGGTGAGGTTGTGTCCTCCACCTTCGACGAACCGGCTGTACGCCACGTCCAGGTCGCCGAAATGGTCATCGAAAAGGCGAAGCGTCTGGTCGAGCATGGCCGTGACGTCGTCATCCTGCTCGATTCCATCACGCGCCTCGGTCGCGCCTACAATACCGTTGTTCCCTCCTCCGGCAAGGTTCTGACCGGTGGTGTGGATGCCAACGCCTTGCAGCGCCCGAAGCGTTTCTTTGGTGCGGCGCGTAACATCGAAGAAGGTGGCTCGCTGACGATTATTGCGACTGCGCTTATCGATACGGGCAGCCGTATGGATGAAGTCATCTTCGAAGAATTCAAGGGCACCGGCAACTCGGAAATCGTGCTTGATCGCAAGGTTGCCGACAAGCGTATCTTCCCGGCGCTGGATATTCTGAAATCCGGTACACGTAAGGAAGACCTGCTGGTGCCGCGTCAGGACCTGCAGAAGATCTTCGTTCTTCGCCGCATTCTGGCACCGATGGGAACGATGGATGCCATCGAATTCCTGATCGACAAGCTGAAGCAGACCAAGACCAATTCGGATTTCTTCGAATCTATGAATACCTGATCCGAACTTTAGTCGGATTCGTCATAAGAGCTTTAAAGCCGTATCCGTTCATTCGGATGCGGCTTGACTGTTTTAGACCGAGGTGAACGATGCCAGCTTCTGCCGATACGATTTATGCGCTGTCCAGCGGTGCCCTGCCGGCAGGCGTTGCGGTTATCAGAATCAGCGGCGCAAAGGCGCTTGATGCTCTGGAGATGCTGACTGGCCGGAAGTTTCGTTCACCACGAAAAGCAAGCCTCTGTTCGATTCGGAATCGAAACAATGAGATCATCGATCAGGCTCTGGTGATTGTCTTTCCTGCCCCGAATTCCTTTACGGGTGAAAACTGCGTTGAGATTCACAGCCACGGCAGCCGCGCCGTCATAGCTTCCATTTTTGCCGAGCTAGATAATCTCGAAGGATTGCGGCCCGCGGAGGCAGGTGAGTTTTCCCGCAGAGCCTTTGAGAATGGCAAGATGGACCTGCTGGAGGTTGAGGGTCTGGCCGACCTGTTGCAGGCGGAAACGGAGATGCAGCGGCGTCTGGCGGTGGAGCAGAGCAGCGGCCAGCTATCAGCTCTCTATGATGGCTGGGCCAATCGCCTGACCCGTGCCCGCGCCCTGATCGAGGCGGAACTCGATTTTGCCGATGAGGAGGACGTGCCTGACTCCGTAGCTGCTCGTGTTTGGGAAGCAATGGTGGCGCTGAAGGGCGAGATCAATGCTCACCTCCAGGGCGGCGGAAATGGCGAAATCATCCGCGACGGTTTCAAGGTTGCGCTTGTAGGCGAACCGAATGCGGGTAAATCCACCCTGCTTAACGCATTGAGCGGTCGTGACGTGGCAATCGTTACCGACATTGCCGGCACGACGCGGGACGTTTTAAGCGTCGATATCAATCTGGATGGATATCTGGTGCGGATATTCGATACGGCGGGAATTCGCGAGACACAGGATGTTGTGGAGCAGGAAGGCGTGCGACGTGCGGTTCTGACCGCGGAAACTGCAGATCTCATTCTAATCCTGCAGGATAATGATTCGAACCCGAAACAATCTATCGGTGCGTTCGATAATCAGAGATCATTGCGGGTAAGAACAAAAACCTCGCTTCGCTCACGCGCATCTGACGATGATTTTGATCTCTCGATCTCAGCAAAAGAAGGAATTGGCCTAGATCAACTGCGTAAAGCCCTCAAACGAGAGATAGAAAAGCGGGTCGGTGCGGGCCAGACGCTCGTTCCTGCCCGTGCCCGTCATAAAAAACGACTTGAAGAGACGTTGAACTATGTTAGTGATGCGCTCGATTCTGAAATCCTGGACCTTGCGATAAGGTCGGAATATCTAAGGCTCGCCGCAACATCGCTCGGACGGATCACCGGCCGCGTTGATGTGGAAGATTTGCTGGGCGTGATCTTCTCGGAATTCTGCATAGGAAAATGATTCACGTGAAACATCGGCACTCTTTATGGTGATGTCGATGAATTAGAACAGGGCGCAGCAATATGCACCAGTCATTCGATGTCATTGTTATTGGTGGTGGACATGCCGGCAGTGAAGCCGCGGCGGCTGCTGCGAGACATGGTGCAAAAACCGCTCTTGTCACCCACAAGCGCGAAACGATTGGGGTCATGTCCTGTAATCCCGCAATTGGTGGCCTGGGAAAAGGTCATCTCGTTCGTGAGATTGATGCGCTGGATGGATTGATGGGCAGGGTCGCAGATGCGGCGGGTATTCAGTTCCGTATGCTTAACCGGAAAAAGGGCCCGGCCGTTCGGGGGCCGCGCACGCAAGCTGACCGCCGGCTCTATCGTGAATCGATGCAGCGGGAAATTGATGCTATTGATAATCTGACAATTATCGAGGGCGATGCTTTTGATATTGAAATGGACAATGATCGGGTTGCCGCCGTTGTCATGAAAAATGGTAGCCGGATTCCTTGCGGCGCCGTGGTGCTCACCAGCGGGACTTTTCTGCGCGGTCTTATCCATATCGGTTCCGAAAAGATTCCAGCAGGCCGCGTTGGCGAAATGCCTTCTCTCGGCCTTTCTGACACGCTGTCGCGCCTTGGCCTCGCAATGGGTCGGCTCAAAACCGGCACCCCTGCCCGTTTGGATGGACGTACAATCGATTGGAATGCGGTAGATCGGCAGGCGGCTGACGAGGACCCTGTTCCGTTCTCATTCATGACGGACCATATCGTCAATCCACAAATCGAATGTGGTGTGACCCGCACAACCCCGGCAGGTCACAAGATCATCCAGGATAATATTCACCTCTCTGCCATGTATTCCGGGCAGATAGAAGGAGTTGGCCCGCGTTACTGCCCCTCAATAGAGGACAAGATTACCCGTTTCGGGGAACGAGACGGCCACCAGATATTTTTGGAGCCGGAAGGCCTCGATGATCATACCATTTATCCCAATGGTATTTCGACCTCCCTGCCCGCTTTCGTTCAGGAGCAATTTATCCGGACGATACCAGGTCTTGAACAGGTTACGATTATCCAGCCGGGTTATGCGATCGAATATGATTATGTCGATCCCCGGGAGCTAAAACTGTCTCTTGAGTCCCGCAAAATCCCGGGGCTGTTTCTGGCTGGCCAGATCAACGGCACAACGGGTTATGAAGAGGCGGGCGCTCAGGGTCTTGTTGCTGGTTTGAATGCCTCGCTTTACGCCGGCAATGCCGATCCGCTTCATTTCAGCCGGACAGAATCTTATATTGGTGTGATGATTGACGACCTGACATCCAAGGGTGTTAGCGAACCCTATCGCATGTTTACGTCAAGGGCGGAGTATCGTCTCTCCCTGCGCGTGGATAATGCCGATCTCCGACTTACGCCGGTGGCGCAAGCGGCCGGTATTCTCGGTCGGGAGCGGCTACAGCGCTTTACAGATTTTCTCTCTGATCTCGATAGCGGTCGTGCGTTAATGAAAGAACTCTCCATCAGCCCGTCCCAGGCGGCCAAGCAGGGTCTCAAACTTAATCAGGATGGTCAGCGTCGTTCCGTTTATGAGCTGCTTGCCTATCCTGACATGACATTGCAGGCGCTCGCAGAACATTGGCCTGAACTCAACAGGCTTAACGCTAAGGTCGCGGAGGTCTTGCAGATTGAAGCGAGCTACGCCGTCTATATGCAACGGCAGAGCGCTGATATCGTCGATATCAAAAGGGATGAAGACAGAAAAATCCCTGACGATTTCGATTTTCAAAGTCTGTCCGGCCTCTCCAACGAGCTTAAACAAAAGCTGGAAAAAGCCCGCCCGGAGAATATTGCACAGGCCGCGCGTGTTGACGGCATGACGCCGGCTGCGATATCGCTGCTGCTCGCACTTCTGCGGAAAAGTACCGCAACGCGAAGTGAACAATTGCGCATGCACCAATAGCGAGTCGGATTATGAAGATAAACGGCCAGAGTGTTTCACGTGAAACACAGGAGAGGCTCGGGCATTTTGTCGAGCTTTTCAAGAAGTGGAATAAGACCACGAATCTGGTAGCACCCTCCACGCTAACGGAGCTTTGGAGCCGGCATGTTGCCGATAGCGCGCAAATCTTCCAGCTTTCTCCTCAACCAAAAAAATGGATTGATCTCGGCTCCGGCGGCGGTTTTCCCGGTGTCATCACGGCGATTTTTCTGGCGGAACTTGGCGATGGCTGGGTCGATCTGGTGGAAAGCAATAATAAGAAAGCTGCTTTTCTGCGAATTGCTCTTAAGGAAACCGGCGCCAGAGGTACGGTTCATCCTGTCAGAATCGAGACGGCGTCGGAAATTATAACAACTTGTGATGCCGTTTCCGCCCGTGCCCTTGCAGATCTGGATTTTCTTTTTGAGTATATTCATCCTTGGGCGCAGAATAATCCCAATCTCAAGGCTTATTTCAATAAAGGCCGGGATTATGATTCCGAAATGCAGAAAGCGCATGGTCGCTGGCAGTTTGATCTGATAAAACACCGGAGTGCCGTTGAGGCAGATTCTGTTGTTCTTGAAATCAGCAACCTCGTTTTGAGACGCTGACAAGCTGGCCAGGTGCGGCATGACCTTTGAAAAAAACCGAATTATCGCAGTTGCGAACCAGAAAGGCGGGGTTGGCAAGACAACAACCGCTATAAATCTGGCGACCGCGCTGGCGGCTATTGGTGAGCATGTGCTGATTATCGACCTGGACCCGCAGGGCAATGCGAGTACTGGGCTCGGAATTGACCGTAAAGAGCGCAAGCTTTCGTCCTATGATCTTCTGATAGGAGAACATGGGATTGCAGAAGTTGCTGTTCCCACGGCCGTGCCGAATCTCGATATCGTCCCGTCCACAATGGATTTGCTCGGTTTCGAGATGCAGGTTGCGAATGTCGCAAACCGCGTTTTCCTGTTGCGTGCGGCTATGGAAACGCCGGAAGCCAGAGGTTATTCCTACATTCTCGTTGATTGCCCGCCCTCTTTCAATCTTTTGACGATGAATGCGATGACGGCCGCACATTCTGTGCTGGTGCCGCTGCAATGCGAGTTCTTTGCCCTGGAAGGTCTCAGCCAGCTGCTGGATACGGTCAGCCAGATACGCGGATCGGTCAACCCGCAGCTTGATATACAGGGCATCGTTTTGACGATGTTCGATGCGCGTAACAATCTTGCGCAACAGGTCGTTTCGGATGTGCGCAGCCATCTTGGCGAGAAGGTTTACCATACCCTCATTCCGCGCAACGTTCGTGTGTCGGAAGCCCCGTCCTATGGTAAACCGGCAATTCTCTATGACCTGAAATGCGCCGGCAGTCAGGCCTATTTGCAACTGGCATCAGAAGTGATCCAGAGAGAGCGACTGCGCAAAGCCGCCTGACATTTGCGGACTGTATGGAGTAATATCTTATGAGTGATGATCTTTCCAAGCGTCGATTGGGGCGCGGTCTTGCCGCATTAATTGGCGAAATGGATCAGCCCGTGCCGGTCGGCGAGCCTCAGCGCGCGGTTAACGCCGATCGTACCATTCCGATCGAATTCATCGCCCGCAGCCATAGAAACCCCCGGCGCCATTTCGATGAAAACGAACTGCAGGATCTTGCCGCCTCCATCCGTCAGCACGGAATCGTTCAGCCAGTAGTAGTGAGAACGGTTGGAGTCAACCGATACGAGATTATCGCCGGTGAGCGCCGCTGGCGTGCAGCACAGCTGGCTGGTTTTACTGACGTACCCGTCATCGTTCGTGACGTGGATGACCGTACTGCTCTGGAACTTGCCATCGTCGAAAACGTGCAGCGTTCCGACCTCAATCCGCTTGAAGAGGCGATGGGCTACGAACAGTTGATCGCCGAACATGGTTATACGCAGAATGACCTCGGTGAAATCATCGGCAAGAGCCGAAGCCATGTTGCCAATAGTCTGCGGCTCCTGAAGCTGCCCGATCCAGTGCGGGATATGCTGGCGGATGGTTCGCTTTCCGCCGGCCACGCACGCGCGCTGGTTTCCACTTCCGATCCGGCGACCTTGGCACGCACAATTGTTTCCAAGGGACTTTCGGTGCGTGATGCCGAACGTCTGGCGCAAAACGATATCAAATCGCAGGGTGAGATTGCTGAAAAGCGCCCGGCTGGTGAAAAGGATTCGGATACGATCGCGCTCGAACGTAGCCTTTCCGATGCTCTCGGCCTCGAAGTGAAAATCAGCCACAAGGGTGGATCGGGGCAGATTCGTATCGGTTACCGCACACTTGAACAGCTTGAGGCCGTCTGCCGACTGCTGGAGCAGAAATAATTAAATATCTGTTTTAATTGATAAATACCCGCCATTGGCGGGTATTTTCGTTTCTCGGCTTTCAAAAATCGATAGCCCGGCCTTTTATTTCATAATCACCGAAACGAACGGGTTCTGCGCCGCCGCGACCGCCAGTCTCCGGCGGCAAATGAAGATCCGCCTGCTGCCGGCGCCGTTCTTCCGCTTCCTCCAGCGCTCGCTGCGCTGCGGGCGAAAGTCGTCTCACCTGCTCCGCGCCCTCTTCGGCACCGTTGTCATTATCTGCATTCTGCATGAAATCCTCCCAATGACGGGATATTGAAATATGTTTGCTGCTTCCCAGATTATATAATCGAACGGGGTTTATAAACCCCACAATATTTCCGGCGAGTGAGAAGGAGAGTTCAACGGATGAACATGATGCGCACGGCAATGCTTCTGGCCTTCATGACCGCATTGTTCATGGGTGTCGGTTTTCTCATCGGTGGTAAAGGCGGCATGATGATAGCGCTGCTGATATCGGCCGGTATGAACCTTTTTTCCTATTGGAACTCGGACAAGATGGTCCTTTCGGCCTATCGCGCCCGGGAGATCGATGAGGCGAATGCGCCCGAGTTCTTTCACATGATCCGGGATCTTTCACAGAATGCCGGTCTGCCCATGCCGAAGGTCTATATTTACGACAGTGCGCAGCCAAACGCCTTTGCGACAGGCCGAAATCCTGAGAATGCAGCTGTTGCCGCTTCGGCCGGGCTGCTGGAGCGTCTGACGCCCGAGGAAGTGGCCGGTGTCATGGCGCATGAACTCGCCCATGTGCAGAACCGCGATACCTTGACCATGACGATCACCGCCACGCTCGCGGGTGCGATCTCCATGCTCGGCAATTTTGCCTTCTTTTTTGGCGGCAACAGGGAAAACAACAATAACCCCTTGGGCTTTATCGGTGTGCTGGTGGCGATGATCGTGGCACCGCTCGCGGCAATGCTGGTGCAGATGGCGATCAGCCGCACCCGGGAATACTCCGCCGACCGTCGCGGTGCGGAGATCTGCGGTAACCCGCTCTGGCTTGCCTCTGCACTGCAGAAAATTTCAGGCATGGCACAGCAAATTCACAATGACGATGCCGAGCGCAATCCGGCAACGGCGCATATGTTCATCATCAATCCGCTCTCCGGCGAGCGTATGGACAATCTCTTTTCCACCCATCCGAACACGGAAAACCGCGTGGCGGCGCTGCACGCGATGGCGCAGGAGTTTTCCCCGCGAGCATCGACGCCGCCGCCATCGGGTGATAGACCGGTGCGCAAATCAGGCTCCGTTCCCAAAATGGGCTGGGGACGAGGCAATGAAAACGAGCGCAAGGGGCCGTGGTCTTGACATCCGATACTCAGAATAAGCCGGCGCGGTCCAGAAAACCGAAGCCAGCGCATGCAAGGGGCCGTGAAGACGGCCCTTCGTCTTTCGAGGACAAGCCGGGTCTTGCGGCGCGCATTGCTGCCACCCGCATTCTCGCGGCGGTTCTGGAAAAGAAGACCTCCATGGACGGGATGCTCGACAGCGAAAACGGCAATCCCGTCTATCGTGCCTTGTCGCTTGCTGACCGAGCACTGGTGAGGGCGATCGTCAATAGTGCGCTTCGTCACCTCCCGCGCATCGAGGCGGCATTGTCGATGTTGTTGGATGGGCCATTGCCGCAAGGCGCGCGGTCGCTGCATCACGTCCTCGTCGTTGGTGCTGCGCAGATGCTTTATCTCGATGTGCCGGATCATTCCGCTGTCGATCTCGCCGTGGAGCAGGCGCATCGCGATCCGCGCAACCGGCGTTTCGTCAAGCTGGTCAATGCCGTGCTTCGAAGACTCGGCCGTGAAAAAGCTGAGATCGAAAAGGCTATCGCTGACGTTCCAGTCTTGCCAGACTGGTTCTATGCGCGGCTTGTTTCGGCTTATGGCGATGAGGTGGCTCAAAGGATTTCGCAAGCACAGCTGACGCCGTCCTCCATCGATTTGACGGTGAAGGCCGATCCCGCTCTTTGGGCGGAAAAACTGGGTGGCACGCTTATGCCGAATGGCAGCGTGCGTCTGGGTGAATTCGAAGGCCAGATCCCCTCGCTCGACGGTTTTGCGGAGGGAGCGTGGTGGGTGCAGGATCTCGCGGCCAGCATGCCGGTAAGGCTCCTGGGCGATATCTCCGGCAAGCGGGTCGCCGATCTTTGCGCTGCCCCCGGCGGCAAGACCGCCCAGCTTGCGCTGGCGGGCGCCAGGGTAACGGCGCTGGATCAGTCCGGCAATCGTCTTCGCCGCCTGCGCGAAAATCTCGACCGACTTGGTCTCCATGCCGAAACGGTGGAGGCTAATATGCTGAAATACCAGCCGGAACAGCTTTTCGACGCCGTGCTGCTCGATGCACCCTGTTCGTCAACCGGGACTTTGCGCAAGCATCCCGATGTCTGCTGGACGAAAGACGAGAATGACATTGCCAAACTTGCCGCACTTCAGGGCCAGATGCTGCGACATGCGCTGACTCTCGTCGGGCCGGGCGGCCTCGTGGTCTTTTCCAATTGCTCGCTCGATCCTTCCGAAGGGGAAGAGATGATTGCCGAGGTTCTGGCGGAAAACCCTGATGTGGAGCGCGTTGCCGTTCACAGAGAAGACTGGCCCGGCATGGAAGCGGCGATTAGTGCCGCGGGCGATCTTCGCACGACACCTGACATGTTCGGTGGCGTCGATGGGTTTTTTAGCAGTGTCTTGCGTAAGAAGTAGAAAAAAGCCAAGCTCTCGCGAATCATTAGATATTTATCGAAAACGTTCCGATCATCGCGGTTCACTGATAAAAACAAAATATGTGAAACGGGAAACACAGCTTGTTAGGGTCCTTCGCAGGCAGCATGAATGCCGCCGGTCTTCTTTCGCGGATGGCTTATCGTCATCTGTGTGTCGGCCTTACCCCGTTGCGCCTGCATCTATCGCGATTCACCAACCGCGTGCCCACTGGCCTGGTGGCTGCACCCACCGATCTGCGAGCGATCGATCCCTATTTTGCCGAGGAGTTGTTGCGCGGTCGCATAGCGCTCGCCGGACGCGTCGTTGAAACCGGCGGCGCTTCGCCGTTTCAGGTAGATTACCCTTCAGCAGTTTTTGAAGAACGGCTGCAAGCATTCACCTGGTTGCGGCACATTCGTTCCGATAAATCGAGCGAGGCCTGCAAGCGTGCGCGTCGCATCGTCGCCGAGTGGATGGTGTTGCATGGCAAGCGCATTACGGGAACGGCCTGGTCACCTGACATTGCGGCGCAGAGGCTGATAGCCTGGCTCTCGCATTCTCCCGTGGTTTTATACGAGGCCGATGCGGGCTTTTATCGCCGTTTCCTGAAGAGCCTCGCCTTTCATGTGCGTTACCTCGAGCGGATCGTCAAACATGCGCCGGATGGTGAAGCGCGGCTGCGGATCAGAATAGCGCTTGCGATGGCCTCCATCGCCATGCCCACACGGCTGTCACGGATCAACCGGAACGGAACGAAGCTGGCTCTGGAAATGGAACGCCAGATTCTCCCCGATGGCGGGCATGTTTCCCGCAATCCAAGGGTTATGCTGGATCTGCTGCTCGATCTCCTGCCGCTGCGGCAAAGCTATATCAATCTTGGCCATGACCTGCCCTCCGGACTGGTTCCGGCGATAGACCGTATGTTTCCGGCGATCCGTTTCTTCCGGCATCAGGGCGGCGATCTTGCGCTGTTCAACGGTGCCACGGCGACGCTCGCCAACGAGCTTGTTTCCGTGCTGCGTTATGATGAAACGGCCGGCCGGCCTTCCAAGGTCCTGACGGATGTGAATTACCATCGGCTTGCGACAGATGAGACTGTTATCATTGTGGATACCGGTTATCCCGCCTCGGCGGAACTGTCGCGCAGCGCCCATTCGGGGTGTCTCTCTTTCGAAATGTCCTGCGGCAAGAACCGGTTCATCGTCAATTCCGGCTTTCCGCGTAATGCCGCACCGGAGTATCAGCGCGCCAGCCGTTCCACGGCGGCGCATTCCACCGTCACGCTTGCCGATACGTCGTCTTGCAGATTGTCGCGTTCGAGGCTGCTCGGCCCGATCATGGTTTCGGGCGTCACCCAGGTCGATAGCCAACGTGGAACGGATGCAAATGGCAATGATGTGCTTTGGGCGTCGCATGATGGTTATTTGCAGAATTTCGGCTGTTACCACGAGCGGGAAATAGAGTTGAATGCGGCGGGCACCAAGATAAAGGGCCGCGACCTGCTTCGCGCTGACGAGGGCATGGTGAAAGCGCAATTGCAATCCGTGTCAGCGGTTTCCCGTTTCCACATCCATCCCCATATCCAGCTACACCAGCGGGATGAGGAGTCGGTTTATCTGGAGGCCGCGGACGGCACCACGTGGCTGTTCTCGGCACCCGGACTGGAGCTTTTCGTGACCGATGATGTCTTCATGGCGGATGCATCCGGCATGCGTCCTTCGCAGCAGATCGAATTACCCTTCAATCTCGTCAATACCCGGGAAATCCGCTGGCTCATCGAACGCATGGGCTGAGGGCTTTCGGGCCACCCAGGGTAAAAACTGCCATAGTTTTTGCCGTTCGGCATCCTCGCTGTTTATTAATGCGGTAAGCTGTGTTAACGCGGCGGCAATCGCTGGATCATTCCCCTTCCAGCCTGTCCTCCCTATTATACGGAGTATGCCCGATGGCCGTGGTGTCCAAGAAAATTCCCGCCCCCGATAAGGTCAAGATTCGTACGGCGCTTCTTTCCGTGTCCGACAAGACCGATATTATCGAGCTGGCAACGGTGCTCTCCAAGCTCGGCGTCAAGCTCCTGTCGACCGGCGGTACGGCAAAGGCGATTGCCGAAGCGGGTCTTGCCGTCACGGATGTCTCCGACGTCACCAATTTTCCAGAGATCATGGACGGTCGCGTCAAGACGCTGCATCCCAATGTTCATGGCGGGCTTCTGGCAATCCGGGATGATGCGGACCATGTCGAGGCCATGAAGGCGCATGGCATCGAGGCGATCGATCTTTCCGTGATCAATCTCTATCCGTTCGAGGAAGTGCGCGCCAAGGGTGGCGATTACCCGACGACGGTTGAGAACATCGATATTGGCGGCCCGGCGATGATCCGCGCTTCCGCCAAGAACCATGCCTATGTCACTGTTGTTACCGATCCTTCCGATTACCCTGCGCTGGTCGAAGCCCTGCAGGCCGATGACGGACAGACCTCCTATGCGCTGCGCCAGCGTTTTGCCGCCAAGGCTTATGCCCGCACGGCTGCTTATGATGCTGTGATTTCCAACTGGTTTGCCGAAGCACTGGCGATCGAGACGCCTCATTACCGCGCCATTGGCGGTGTGCTGAAAGAAAAGATGCGTTATGGTGAAAACCCGCATCAGAGCGCCGGTTTCTACCTGACCGGTGAAAAGCGCCCCGGCGTTGCAACCGCTACGCTTCTCCAGGGCAAGCAGCTCTCCTACAACAACATCAATGATACCGATGCGGCTTACGAGCTGGTGGCGGAGTTCCTGCCGGAAAATGCGCCGGCGGTTGCAATCATCAAACATGCCAATCCCTGTGGCGTTGCGACCGGTCCTACCCTTGCAGAAGCCTATCGGCGGGCGCTGGCATGCGATTCCGTTTCCGCCTTTGGCGGCGTCATTGCGCTCAACCGCACGCTCGATGCGGAAACGGCGGAAGAGATCGTCAAGCTCTTCACCGAAGTCATCATCGCGCCTGACGTGACCGAAGAGGCCAAGTCCATCATCGCCCGCAAGCCGAACCTGCGCCTTCTGGCGGCCGGCGGCCTGCCAGACCCGCGCGCGGCTGGCCTGACGGCGAAGACCGTTTCCGGAGGCCTGCTGGTGCAGAGCCGCGACAATGGCATGGTCGAGGATCTCGAACTCAAGGTCGTGACCAAGCGTGCACCGACGGCGCAGGAGCTTGAGGACATGAAGTTCGCCTTCAAGATCGCCAAGCACGTGAAATCCAATGCCGTGATCTATGCCAAGGATGGCCAGACGGCGGGTATCGGCGCTGGCCAGATGAGCCGTGTGGATTCCGCCCGCATCGCCGCCCAGAAGGCGGAAGACGCGGCCAAGGCTCTCGGTCTTGCCGAACCATTGACGCGCGGCTCTGCCGTTGCGTCGGAAGCGTTTTATCCGTTCGCCGATGGTTTGCTTGCTGCAATCGCTGCGGGCGCCACCGCAGTCATCCAGCCGGGCGGTTCCATGCGCGATCAGGACGTGATCGACGCCGCAAACGAGCATAATGTGGCTATGGTCTTCACCGGTATGCGCCACTTCCGCCACTAAGCGCTGGTATAAACGGAAATAACGAAGGCCCGGAAAGTGATTTCCGGGCCTTTTGTTTCACGTGGGACAGTCTTTGGTGCTGCGGTTTCAGGTCACCGCGCCGACCTGCCACGGCACAAATTCATTGTCGCCGTAGTCATAAATTTCGCTCGCCGTCTTGTCGCCGGAAGCGACCGCAAGAATATGTTCGAAAATTCGTTTGCCGGATTCTTCGATTGTTTCCGTTCCGGTGACGATCTCGCCGCAGTTGATATCCATGTCTTCCTTCATGTGTTCGTACATTTCGGAATTGGTGGCGATCTTGATGCAGGGAGAGGGCTTGAAACCTGAAACCGAGCCACGGCCGGTGGTGAAACAGATGACGTTGCAGCCGCCGGCAACCTGGCCGGTGACGGCAACGGGGTCATAGCCGGGTGTATCCATGAAGACGAAGCCTTGCTCCGTCACGGTCTCGGCAAATTCATAAACCGCCTTCAGCGGCATGGAGCCACCTTTGGCGACCGCGCCCAGCGATTTCTCCAGAATGGTGGTCAGGCCGCCGAGCTTGTTGCCGTGGGAAGGATTGTTGTTGAGTTCGTCGCCATTACGGGCGGTATAGTCCCGCCACCAGTCGATGCGCTGCAGCAGTTTTTCAGCGACGGCAGGCGTGACGGCGCGTTTGGTCAGCAGGTGCTCGGCGCCATAGATTTCGGGCGTTTCGGAAAGCACGGTCGTGCCGCCATTGCGGACGATAAGGTCGGACGCATAACCCAGAGCCGGATTGGCGGAGATGCCGGAATATCCATCCGAGCCGCCACATTCCAGTGCCACCTTCAGCTTGGAAAGCGGTTGCTCGGTACGGCGGGCGGCGTTCACCATCGGCAGCATCGCCTTGATTTCGGTGATTGCCGCATCGATGGTCTTACGGGTGCCGCCATGCTGCTGGATGGTCATGGTGCGCAGCCGTTCTCCCTCTTCCATCTTGTAATGTTCGAGGATGGGGGCAATCTGGTTGGTTTCGCAGCCGAGGCCGATCAGCAGAATGCCTCCGAAATTCGGATGGCGGGCGTAACCCTGAATGGTGCGGATCAGAAGGCGGTAACCTTCCGACTTGGTATTCAGCGCACAGCCGCCACCGTGGGTCAGCGCCACGACGCCATCGACATTGTCGAAGCCATCCAAGCCGCCCTGTTTGTTGAAATAGTCGGCGATGTAGCGCGACACGGTGGCGGAACAGTTCACCGAGGCGATGACGCCGATATAGTTGCGTGTGCCAACGCCGCCGATACCACGGTCGTAGCCCATGAAGGTCCGGCGCTCGGCTTCCGGCACCATGCCCTTTTCCTCGATGTCAACGCTGAACTGATGCGCATGTTCTGAAGGCACCATGGCGAGATTGTGCAGGTGCACATGCCGGCCAGGTTCGATGTCCTGGGTTGCGATGCCGATGACTTGCCCGTATTTCAGCACCTCGTCGCCGGATTTGATGAAGTTGAGGGCCACCTTGTGCCCGCGCCCGATCAGCTCGAGTGCCGCCAGATCGCCCCTGCCCGTCGCACCGCCAGCCGGGATAGACCGACGTGCCACCGCGACATTGTCGTTGGCGTTCAGCAAAATGGTCGCCTCGGAATTCTCACTCACGGGTTTTCCTCCTCCCGGTACATTGCCTGCTATGTTTGTCATTTAGCTATCCACCCAGCGGCGTTTCGAGCCTTCCAGATGGATGTGCATGGCGGCCTGCGCCAGCAGCGGATCCTTGAGTTCCAGCGCCGCCAGAATAGCTTCGTGCTCCTGCAGGGCGCGGGTCCAGGTGTCTCTATCTTCGAATTTGACGCGAAGCTGGGCCGAAATGGGGCTATGGCGCTCATCGAAGAGGTTCGCCACCAGTCTCGCAAGAACGCTGTTGCCGGATTGCTCGGCAATGGTGACGTGAAACAGGCGATCCTGATCGAGGGGTTTGCGGCCAGCCTCGATCTCCTTTTGCATGGCGGTGAGAATCTGGCGGAGGGCCGCGATCGTCTCATCGGCCATTCGGCTTGCTGCCAGCACGATGGTCGCCCCCTCCAGCGCGGCCCGCGCCTGCATCAGTTCGGACGGGCTGTCACCCAGCGACTTGGTGTGATGGGTCGTCTGAAGCGCTTCTGCCGATACATAGACGCCGGAACCCATGCGAATTTCGACGGTGTTGTCGATTTCAAGCGCAATCAGCGCCTCACGCAACGAGGGTCTCGATACGCCGAGTTTCTGTGCCAGTTCCCGTTCGGCGGGAAGCCGCGTTCCGGGCAGGAATTCACCCACGTCGATGAGTTCGCGTATCTGATCCGCAATCTGCTGATACAGCCTGCGCGGTTCCGCTATTTTGGCCTGACCACTCATGTGTTTTTTGCTGAAGCCTTCGTGACACTTATATTTGGCCTTACCGTAACGTCAAGCGTAACAATATGCAAGAAATTACTTAAATAACTGAAAATAAGAGATTATTCTAAATTTTCTTGTACTGACTTTCTGTTGCCTTCAAAGCTCGTCTTCAATTTTTGACCTAATTGGCTTGACCATTATAAAAAACCGGCCTAACCATTTGCCCTGTTCAAGGCCCCCGGTGGAGCGGGGAACAGGGTGGAGGTTTCCAGATGTCGCAGGGCGCATCGACAATTCGGGGCGATTTTTCGCCTGAGGAGATGGCTCGTGCGGAGCGTTCGGTCCTTCTGCGTCTCGAGAACATCAGCAAGGAATTTCCAGGCGTAAAGGCACTGTCCAACGTTCATTTCGATCTGCGCAGCGGCGAAGTACATGCCGTCTGCGGCGAGAATGGCGCGGGGAAATCGACACTGATGAAGATCATCAGCGGTGTCTACCAGCCGAGTGAAGGAACGATCCTGCACAAGGGCGCGAAGGTGCAATATGCATCGCCGCTGCAATCCGAAGCCGCCGGCATCGCCATCATCCATCAGGAACTCAACCTCGTTCCGCATCTTTCCGTTGCCGAGAACATTTATCTGGCGCGTGAGCCGCGCCGGGGTTTTCTCGTGGACCGCAAGAAACTGCGACTCGATGCCAAACGCTGTCTCGACCGGCTGGGCGTCCATATCAATCCCGACCAGCTGGTCCGCGGTCTTTCCGTCGCGCAATGTCAGATGGTGGAAATCGCCAAGGCGCTCTCTCTTGATGCCGAAGTGCTGATCATGGATGAGCCGACCTCCTCGCTGACCGAGCAGGAAACCCGGCTTCTGTTCAAGGTCATCCGCGATCTCAAGGCCTCCGGCGTCGGCATCGTCTATATTTCCCACCGTCTCGATGAAATGGCCGAGATCGTCGACCGCGTGACGGTCCTGCGCGACGGACGTTATATTTCAACCGACGATTTTGCTTCGATCACCGTTGATGACATTGTAACGCGCATGGTCGGGCGTTCGCTGGAAGATAAATTCCCCGAACGTACCTCGCGCCCAACGGACGAGATCATTTTCTCTGCTGAAGGATTGACGCGCAAAGGGGTCTTCAGCGATGTCAGTTTTTCGTTGCGGCGCGGCGAAATCCTCGGTTTTGCAGGACTTATGGGCGCGGGACGAACGGAAGTTGCGCGGGCAATCTTTGGGGCCGATCCCCTCGATGCGGGCAAGATCGTTTTCAACGGGCGCGAGCTTTCTATCAGTTCACCCCGGGACGCGATCGAAGAAGGCATTGCCTATCTCTCCGAAGACCGCAAAAGCGATGGCCTCGCCATCAAGATGTCAGTGGCGGCCAATACGACGCTCGCTAATCTTGATGAACTTTCCAACCGTTTTGGGCTGATCGACTTCAAGAAGCATGACGAGGTCACCAAGCGGTACGTCGATCTGCTGAATATCCGCACCCCTTCAATCGATCAGACGGTGCGGCTGCTTTCGGGCGGCAACCAGCAGAAAATCATCATCGGCAAATGGCTGTTCCGTCAGTCGCGCGTACTGTTCTTCGACGAGCCGACGCGCGGTATCGATGTCGGCGCGAAGTTCGCGATCTACAAGATCATGGACGAACTGGCCGCACAGGGCATCGGCGTCATTCTCATCAGTTCGGAACTGCCGGAAATTCTGGGACTGACGGATCGTATCGCGGTGTTCCATCAGGGCCGTATCACCGGCGTGCTTGAAACCGCCAAGACCAATCAAGAAGAAATCATGCGGTATGCGTCCGGTTACGGCCGGGCCGCGCAGTGAGGAACGACATGGCCAATATTGCAGAACCCAAGAAGGGCTTCGCCGTCAGCGATCGCCAGAAGGACATCATCCAGAAATTTGCGGCGCTCGGAAGCCTCTTTGCGCTGGTCGCGGTCTTCTCCGCAACCAGCAACGCCTTCTTCACCGTCAATAATGGCATGACGATCGCGTTGCAGGTGACTTCCATTGCGCTGCTCGGCATTGGTGCCACCTGTGTCATCATCACCGGCGGCATCGATCTTTCCGTCGGTTCGGTGCTTGCGCTTGCCGGCGTCGTTGCCGCCCTTGCGGTGAAGGAACTCGGCATGCCGGTGCCCATCGGCATGTTGCTCGGCATTCTGACGGGGTCGCTTTGTGGTCTCATCAACGGTCTTCTGGTAACGCGCTTCAAGCTGCCGCCCTTCATCGCCACGCTCGGCATGATGTTGATTGCCCGCGGTGTGGCCCTGCAGATCACCGGTGCGCGCGCCGTATCCGGCCTGGGCGAGTCCTTCGGCGAACTCGGCAACGGTGCGCTCTTCCGCATCGTCACTATCGGTGATGACGGTTTTCCGAATGTCGTGTTTCCCGGCATTCCCTATCCGGTCATCCTGATGGTGGTTATTGCGCTTGCGGTTTCCTTCATGCTCAACCGCTCCATCCTCGGCCGCCACATCTATGCCGTGGGTTCCAATGCGGATGCTGCCCGGCTTTCCGGCGTCAACGTCGCCCGCGTTACCAATTTCACCTACATCCTGTCCGGCACGCTCGCCGGGCTGACGGGCTGCGTGCTGATGTCGCGCCTCGTTACCGCCCAGCCAAACGAAGGTGTGATGTATGAGCTGGATGCCATTGCCAGCGCGGTCATCGGCGGCACGTCGCTGATCGGCGGCGTGGGCACGATTTCCGGCACGGCCATCGGCGCCTTTGTCATCGGCATTTTGCGTAACGGCCTCAATATGAATGGCGTTTCCGCCTTCACGCAACAGATCATCATCGGCCTCGTCATTCTGGTCACCGTCTGGATCGACCAGCTGCGCAACCGCCGCTGATCAAACGGGCTGCGGACCCTTTCCGCAAACAAGATCGGCAGGGGAGGCCCGGTATGCCGACATCACGGAGGAAGAAATGAAGAAAATTACGACTGCCCTTCTGACATCCGCAATCGCGCTGTGGAGTGTTTCCACCGTGCAGGCAGGTGAAATCGCCGTCATCGTCAAGACCGTCAACTCCACTTTCTGGCAGAACGTCCAGAAGGGCGCTGACGCGGCGATGAAGAACTCTTCCGGCAACACCATGACCTTCCAGGGCCCGGCTGCGGAATCTGCGATTGCCGACCAGGTCAACATGGTCGAAAACGCCATCAACCGCAAGGTTGCGGGTATCGTTCTGGCGCCTTCCGATCCGGACGCGCTGGTGCCTGCCGTCAAGAAGGCCTGGGAAGCCCGTATTCCGGTGGTTCTGATCGACTCTCAGCTCGCCAAGGGCTCGGAGCAATATTATCAGTCGTTCCTGGCGACCGATAACAAGAAAGCCGGCGAACTGGCAGCGCAGGCGCTGATCGACAAGGTCGGCACGGAAGGCAAGATTGCCGTCATGTCCTATGTCGCCGGTGCCGGTTCCGAAATCGGCCGAGTCGGCGGTTTCACCGATTACATTCAGATGCATTCGAAGCTTCAGATCGTTGGCCCGTTCTATTCGCAGTCGCAGATGGCGACGGCGCTGAACCAGACCACCGACGTTCTGACCGCGAATTCCGACCTGAAGGGCATTTTCGGCGCCAATGAGCCGACCGCCATCGGTGTTGGCCGCGCGCTTGCCCAGTCCGGCAAGGCCGGTAAGGTCGTCGCCATCGGCTTCGACGGTAACCAGGACCTGCAGAGCTTCGTCAAGGACGGCACGCTGGCCGGCATCGTGGTTCAGGGTTCCTACCAGATGGGTGAAAAAGGCGTGGAAACCGTGACCAAGCTGATCAACAAGGAAAAGGTTGAGAAGTTCGTCGATACCGGCGTCGTTGTTGTCACCAAGGACAATATCGAGAAGCCTGAAGCCAAGAACGTGCTTTACTGATGCTGACGGCGCGCCGCCGAAGGGTGGCGCGCCTCATCACCCGCGTGCGGTTTCACCCACCGCTCCATTTCAAGATTTCGGGAAGTGCCTGCGATGAAAGTCTCCGATACACGTCAATTGCCGAACCGTCCGGTAGAGGTCACAATCATGGGCCTTGGTTGCGCCCAGATGGGCAATCTCTACCGTGTTACGCCCTATGAGGAATCCAAGGGTGCGTTCGACAAGGCGTGGGAAAGCGGCATGCGCTATTTCGATACCGCGCCGTTTTATGGCTATACGCGCTCGGAGCGTCGCCTAGGCACCATGGTGACCGAGCATGACCGCGACGACTATACGCTCAGCACCAAGGTCGGCCGTGTGATGGTGCCGGATGAGACCGTGGGCCCGGAGGAGGATGCCTATATTGCGCCCCTGCCGTTCCGCCCGGTCTATGATTATTCCTATGACGGTATTCTGCGGTCCTTCGAGGCAAGCCAGCAGCGGCTGGGTATCCTGAAGCCGGATATTCTTTATGTGCATGATATCGGTTCCCATACCCATGGCGAAAAGCACCAACACTATTGGGAGCAGCTGACCACCGGCGGCGGGTTCCGTGCGCTTGGCAAGTTGCGTGACGAAGGATCGACCGGGGCTGTCGGCCTTGGCGTCAACGAGTGGGAAATCATCAACGACGCCATGGATGTCTTCGATATCGACGTCGCCATGCTGGCCGGCCGCTATACGTTGCTCGAACAGCAAAGCCTTGCTTTCATGAACCGTTGCGCTGAAACCGGCGTCGCCATCGTTGTTGCCGGCGCTTTCAATTCGGGCATTCTGGCAGGTAACCGCAAATTCAACTATGCCGATGCGCCTGCCGATATCCTCCAGCGCGTGGATGCCCTGCATAACGTATGTGAGGAGCTGGGTGTCTCGCTGCAGGCCGCGGCGCTACAGTTTCCGCTTGCCCATCCGGCATCGGTCACGGTCGTTTCAGGTGCGCGCAATGCGCAACAGCTCGCCGCCAATATCGAATGGTTCGAGCAATCCATCCCGGATGAATTCTGGTCGGAGTTGCACAAGCGCGGCCTGATTGCCGAAGGTGCGCCCGTGCCGGGCGGAAAGGCCTGAGGCAATGCTCATCGACGCCCACCAGCATTTCTGGCTGCTGAAGGATCGCGCCGGGCAATGGCCGCCGCCATCGCTTGCCGCCATCTACCGGGATTTTCTTCCGGCCGATCTCTCGCCATTGTTAGCCGCCGCCGGGGTTTCCGGCACGGTGCTGGTGCAGACGATGGAGACGGCGGCCGATACGGATTTCATGCTGGAGCTGGCGGAAAAGACCGATTTCATCAGGGGTGTTGTCGGCTGGATCGACATGAAGTCCACCGACGCGGTGGCGCAAATTGCCAACCGGGCGCAACATCCGGCCTTCAAGGGTGTGCGCCCCATGCTGCAGGGCATGGAAGATGTCGCCTGGATAGACGATCCCGCGCTGGATGCTGCCGTGGAGGCACTGATGAAACACGGCCTGGTGTTCGATGCGCTGGTCCTGCCACCCAATCTGCCGCCTCTTCTCTCTTTTGCCAGTAAGCATCCAGAGTTGCCTGTTGTTATCGATCATGGTGCGAAGCCTCTGATTGCCACCGGTCACTATCGTGACTGGCGGCGCGATATGGCGGCTCTTGCAGCCCTTCCCAATGTGCATTGCAAGCTATCCGGCCTGCTGACCGAGCGCGGCGAGCAGCGTCCGGAAGCGGTGCGGCCCTATGTCGAAACAATTCTGGAATTATTCGGCGGTGATCGCGTGATTTTCGGAAGTGACTGGCCGGTGCTGCGCCTTGCGGGCGACTATAAGGGCTGGCTGGATTTCTGCCGCGATATCGTGCCGGCGAAGGACCATGCGGCAGTTTTCGGCGGCAACGCCATTCGTTTTTACTCCCTTACTGACAGGTGATGCATGCTGGCGATTTTCTGTGACACTCCCGGTCAATTAACCGCCAAGGATCTGCCGAAACCCGTGCGCGGCGAAGGTGAAGTTCTGGTGCGTATTCGCCGGATTGGCGTTTGCGGCACGGATCTGCACATCTTCACCGGGAACCAGCCCTATCTCTCCTATCCGCGTATCATGGGTCACGAACTTTCCGGCACGGTTGAGGAGGCACCCGCTGGCAGCCACCTTTCCGCTGGCGATGTGGTGACCATCATTCCCTATATGTCCTGCGGGAAATGTAACGCCTGCCTGAAGGGTAAGAGCAATTGCTGCCGCAATATCGGTGTGCTTGGCGTTCATCGCGATGGCGGCATGGTGGAATATCTGAGCGTGCCGCAGCAATTCGTGCTGAAGGCGGAGGGGCTGAGCCTCGACCAGGCAGCCATGACGGAATTTCTGGCGATCGGTGCCCATGCGGTGCGTCGCGGTGCCGTCGAAAAAGGGCAGAAGGTCCTGATTGTCGGTGCCGGCCCGATCGGCATGGCGGTTGCTGTTTTCGCGGTTCTCGATGGCGCGGAAGTGACGATGATCGACGGTCGCACCGACCGGCTGGATTTCTGCAAGGACCACCTCGGTGTCGCTCATACGGTCGCCCTCGGCGACGGTGACAAGGATCGTCTGTCCGACATCACCGCTGGCGATTTCTTCGATGCGGTCTTCGATGCGACCGGCAATCCGAAAGCCATGGAGCGTGGTTTCTCCTTCGTTGGTCACGGCGGCTCCTATGTTCTGGTGTCCATCGTCGCCAGTGATATCAGCTTCAACGACCCGGAATTTCACAAGCGTGAGACGACGTTGCTCGGCAGCCGCAACGCGACGCCGGATGATTTCGAGCGGGTGCTTCACGCCTTGCGCGAAGGGAAAGTGCCGGAGGCGCTGATCACCCATCGCATGACACTTGCCGATGTTCCCTCGAAATTCGCCGGTCTGACCGATCCGAAAGCCGGAGTCATCAAGGGAATGGTGGAGGTCGCATGACGCCCGATACGCCCATCCTGCAATTCGGCACCAGCCGCTTTCTTCTCGCCCATGCGGATCTGTTCGTTTCGCAGGCACTGGACAAGGGAGAGGCGCTGGGCCGCATTGCAATTGTTCAGACCACCGGCAATGCGGAGAGCCTGAAGCGTGTTGCGGCACTGAACAGCGGCGCGCCCTACCCCGTGCGTATTCGCGGTATCAGCGATGGGCAGGAAGTTGACGAGGAAATTCAAGGCAAGGCAGTCGCGCGGGCTTTGACCGCCGCGACCGATTGGGCCGAGGTGCGCCGTCTCGCCTGTGTGGCCGAGGTCATTCTGTCCAACACGGGCGATCGCGGTTATGAGCTGGATTCGGGCGACGGACCCGAGCTTGCCGCCGATTTCACCATCGTGCCGAAAAGCTTTCCGGCGAAGCTTTGCATGCTGCTGCTCGAGCGTTTTGAGCTTAATCCCGAAGCGCCCGTCTCGATTTTCCCCTGCGAGCTCGTGCCGCGTAACGGCGAAAAGCTGAGCCAAGTCATTCGCCGGCTTGCAGATGAATGCCAATTGCCGGCAGGTTTTGCGTTCTATCTGAATGAGAAGTGCCGTTTCGCCAATAGTCTGGTGGACCGCATTGTCTCCGAGCCGATCGATCCTGTTGGTGCTGTGGCGGAACCCTATGCACTGTGGGCAATCGAGAAACAGGAAGGTCTTGTCCTTCCCTGTACGCACCCTGCTGTGGTGCTGACAGATAATCTCGACCACTATGAAAAACTGAAGTTGTTCCTGCTCAATCTCGGTCACTCCTATCTGGCGGAGCGCTGGGTGCAGGATGGGCGCTCGAAGGACGAGACGGTGCGACAGGCCATGGCCGACGACGCTCTGGTGGCGGATCTGGAAGCGCTCTGGCACGACGAGGTTCTGCCGGTCTTTGCGACTGAAGGCATGGGAGACGAGGCGCAAACCTATATTGGCGTGTTGCGGGAGCGTTTGCGCAATCCTTTTCTCGCCCATCGCCTTGCCGATATCGCAGGCAACCATGACGAAAAGAAGCGTCGCCGCTTTTCGCCGGTCATTGCCGCCGCCGAAAGGCTGGGATTGAAACTGCCGCAGTCGAAGCTGCGGGCGGCGCTTGCCACCATCAAGCAATAACGGAGTTTTTCATGCAGCGCATGGGCATGGTCATCGGCGTCAAGCCTGAGATGATCGCGGAATATAAAAGGCTGCACGCTGCGGTCTGGCCGGAGGTTCTGGCATTGATCAGCGAAAGCAACATTCGCAACTACACGATTTTCCTGCGCGAGCCGGAAAATCTGCTGTTTGGCTATTGGGAATATCACGGCAGCGATTTCAGCGCCGATATGGCGAAGATAGCTGCAAGCCCGAAGAACCAGGAGTGGTGGTCTTTCACCATACCCTGTCAGCAACCACTCGAAAGCTGCAAGGAAGACGAGTGGTGGGCAATGATGGAAGAAACCTTCCACCTCGATTGAACGATTTTCTTTGACTCTGACCGCGAGTAACCGGCCATGACCAAAATTACAGATCTGCGTGTTTTCGACCTGCGTTTCCCGACCTCTCAAAGTCTCGATGGTTCGGATGCGATGAACCCCGACCCCGATTATTCGGCGGCTTACGTCATTCTCGATACGGACGAGCCGGGCCTGAAGGGCCATGGCCTGACCTTCACCATCGGCCGTGGTAATGACATTTGCTGCATGGCCATCGAAGCGATGCGTCACCTGGTCGTCGGCACCGATCTTGCCACCGTCACCGAAAACCCCGGCAAATATTGGCGGCATCTGACGAGTGACAGCCAGCTGCGCTGGATCGGTCCGGATAAGGGCGCGATGCATCTCGCTACCGGCGCCGTGGTCAACGCGGTGTGGGATTTGCTGGCCAAGAAGGCCGGTAAGCCGGTCTGGCAGCTTGTCGCCGATATGAGCCCGGAAGAAATCGCCGATATCGTCGATTATCGCTATCTGACCGACGTGCTGACCCGGGACGAAGCGCTTGCGATCCTCAAAAAAGCCGAAAGCGGCAAGAAGGAACGTATCGAGGCGCTGAAGAACGAAGGTTACGCCTGCTATACGACATCTGCCGGCTGGCTTGGTTATGACGACGCCAAGCTGCGCCGCCTTTGCCAGGAAGCCATCGACGCCGGATTCAATCATGTGAAGATGAAGGTCGGCCGCGATATGGAAGACGATGTTCGCCGTCTTACCATTGCCCGTGACGTGATCGGTCCCGACCGTTACCTGATGATTGACGCCAATCAGGTCTGGGAAGTCGATCAGGCCATCGAGTGGGTCAACAAGCTTGCCTTCTGCAACCCCTTCTTCATTGAAGAGCCGACGAGCCCGGACGACGTCGCCGGCCATCGCAAGATTCGCGCGGCCATCGGGCCGGTCAAGGTGGCAACCGGTGAAATGTGCCAGAACCGTATCATGTTCAAGCAGTTCATCGCCGAGGGCGCCATCGATGTGGTGCAGATCGACAGCTGCCGCATGGGCGGTCTGAATGAGGTGCTGGCGGTGCTGCTGATCGCTGCCAAATACAATTTGCCGGTCTGGCCGCATGCCGGTGGCGTCGGCCTCTGCGAATATGTGCAGCATCTGTCGATGATCGACTATCTGGTCGTATCGGGAACGAAGGAAGGCCGCGTGATCGAATATGTCGACCACCTGCACGAGCATTTCATCGAACCCTGCGATATCAGAAACGCCGCTTACATGCCGCCGAAATTGCCGGGCTTCTCCATCGAAATGAAGCCGGAGTCGATTGAGACCTACACCTTCGAGGAATAGTGAAAGGATGACAGCGCCTCCTTGAGCCGCTGCCACTCCGTTTCGCTACCGGGAAGGCCGAAACGCATGTCGTTCGGCCTTTCATCAAAAATGCGGACCAGAATGCCGTGTCGGCCAAGATGGCTGGACAAGTCTGCGGTGCGGGAATCCCGCACCAGAGTAAACAGCGAGGTGCCGCCGGCAATTGCCAACCCCGCTTTCTGCAGCATGGCGTTCATGCGCCGGGCGTCTTCGGCGAGGTGCAGACGCATGGACGATTGCCATTCCCCGTCCGCCAGGGCCTGCGTCGCGATATGCAGCGCGGGGCCGGAAACCGCCCAGGGGCCGAGCCTTGCCTCCAGTTCAGCAGCGATATCGGGCTGCGCAATCGCGAAACCCAGCCGAACGCCTGCCATGCCGTAAAATTTACCGAAAGAGCGCAGGATCACCAGTGCATCCTGACCGGCGGCATTTGCGAGGCTTTCGGCACCTCCTGTCTCGATGAAGGCTTCGTCCACGACGAGCAGCCCACCCTTGCGGCGCATGGCGGCGGCCAGCGACAACAAGGCGGCGCGATCCGTGATGCGGCCATCGGGATTATTGGGATTGACCACCACGGCATAATCATGAGCCGACATCGCATCGATGTTTTCCACCTCGGTCACAGCCAGTCCGGCCATGCGTGCGGTTCGGGCATGTTCCGCATAGGCGGGTGAAAGCACGGCGCCGCTCTTGGCCCCACGGGCGATAGCGATCTGGGCCAGCAATGGCATCAGCATCTGGGTGCCGGGGGAAAGCGCCACATTCCGGGCGGAGGGCGCACCGAAATGGGTTGCGGCCAGATATTTTAGTTCTTCGGCGGCGTCCGGTTCCGGCAGGCGGGCGAATGCGCTGGCGGGAATGGGCGAATGCGGGTAGGAGTGCGGATTGATACCGGTCGAAAGGTCGATCCACGGTTCAGGCGATTCCGGAAACATCAGGCGCGCCTTGCCGAGATTGCCGCCGTGACGGATCGCTCCCTGAGCCTTTTCTGGTACTGTCTCGCCCATGTTCTTTGCTCTCGCTTTCCTGTCGCTCGTGATCGAACGCCTGACCGGCTATCCGGACTGGCTGTTCAAACGCATCGGCCACCCCGTCACCTGGATCGGTTCGCTTATCGCGCTCATGGACAAAAAATGGAACTGGGAGAGCGCATCATTTTCTCAGCGCAAAGCCGCAGGTGTTGCGGCGCTGGTTGTTTTTGTCGGGCTGACGGTGATCCTTGCATGGTTTGCGCAGTCGGTTTTGCTCGTCCTGCCCTTCGGTCTCTTGGCTGTGGCGATATTGGGTGCGTCGCTTCCGGCGCAAAAAAGTCTGGAACAGCATGTGGAGGCAGTCGCCACGGCGCTGGAGCGCGAGGGGGTGGAAGGCGGCCGCAAGGCAGTGTCGATGATCGTCGGGCGCGATCCGCAAAAGCTAGATGAGGCAGCGATCTGCCGGGCGGCGATCGAAAGTCTCGCCGAGAATTTTTCCGATGGCATCGTCGCTCCTGCCTTCTGGCTCGGATTTCTGGGCCTGCCTGGTGGTGCGGCTTACAAGGCGATCAATACGGCAGACAGCATGATTGGCCATCGTTCTCCGCGCCATGAAGCCTTCGGCTGGGCCTCGGCCCGGCTGGATGATCTCGTCAATCTGCCGGCCTCTAGACTGAGCGGCAGCCTGTTTGTGGTCGCCGCTTTTTTTGTCGAGGGCGCGTCGCCAAAAGCGGCCATTGCCGCGATCCGTCGCGATGCGCGCCACCACCGCTCCCCCAATGCCGGCTGGCCGGAGGCGGCGTTGGCCGGTGCCCTCGGTTTTGCGCTCGCCGGGCCGCGTTCCTATGGCGGGCAGATGATAGAGGCGCGTTTCATGGGCGAAGGCGGGAGGTCGGCGCTGGTTACCGGTGATATTCGCAAGGCATTGCGGCTGGCGCGGATCGCGGACCTGTTGCTGATCGGCCTGTTCGGACTTCTGGCGATCCTTATCGCGCTATAGCAAGCAGCCTCTCGAGATCGAGGTGTTGCTCCATATGCGCAGCCAGACGGTCGAGAACCGCATCCACCTGCGCGTCATAGTTCAGGTCCGTGCCTTGCCCGCCGAGACGCACGAGCCATGCGCTGCGCTGGCGGTCATCCGCAAAAAGACCGTGAATATAGGTGCCGAAGACGCGGCCGTCGGGCGAAATGGTCCCATCGTCATGTCCGTCGATCGTCGAAAACACCAGACTACCCGCTATTCCCGTGGTTTCACCGACATGCATTTCGTAGCCGGATAAACCAACGCCGTCGAAACTCGTGCCCCGCACGGAAACGAGCCGTTTGTCGCCCGTCAAAACCGTGTCAACGTCCAGCAGGCCGAGCCCCTCGACAGTCGCCGGCGGTCCCTCAATGCCGTCAGGATCGGCAACGGTTTTTCCAAGCATCTGGTAACCGCCGCAAAGGCCGAGAACATAGCCGCCGCGCCTCACATGTGCCTTTATATCGATGTCCAGGCCCGCATCTTTCAGCACGGCGAGATCGGCGATGGTGGATTTCGAGCCACAGAGCAAAACCAGACGGCAATCGGCGGGGATCGTCTCACCCGGCCGAACGCGGATCAGTTCCACATCTGGCTCCATGTCGAGAGGATCGAGATCGTCGAAATTGGAAATATGCGGCAGGATCGGCACGGCGATGCGGATTTTTGCGCCGGGCTTCCGTTGGGCCGGGCCGGAAAGCCCCAGAGCATCCTCCGCCGGCAGTTTCGCGGCATCGGAAAAATGCGGCAAAAGCCCGATGGAGGACCAATCGGCCTTTTCCGCAATCATCCGCATGCCATCGGAAAACAGCGCCGGATCGCCGCGAAATCGGTTGACGATAAAACCTTCGATCATCGCCGCGTCATCGGCATCAAGCACTGCTTTGGTCCCGACGAGGCTGGCGATGACACCGCCGCGGTCTATATCGCCGATCAGGATCACTGGCGCATCGGCTGCCCGGGCAAAACCCATATTGGCGATGTCATTGGCGCGGAGGTTTATTTCCGAGGCGCTGCCTGCCCCTTCCACCAGCACCAGATCGGCCTGTTGTTTCAAGTGCTCGAAACTATCAAGCACGCGCGGCATCAGCCCGGCCTTCATATGCTGATAATCGGCCGCCTTGGCGTTGCCGATGATCTTGCCCTGCACTACCACCTGTGCGCCGGTTTCGCTCTGCGGCTTCAGGAGCACCGGGTTCATGTGCACGGAAAGCGGCACGCCCGCTGCCCGCGCCTGCAGCGCCTGCGCACGGCCGATCTCGCCGCCATCGGCGGTAACTGCGGCATTGTTCGACATGTTCTGCGGCTTGAACGGCATGACGGAGAGGCCACGCCGGGTGAATGCGCGGGCAAGGCCGGCCACCATCAGCGATTTGCCGACATCGGAGCCGGTTCCCTGAAACATCAGCACCCGCGCGGTCATATCAGAACTCTATCCCGGCCTGAGCCTTAACGCCCGCCTTGAAGTGGTGTTTCACCAGCGTCATTTCCGTCACCATGTCGGCGGCGTCGATCAGCGGCTGTTTGGCGTTGCGGCCGGTCACGATGACATGCAGATCGGGCCTGCGGCTGGAGAGTGTTCCGACGACTTCTTCCAGCGGCAGGTAATCGTAGCGCAAGGCGATGTTCAGCTCGTCGAGGACCAGGAGGCCAATGGTTTCGTCCGCCATCAGGGTCTTTGCTTCTTCCCAGGCCTTCGTTGCTGCCGCGACATCACGCTTCAGATCCTGCGTGTCCCATGTGAAACCTTCACCCATGGTGCGCCAGACGACCTTGTCGCCGAAGAGCGTCAGGGCCTGCTGCTCTCCCGTTGACCATGCACCCTTGATGAATTGCACGACGCCCACCCGCCGCCCGGTGCCGAGCATGCGCAAGGCGAGGCCGAAAGCGGCCGTGGACTTGCCCTTACCGGGGCCGGTATTGATCATCAGCAGGCCTTTTTCGACGGTCTTTTCCGCAACTTCGGCGTCCTGCACCGTCTTGCGGGTGACCATTTTCTGCCGGTGGCGTTCGGCTTCGCTGTCGCTGATGTCGCGGGTCATCGCTCGTTCCTTCTTGTCCTGCGGCGCGAGACCTTTTGCCCCCGCCATTCGGAGCGGCGACTATACTCAATTTGCCGCACCCGGCAATGCGCTGGTCACGGGCACACGGCATTGACCCTCACACCCGTTCAGCCTAAGGGTAAGGGACTGACGGTCTTTTCCCGGCAACGGGAAAAGCTAAGAGGGAACACGGTTCCGCCCCGAGAAAGGGTCATTCCGTGGCTGCCCCCGCAACTGTAAGCGGTAAGCCCGCACCGTAAAGCCACTGAACCTTTATGATCGGTTCGGGAAGGCGGTGACAGGGTGTTGATAGCCGCAAGCCAGGAGACCTGCCGTTTCAGGAAAAAACGTCTGCCGGGCGGGGTGCTCCGGTCAGTCGGTCAGATCGAACAGCGGGTTTGCGCCTGTCGCATACCGTTTTCGATAGCCGCACCCCGATGAATTTTAACGTGGCGCGGGAACGGGACGGTTTGGATATTTCAGCGACATCTTCAGGTTCAAATGGGAACCCGCAGGACGAAACCGCGCCGGGCGTTACCGTCTTTGTATGCCGCAGTTGTCGCGACGATGTCGATCCCAATGCCGAACCGCGTCCCGGTTCGCGTCTTGCCGATGCCGTCATTGAAAAGGCGCAGGAGAGTGGCATTGCCGTTCGCTCTGTTAATTGCCTTGCCAATTGCAAGCGTGGTCTCAGCGCCGTTCTGCGCAGCGCCGATGGCTGGTCTTATGTGTTTGGCGGTCTGACGCCCGGTGATGCGGAAGACCTGCTGACCGGCGCTCGGCTGCTTTCCGCCGCCCCCGATGGCCTGATGCCCTGGCGTGGCCGCCCCGAACCCCTAAAGCGCGGCATGGTGGCGCGCATTCCCCCATTCGATTTTACCGAGGAGAGATCATGAGCACCCTTCTGGACCGCGTTCCCTGCACTATCGTCACCGGCTTTCTGGGGGCCGGAAAAACCACGCTTCTGCGCGGCCTTCTCGAAAAGCTTGACGGTAAGCGGCTCGCCATCATCGTCAATGAATTCGGCGATATCGGCATCGATGGCGAAATTCTGAAAGGCTGCGGCATTGAAAGCTGCCCCGAGGAAAACATCGTCGAGCTGGCCAATGGCTGCATCTGCTGCACGGTGGCGGATGATTTCCAGCCCGCCATCGAACAAATCCTCAGCCGCCAGCCGAAGGTGGAGCATATCCTCATCGAGACCTCCGGCCTTGCCTTACCGAAGCCCCTGGTGCAGGCCTTCCAGTGGCCGGCCATCAAAAGCCACGTGACTGTCGATGCCGTGGTCGCCGTGGTGGATGGTGCAGCGCTGGCCGAGGGGCAGGTCGCCCACGACATGGAAGCGCTTGCTGCCCAGCGTGCCAACGACGAAGCGCTCGACCATGACGATCCGGTCGAAGAGGTCTTCGAAGATCAGGTCGCCTGCGCCGATCTTATCGTGCTCACCAAGGCCGATCTTCTCGACGATGCCGGCCTCGAGAAGGCCAAGGCCCATATCCTCGAACATCTGCCAAAGGCGGCGAAGATCGTTGTCGCTTCGAATGGTGCCATCGATCCGGCCGTGCTGATCGGTCTCGGCCTTGCGGTGGAAGAGGATATTGAAAACCGTCGCACCCATCATGATGGCGAACTTGACCATGAACATGATGATTTCGACAGCTTCGTCATCGACCTGCCGGCCGTTACCGATCCGGAGGCGCTGGCGGCCCGTATCGCACAGACGGCCGCTGCCGAGAATGTGTTGCGCATCAAGGGCTTCATCGAAGTCGCCGCCAAGCCCATGCGTCTGCAGGTGCAGGCTGTCGGCAGCCGCGTCAACCACTATTACGACCGCCCCTGGGCCGCGGGTGAAGAGCGCCGCAGCCGTCTCGTCGTCATCGGCGAAAAGGGCATTAACCGCGAAAAGATCGAACAGATGCTGGCCGCCTGACACAACCCATTTGCGCATTGTCCGGACGCAAAACCGCTGCGCACTTTTACTGGAAATGCTTTAGATGCATATTCTCGCCACCACATCCTCGTCTCTGGACGACTTGATCGAGCCGGTTGATCTCAACCAGCCTCGCTCGGATGTGGTGGCGCTGTCTTTTTCGGCAAGCGATCTTGCCGGGCTTGAGCGGGCTTGGCGGCAGGCGGGAGATCTCCCGTCCCTCTCCGCCGCGAACCTGTCCGAACTTCGACATCCGATGTCGGTCGATCTCTGGATCGAAAAAACGGCGGAACATGCCCGCGTTATTCTTATCCGGATTCTAGGAGGCGCGGAGCGCTGGCGCTATGGGGTCGATCAGCTGGCTATTCTGGCGCGCAGGCGGGGCATCAAGCTTCTGCTTTTGCCCGGGGAGTGCAGCGAAAGGGATGAAAAGCTCGAAGCGGCCTCTACCGTCGATAAGCCCATGCTGGCTTCCGTTCTCTCCTTCTTTCGCGAAGGTGGAAGAGAGAATATGGGCCGTCTGGCCGCTGGCCTGGCTGTTCTGGCGGATCGAGGAGAATGGCCGGATATAAAGGCCGAACCCCTGCCGAAAGCCGGCTTCTATCGGCCGGATCTGGGTGTCGCGGGGCAGGACGAGGCTTGTGCCGGGTTTCCTACCGGTGCGTCTGTTCTGCCCATTCTCTTTTACCGCTCCATGCTTCTGGCGGAAGATGCTGCACCCGTCGATGCGCTGTTTCAGGCTCTCTCTGCGCGCGGGTTTGCACCCCTGCCGATTTTCGTCAGCGGGTTGAAGGATGGGGAAGCGATCCGTTTTCTCGAAACGGTGCTGCCCGCTCTCCAGCCCGCCGCGATCATCGCCGCAACGGCTTTTGCCAGCCAGACGGATGATAGAGGCGAGACGTTGTTCGACCGCCTCGGCGTTCCCGTTTTCCAGGTGGTGATGGCGACCACCCGGCGCGACGGATGGGCGGAAAATGCGCGCGGGCTCAATCCGTCCGATCTTGCCATGCATGTCGTCTTGCCTGAACTGGACGGCCGGATTCTTGCAGGGGCGATTTCGTTCAAACAGGCTCGGACGGATGGCGGTGTCAGTCTTCTGAATGTGTCGGAGGCGGATCGTGTCGAGCAGGTGGCGAACCGCATCGCGGCCTTTCTGCGAATGAAATCTGCGCCGCCGCGGGATCGCCGCGTCGTCATCCTGATGCCGGATTATCCCGGTGCCGCGCCGGGGCGCACCGGTTATGCCGTTGGTCTCGATGTGCCGCAAAGCGTGCTGGAAATGCTGCGCGATCTCGCCGATGCCGGTTATGCGGTGGAGGAGATTCCTGAAACAGCGCGGGCGCTGCTCGATCGTATCGAGAGCCAGGAAGCGACCGTCGATCTTTCCACCTATCGGGATTTTTTTGCGGGTTTGACTGAGACCGCCTCCAGCTCGGTGAATGCGACGTGGGGAGCTGCGGAACAGGACGACGCTTTCGCCGACGGCACCTTCCGTTTTCGCGTTGCCCGCTTCGGCCAGGTCTTCGTAGCGCTCGCGCCGGATCGGGGGCGGAACGAGGATCGTCGGGTGGATTATCACGACCCTGCCATGCCGCCACGCCACGCGCTCGTCGCCTTCGGCGCATGGATGCAGCGTGTGGCAGCGGCGCATGCCATCGTGCATGTGGGCGCGCATGGCACGTTGGAATGGTTGCCGGGCAAGACGGTTGCGCTTTCCCGCGATTGTTTCCCGGAAATCGTCACCGGCCCGCTGCCGGTGGTCTATCCGTTCATCGTCTCCAACCCCGGTGAAGCGGCGGTGGCAAAACGGCGGATTGCTGCCGTCACCATCGGCCATGTTCCACCGGTGCTTGTCAATGCCGGGCTTTCGCCGCAACAGTTGGCGCTGGAACAGCTGGTCGATGAATATGCGCAGGCGGATGGCCTTGATCGCCGCCGCCGTGACCGGCTGGCGAAGCTGATCGTTGAAAAGGCGCTGGAAACCGGGCTGGCGGCCGAGGCGGGCGTTGGCGCGAAGGATGATGCCGATAAGGCCCTTTCACGCATCGATGCCTTTCTCTGCGACCTCAAGGATTTTGCCATCAAGGACGGCCAGCATGTTTTCGGCCGTTCCCCCGAAGGGGAGGCGGATCCTCTCCGGCTTCAGAGCGCCAAGGCTGAGAAAGCCGCGCTGCTTGCGGCGCTCGATGGCCGGCACATCGCCCCCGGCCCTTCCGGCGCGCCGGCGCGAGGGCGTCTCGATGTGCTGCCCACCGGCCGCAACCTTTATGCCGCCGATCCCCGCACCATGCCGACGCCGACAGCTTTCGAGCTTGGCCGCATGGCGGGCGAAGAGGTGCTTCGGCATCATCTGCAGTCCCATGGTGATTGGCCGAAACATCTGGTGTTCGATCTCTGGGGCAGCGCCAGCCTTCGCAATGGCGGCGAGGATGTGGCGCAGGCGCTGCATCTGATGGGGGCAAGGCCAATCCATGATCCTGCCACGGGCCGGGTTACCGGCATTGAGGTTCTGCCACCCGCGAGCCTCGGCCGCCCGCGGGTCGATGTGACTTTTCGAATTTCCGGCCTGTTCCGCGATATGTTTCCGGCGCTCATCGCGCTTCTCGATGCCGCTGCCAAGGCAGTTGCGCGGCGGGACGAAGCGCCGGGCGACAATCCGCTGGCGGAGGAGGCGGCAGCGCTTGGGCATATTCCTGCGCGCATCTTCGGTTCAGCGCCCGGCACCTATGGCGCCGGTATCGAGGAAAAGCTTGCCAGCGGTGCGTGGGATGAACGCGAGGAGCTGGGGCAGGCCTATCTCGATGCGGCGAACCATGCGTTTGGTGGCGCCGATGGGCTTGAAATCTTCGAGGATGCCGGCTTTACGGAGCTGGTACGCCGGGCCGATCTTCTGGTTCATACCGGCGATGATCCCGGTCGCGATCTTCTCGACGGCTCTTCCGATGTCGCCTTTATCGGCGGTTTTTCCGCTGCGAAGGCAGTACTTGGCGGCATCGCCGATATCGTCGCACTGGATACGACCGATCCGGCACGCCCGCGTGCGAGATCGATGACACAGGCGCTGACGCGGGTGGTGCGCGCCCGCGCCGTCAATCCGCGGTTCATTGCCGGCCAGATGCGGCACGGCCCACGCGGGGCGGCGGAATTTGCAGAAACGGTGGACCGGTTGGTCGGCTTTGCCGAAACCACCCATACGGTATCCTCCTTGCTGATCGAGGCGCTTTACGATGCCTATTTCGGCAATGAGGATGTGCGCGATTTCATCCTGCGGGAAAATCCGAAGGCGGCCGAGGTGATGGCCGCGCGCTTTTTATCCGCCCGCCGCCGTGGCCTGTGGCACAGCCGCCGCAATGCGGTGGATGCGGAGCTGGAAATGCTGACCCTGCCCCGATCCGAAAGGGTAGGTGCATGATGGCCGCCGTTGCCGATCCTGTTCAGCCATTTGGCCGTCGTGGTCTGTGCCCGGCCTCGTCCGCCCCCATGCAAACCGGCGACGGTTTTTTGTCGCGGGTTGCTTTCGAGGCGGATATCTCGCCCCGTGCGATGGTGACGCTTTGCGGTCTTGCCGAGCGCCACGGCAATGGGTTGATCGATATTACCGCGCGCGGCAGCCTGCAATTTCGTGGCCTGACGCCGGAAAGCGCCAGCGCTCTGGAGAAAGATGTTCTGGGGCTTGATTTGTCACTACGCGAAGGGCTTGGGGTCGAGACTTCGCCCCTTGCTGGTCGGGATGATACGGAAATCGCGGATGGCCGTTTTCTCGCCGAGGAAATTAGAAAAGGCTCTGGCGCCCTGGCGCTGCATGATAAACTCGCGGCCAAAACTTCTGTCGTCATTGATGGCGGCGGACGCCTCTCCATGGGCGATTTGCTGGCCGATATTCGTTTGAAAGCAATCCGGCTGGAAGGTAGGACTTTCTGGCAATTGCTTGTTGGCGGGCCGGAACGTACGGCGCTGAATGCGGGACTGGTTGAGTCAGTTAAGGCGGCCGGTGTGGTTCTGTCACTTCTTGTTTTTCTGGCTGAAAAGGGACCGTTTGCCCGCGGTCGCGATCTGGATCGGCAGACCGTGAAGGCGATTTGCGGTGAGCGTCTGCTGGATTGGGGAAGCGGGGGCGAAGCCCGGACCCCTTCGTTGCCCCTGGGTTTGATGATGACGGGAGAGAACCGCTTCGCCGTTGGTATAGCGCCTGCTTTCGGACAGGTTCGAGGTGCCGACTTGGCGCATCTCTGCGAGCGGGCTGATACGTTCGGTATGGATGACCTGCGTCCATCGCTAAATCATAGCCTGCTATTTTTCGGATCGTCGTCGGCCTGTGAGGCTTTGCATGAGGCAGCGGTGGCATCCGGCTTCGTCACGACGGCAGGCGATGCGCGGTCCTCCATCGCGGTCTGTCCCGGCGCGCCGGGCTGTGCCTCGGCTTTTCTTCACACGCACGACCTGGCGGCTTTTGCTGCCAAAGAATGTGCCGCGTTGCTGGACGGTTCCTTCACGCTGCATGTTTCCGGCTGCGGCAAGGGCTGTGCACATCCCGCGCCCTCACTTTTCACTCTCGCGGGCACTTCGGATGGTCTGGCATTCTCGATTTCCGGCCGCGCCGGTGACCCGCCAGACGGGATTTTGCCCTTCGAGCAACAGAAGACCGCGCTTTCGCGGCTTGCCCGTCTTTACGAAAAAGAACATAAGCCCGGTGAAAACGCCGCCATCTTTTTTGCCCGTCTGGGCCGGGAGGAAATCGGTGCGGCGCTTCGACAGGATAACCAATGACCGACTATGATTATATTCGCGATGGCAATGCGATCTATGAGCGCTCTTTCGCCATTATTCGCGAAGAAGCGGATTTATCCGCCTTTACCGAGGAGCAGGCGGATATCGCCGTTCGCATGATCCATGCCTGCGGGCAGGTGGAGGCGGCAGGCCATTTCCGCTTTTCGCCGGATTTCGTTTCGGCCGCGCGGGGCGCCTTGCTCGCCGGCAAACCCGTTCTGTGTGATGCGCAAATGGTTGCGCATGGCGTGACGCACGCAAGGCTTCCGGCTGATAATGCTGTCATCTGCACGCTTCGCGATCCACGCACGCCGGAACTTGCGAAAAACATCGGCAACACCCGATCCGCCGCTGCGCTTGATCTCTGGGCGGATCATCTGGAGGGGGCTCTGGTCGCTATCGGCAACGCGCCAACGGCGCTGTTTTATCTTCTGGAAATGCTGGAAAAAGGCGGCCCGCGTCCGGCTGCCATCATCGGTATGCCGGTTGGTTTCGTCGGTGCGGCGGAATCGAAAGATGCGCTGGAGGCAAGTGCGCTTGGTATTCCCTATGCTATCGTCAAGGGACGTTTGGGCGGCTCGGCGATGACGGCCGCCGCCATCAACGCGGTTGCGAGGGCGGGCCTGTGAGTGCTGCTCTTTTTGAACATGCCAAGGGTAAGCTCGTCGGCGTCGGCACCGGTCCGGGTGATCCTGAGCTGCTGACGCTGAAAGCCGTGCGCGCCATCGAAAATGCAAATGTTCTCGCCTTTTTTTGCAAGAAGGGCAGCGCCGGCAATGGCCGTGGCATTGTCGAAGCCTTTATTCGTCCCGGCACGCTGGAAATGCCGCTGGTCTATCCCGTCACTGTCGAAAGCGACAAGAACGGCGAGGATTATCGCGGCGCGATTGCTGCTTTCTTTGATCAGTCGGCAAAGGACATTGCCGTGCATCTCGATGCCGGGCGCAATGTCGCCGTGCTGTCTGAGGGCGATCCGCTGTTTTACGGCTCCTATATGCATCTGCATCTGCGGCTTGCGCCTTCCTATGAGGCGGAAGTCGTCGCCGGCATCACCGCCATGTCCGGCTGCTGGTCCATGGCCGGTTTGCCGCTGGTGCAGGGCGACGATATTCTGAGCGTGCTTCCCGGCACGCTGGCAGAAGAGGTGCTCGCGGAGCGGCTCTCCGGCACGGATGGCGCCGTGATCATGAAGGTCGGCCGCAATCTGCCGAAAATCCGCCGCGCGCTGGAAGTGGCCGGCAAGCTCGAAGAGGCGCTGTATGTCGAGCGCGGCACCATGGCAAACAGCCACGCGGTGCGGCTCATCGAGCGTGATGCCTCGCCAGCGCCCTACTTCTCGCTTGTCCTGGTGCCGGGCTGGAAAACCAGGCCAGCCGGGAGCGAAGGGTCATGACCGGCAAACTGGTTGTTGTCGGCCTTGGTCCCGGTAATGTGGATCAGGTGACGCCTGAGGCGCTGGCCGCTGTCGAGTCATCGGAAGATTTTTTCGGTTATATTCCCTATCTCGACCGCCTGTCGCTTGGGCCTCACCAGCGACGCCATGCTTCCGACAATCGCGAGGAAATCTCCCGCGCCGAACAGGCGCTCACGCTTGCGGCCGAAGGTGGCAAGGTCTGCGTGGTGTCAGGCGGCGATCCCGGTGTTTTCGCCATGGCCGCGGCGATTTGCGAGGCGATTGAAAACGGCCCCTCCGAATGGCGTGAGATCGATTTTTCCGTCGTGCCTGGTGTGACCGCCATGCTGGCCGTGGCCGCTAAAGCCGGTGCGCCGCTCGGGCATGATTTCTGTGCCATTTCGCTTTCGGATAATCTCAAGCCCTGGGGCATCATCGAAAAACGGTTGATCGCGGCGGCGGACGCCGGATTCGTGATGGCTTTCTACAATCCTGTCAGCAAGGCGCGGCCGCACCAGCTTGGTACCGCCTTCGACCTGTTGCGCAAACATTTGCCCGGCTCGGTGCCGGTGATCTTCGGCCGCGCCGCAGGCCGGGTTGATGAACGTATTCGGGTGGTGCCCCTGTCTGAGGCGTCGAGCGACATGGCCGACATGGCCACCTGCATCATCGTCGGCTCGGTGGAAACCCGCCTGATCGCGCGTTCCGGCAAGGAACCGATCGTTTATTCGCCACGGTTTTCGAAAAGGGAAAGCTGATGGCGTATGGCGGTGAGCGCAGTGGCGATATCCGGCACGGTCACATTATTCGCGGGCGTATCGTTCAATTGTTGCGGCCGTTCGATCATGATGACCGGCAGGCCGAGCCGTCTCGCTGCTTCGATCTTGCCGTAACTGGCGCTGCCGCCAGAGTTTTTCGATATCACCACCTCGATGCGGTTTTCCTCCAGCATGCGGATTTCATCTTCCGTCACGAAAGGACCACGCGCGGTGATATAGCGCGCATCCGGGGCCCTCAGCGGCGGTTCCACCGGGTCGACGCTGCGGATGAGATAACTGTGCTGGGGCGCGGCTTCGAAAGGAAGAAGCTCCTGACGGCCGAGCGCCAGAAACACGCGTCTGCCCGTAGTGCCCAGCGCGGTGACGGCCTGTCCGACGGTGTGGACGCTCTGCCATGTGTCACCCGGCTGACGCGGCCAGCCGGGGCGCGAGAGCACGACCAGTGGTACATTGGCAAGCCTTGCCGCCTCGACGGCATTGGCGGAAATTCTGGCCGCATAGGGATGGGTGGCGTCCACGAGAATATCGAAACCCTCTGTGCGAATGAAATCCGCCAGCCCTGCCGCGCCGCCAAACCCGCCGCTGCGCATCGGCACGGGCTGTTCCACCGGCGAAAGCGTGCGCCCGGCCATCGACAGCAGAATTCGGTAGCCGGAGTCTTCCGCCAGCTGGCCGGCCAGAATGCGGGCATCCGCCGTGCCGCCAAGGATGAGCATGGAGCGTGTCATGACGTCTGAATATTCCGGAATGGCAAAGGCTTCCACTGAAAAGAACGAAAAGCCGTGGCTTTCCATCGTCGGTATCGGCGAGGACGGACTTGAGGGGCTGGGTGAAAATGCGCGTCAGGCGATAGAGGCGGCCGAGATGGTTTTCGGCGGCAAACGCCATCTGGAACTGGTGGCTGCGGCCATTCGCGGCGAAGCGCGCACCTGGCCGGTGCCGTTCGATGTAGAAATGAGCGATGTTTTTGCATTGCGTGGCCGCACGGTCTGTGTTCTGGCTTCCGGCGATCCGTTCTTCTATGGTGTCGGCGTCACGCTTCTGCGGCGGATTCCAGCGGCGGAAACGGTCTGTTATCCCTCCCCTTCAGCCTTTTCGCTGGCAGCCTCGCGGCTCGGCTGGGCCTTGCAATCGGCGGAATGCGTTTCGCTGCATGGGCGTTCCATCGATCTGTTGCGGCCACATCTGCATCATGGCGCGCGGATCATCGCGCTGACGTCCGACGAGCGCGACCCGGCCTTGGTTGCGCGGCTGCTGTCCGATGCCGGATTCGGCCTTTCGGAATTCATCCTGCTTGAAGCATTGGGCGGAGACCGGGAAAAGCGACGGCAAATCCGGGCTGCTGATTTTGGCTTTGAAGATATTGATCCGCTCAATGTCGTGGCGATCGAGGTCGTGGCGGATGAGGGCGCGCGTATCCTGCCTTTTGCTCATGGCCTTGATGACGGCCTGTTTGAACATGACGGACAGATCACCAAGCGTGAAATCCGCGCGGTGACGCTTTCCTCACTCGCCCCCCGCCGGGGAGAGCTGCTGTGGGATATTGGTGCGGGCTCCGGCTCGATCGGTATCGAATGGATGTTGTCGCATCCTTCGCTGCGCGCCATCGCCATCGAGCAGCATCTGGAAAGGGCTGAGCGGATTGCCCGCAATGCTGACGCTTTTGGTGTTCCGGGGCTCGAGGTCATGATCGGCACGGCTCCGGCAGCTTTTGAAGGCTTGTCTTCACCGGATGCGATCTTTATCGGCGGCGGCGGCAGTGAGACGGGCGTGCTGGAGGCCGCCATGGATGCTCTGAAACCGGGCGGGCGGCTGGTCGCCAATGCAGTGACGCTGGAAATGGAAGCGGTATTGCTGGCTGCCCACGCGAAATTCGGCGGTTCGATGATCCGGCTGGAAGTTTCGCGGGCTGCTGCTGTCGGTTCCATGTCCGGTTGGCGTCCGGCCATGCCGGTGACACAATGGAGCTGGGTCAAGCCATGGTGACCGTGGCCGGCATAGGCTGCCGCAAAGGTGCCACGTCGGACGCGATCATTGCGGCTGTGCGGGCGGCCGAGCGCACTTTTGGCGTCACGGTTGACTATCTGGCGACTGCCCCGATAAAGGCCGACGAGGCCGGCCTTGCGGAGGCGGCGAAAGGCTTGTCTCTGTCGCTTGAAATCGTGGCGCAGGAACGGCTTGAAGCGGTTGCCGCCGAGACGATGACATTTTCACAGGCTAGCCTCGATCACGCTGGTTCGCCAAGCGTCAGCGAAGCAGCGGCGCTTGCGGCGGCTGGTGCAGGCGCAAAGCTGGTCGCGCCACGCCTCGTGGTCGGTGACGTCACTGTGGCTATCGCAATGACGCACCACGCGCCGCATGGTAGCCGCAGCGCCATTGAATACGGAGAACAAGAATGACGGTTCATTTCATCGGCGCCGGTCCGGGCGCCGCCGATCTCATCACGGTGCGCGGGCGCGATCTTATCGCGACCTGCCCGGTCTGCCTTTACGCCGGTTCGCTGGTTCCGAAGGCCTTGATCGATTATTGCCCGCCGGGTGCACGCATTGTCGATACGGCAGCACTTTCGCTTGACGAGATCGAGGCGGAGTTCGTGGCGGCCGCCAAGGCTGGCAAGGATGTGGCGCGGTTGCATTCCGGCGACCTTTCGGTCTGGAGCGCCATGGGCGAGCAGATCCGCCGCCTGGAGCGCCTGGGTCTCGATTATACCGTCACCCCCGGTGTACCCTCATTCGCCGCCGCCGCTGCCACCCTGCAGCGGGAGCTGACGGTGCCGGAAGTGGCGCAGAGCCTGGTCCTGACCCGTATTTCCGGCCGCGCTTCAAAAATGCCTGAGGGTGAGACGCTGAAGGCTTTCGGCGCGACAGGCGCGACACTCGCCATTCATCTCGCCATCCATGCCATCGGCAAGGTGGTGGAGGAACTGACACCGCTTTATGGCTCCGATTGCCCGGTCGCCATTGTCGTGCGCGCATCCTGGCCGGATGAGCGGGTTATCAGAGGCACGCTTTTTGATATCGAGGGCAAACTTGCGGCCGAGCCGGTGGAGCGAACGGCGCTGATCTTCGTCGGGTGTGGTCTGGCCTCAACGGATTTCCGCGAAAGTGCGCTTTATAGCGCCGACTATGTACGCCGGTTCCGGTCCCCGAAGGAGGATGCTGCGGGCTGATGCGACGGCGTGGAGGCGGTGCGCCCCTTGAGTGCACCTTGACGATCAAACACCAGAATATCGAGCGCGATGGCCGGCGTTTTCAGCGCCGCCGCGGCAGTTACCCAGGCTTTTTCCGCAACGATCGCGCCGAGGTCTATGCCTGCGCTTTCGGCCAGCTGAAAGGCGTGCGCTACCATGTTGGCCTGACAGATGGCAACGGCGAGATTGTCATCCCCTCCCGCCTCGGTGGCCAATGCCGCCAAGGCTTCAAGGTCGGCAAGGCCTTTCTTGGAGTGCACGTCGAGCATGCCCTGGGCGAGCTTCGTCATCTTGGCAACGCCGCCGGCGATCGTTACCCGCTCGACCGGGTGGCTGCGCAGATATTTCAGCATGCCGCCGATGAAATCACCCATGTCGATCAGCGCGGTTTCCGGCAGGTCGTAAAGCGCTTGGCCGGCCTTTTCGGATGTATTGCCGGTGGCGCCCAGAACATGGGTGCAGCCGGTCGCACGGGCCACATCGATGCCGCGCCAGATCGAGTGAATCCAGGCGGAGCAGGAAAAGGGAATGACGACGCCGGTGGTGCCCAGAATGGAAATGCCGCCGAGGATTCCAAGCCTGCCATTCAGGGTCTTTTCCGCCAGCTTCTCACCGTCGCGGACGGAAATCTCGACCTCGAAATCGGCATTCTCGCCGGCCACTTCGCGAATGGCGGTCTCGATCATCTTGCGCGGAACGGGGTTTATTGCGGGTTCTCCCGGTGGCAGGGGCAGGCCCGGCCTTGTGATGATGCCAACGCCCTTGCCGGCCCTGAAAGTGATGCCGCTTCCCGGTTCGCCCCGTCTGACCGTGCTTTCGATCAGCGCGCCATGGGTGACGTCAGGATCGTCGCCCGCATCCTTGACGACGCCGGCGCGCGCGAAGTTCTCACCTTTTTCCTCGGTGGCGAGGGAAAATGCCGGCCTCGCGCCGCTTGGAAGTTCCACGTCTACAGGGTAAGGAAACTCGCCGGTCAGAAGGGCGGCGCAGGCCGCCTTCGTGGCGGCTGCCGCGCAGGTGCCCGTGGTCCAGCCGCGGCGAAGGGTCTTTCCATCCGTTTCCATATGCATTCCTATAGCCGGGACGGCTTTTTCCGTCATCGTTAAAAAGCAGCCAAGAACAATGTCGATACCGCAGATTTTGAACAGCATCGCCGCAAAAGGTCCGGTCTTCGAAGCCGGCCACGTCTGGCTCGCGGGCGCGGGGCCGGGTGATGTGCGTTATCTGACGCTCGAAGTGGCGCTTGCGCTGTCGCAGGCTGATATCATCGTGCGCGATGCGCTGGTAAGCGACGATGTCGTGGCCCTCGGTCCGCAGGCGGAAGTCGTCTTTGCCGGCAAGCGTGGCGGCAAGCCCTCCGCGACGCAGGATGATATTACCGCTTCGCTGATCGATTTCGCCCGACAGGGAAAAAAGGTGCTGCGGCTGAAGGGCGGCGATCCCTTTATTTTCGGGCGTGGCGGCGAAGAGGCGGAGGCACTTGTCCATGCCGGCATTCCGTTTCGCATATTGCCGGGCATGACCTCGTCGTTCACTGCGCTCGCTTCGGCACGCATTCCTGCGACGATGCGCGGCATCAGCCGCGCCGTGACGCTCGCTACCGGCCATGCGGCGGGCACCGAAGAGGATCTCGACTGGCTGGCACTGGCGAAAACGCAGGAACCTATCGTCGTTTATATGGGGCTGAAGAATATCGGCACTATTGCCGGTCTTCTGATGCAGGGTGGACGTTCGGGAAAAACGCCGGTCGCCGTCATCATGTCGGCAACTACTGCGCAAGAACGGATTTTCATCGGTACATTGCAAAGCATAGCTGACGATGCAAAACGGGAGAGCTTCGAAGCGCCGGCTTTGATTATTGTCGGCGAGATTGTTTCGATGCGGGATCGTCTTGGAGTGTCGGGCTCATGACGGCGCGGGCAATCATCATCGGCGCGCCGCGCTCGGGCTCCGGCAAGACCAGTGTGACCATTGGCCTGCTCCGGGCTTTTGCGCGTCGTGGGGTGAAGGTGCGCGGCATCAAGACGGGGCCGGATTACATCGATCCCGGTTTTCATGCCTTCGCCACGGGCACACCCGGTCTCAATCTGGACAGCTGGGCCATGCAGCCGGACCTGCTGCGGCATCTGTTTTCGCAGCAGACCGAGGATGCGGAACTCATTCTCATCGAAAGCGCCATGGGCCTGTTCGACGGTATTCCCGTCGTGGAAAACCGCACCGGCTCGGCGGCGGATCTGGCGCGGCTGTTCGGCATTCCGGTTCTGCTGGTGCTGGATGTCTCCGGCCAGTCGCAGACGGCGGCTGCCATTGCGCATGGTTTCGCCAACTACGATCCCGATGTCACCATGGGAGCGGTGGTGTTGAACCGGGCCGGCAGCGAAAGGCACCGGACGCTCTGCACCGAAGCCATCGAAAAGATCGGTCTGCCGGTTGTCGGCTGCATTCTGCGTGATCCTTCCCTCGTCCTGCCGGAGCGACACCTGGGGCTGGTGCAGGCGAGCGAACATCCGGAAATTGACGCCCATATAGACCGGCTCGCGGATGCGATGGAAAAATCCATCGATCTTGATGCCTTGTTTTCGCTCGCTGCGCCGGTGGATATGCCCTGCGGTTCGGTGGAGGCGGCGATTGCGCCGCCCGGTCAGCGCATCGCGCTGGCGGAAGATGCGGCCTTCACCTTCCTTTATCCGCACCTCAGGAAGCATTGGCGTGCGGCCGGGGCAGAGATCATGCCGTTTTCGCCGCTCGCCGATGAGGCGCCCGATGAGAGCTGCGATATTTGCTGGCTGCCAGGTGGCTATCCCGAGCTTTTTGCCGGAAAACTTGCCGCTGCTGTCGGCTTCAAGGCGGGTATTGCCCGTTTTGCAGAGACAAAGCCGGTGCATGGCGAGTGCGGCGGTTACATGGTGCTCGGTGAGGGGCTGGAGGATGCGGAGGGCGTGGCCCATGCCATGACTGGTCTTCTGTCGCACGCCACGAGCTTTGCGACACGCAAGATGAATCTGGGCTACCGGCAGGCCACGATTGCGGCAGACAGCCCGCTCGGCGTGGCGGGAGACGTTCTGCGCGGCCATGAGTTTCATTATGCCCGGGTCATCGATCCCGGCCGTGATCAGCCCTTCGCTCATATGGCTGACGGGCAGGGTCGCCCGCTCGGGCCATCCGGCGGCAGGAGAGGTTTTGTCTCGGGCACGTTCTTCCATGCCATCGCCAGAGGCGGTTGATCGTTTGCGGTTCCGGTCGGGGGGATCTGCGGCAAAGTGGAGCGAGCTGCGAAAGTTTCTAGGCTCCAATCACGGGAAAGTGCTATAGGTCTCTTCATGGGATATGAAAAAGCGGAGTGAGCTCCGGTTATCCATATCCGGTGAAGCGCGACGGGACCTTAAACCGCTTCAAATTTCCCGGTCCGAAGCTGTTATCGCGCATTTTATTTCGAGCGTGCCTGCCATGATGAAACCCGGATTTTTTCTCTCTGCCGCTCTCGCTGCAGCCATTCTGCTGGCTCCTTTGGGCACCGGGCTCGACGGCATTGCCGCCCATGGCGGGGAAGATTATGCAACGCTGGAAAAGCTTGGCGCGGTCCTCTTCGACGATCCCAATCTCTCGATGAACCGCACCATGGCCTGTTCCACCTGCCATATGCAGACGGCCGGTTTTTCCGATGCACGGGAGAGCGAAAAGGTCGGGCGGGATGTATCGCTCGGCGATGACGGGACTTCTCTTGGCGACCGAAACGCGCCAACCGCGGCTTACGCCAAGTTCACGCCGCCTTTCGGCAAGAACGCGGCGGGAGAGTATGTCGGCGGGCAATTCTGGGATGGCCGCGCCTCCCTGCTGGAAGATCAGGCGGGCGGGCCGCCGCTCAATCCCGTCGAAATGGGCATGCCGGACAAGGCGGCTGTCGTGAAACGGCTCAAGGAGAACCCCGATTACGTCGCGGCCTTCGGCACGCAGTTCGGCAAGGATGTGTTCCAGAGCGATGAAACCGCCTATGCCGCTATGACCAAGGCGCTGGCGAGCTTCGAGCGCTCGGACGAATTTTCCACCTTCGATTCCAAATATGACCGCTTCCTGCGCGGCGAGGAAAAGCTGACCGATCAGGAGGAGCTGGGCCGCGTTCTGATTTCGTCGACGCAGTTCACCAATTGCAATACCTGCCACGAAATCCGTGGAGCCAAGGGTCTGGAAGATGGCCTCTTTACCAACCACAAATATTTCAACATCGGTGTTCCCGCCAATACATCCGTCAGGGCTGTGAACGGCTCGAAGCCGGATGCTGTCGATCTCGGGCTGGCGCAGAACCCGGCCGTTGCCGGCGATCCAGCCCAGCGGGGCAAGTTCAAGGTGCCGACGTTGCGCAACGTCGCCGTGACCGGTCCTTACATGCACAATGGCGTGTTCAGGGACCTGCGCACAGTGGTGCTGTTCTATGTAAAATATAAGAGCAAGAAGCCCAGCCGTCAGATCAATCCGGAAACCGGCAAGACATGGGATGCACCCGAGGTGCCCGAGAGTATCGCCATGACGGAACTGACATCGGCACCGGCACTGGATGACAAGCGGGTGGATGCCATCGTGGCATTTCTGAAGACGCTGACCGACCGTCGTTACGAGCATCTTCTGCCAAAGGAGGACGGGCAGACGGCGATGCCCCCTGCCCAGCCCGTTTCAAGCGTTACGCCGAAAGCGCCTTGAATTCGGCGAGAACCGCGTCACCCATCTCAGACGTGCCGACCTGACGGCAACCATCGGCCATGATGTCGGCAGTGCGGATGCCCTTGTCCAGCACGTTGGCGATCGCCGCCTCGAGCTTGGTGGCTTCATCCACCATGTTGAACGAGTAGCGCAGGCACATGGCGAAGGACGCGATCATGGCGATCGGGTTGGCGATGCCCTTGCCGGCGATGTCAGGAGCCGAACCGTGCACCGGCTCATACATGGCCTTGCGCTTGCCAGTCTTGGCATCAGGTGCGCCGAGCGAAGCCGATGGCAACATGCCGAGCGAGCCAGTCAGCATGGCGGCGACGTCCGACAGCATGTCACCGAAGAGATTGTCGGTCACGATCACGTCGAACTGCTTGGGCTTGCGCACCAGCTGCATGCCGCCGGCATCGGCTAGCATATGCTCCAGCTGCACGTCCTTGTATTTGGCCGCGTGGGTTTCGGTGACCACCTGATTCCACAACACGCCCGATTTCATGACGTTGCGCTTTTCCATCGAGCAGACGCGGTTGTCGCGGGTGCGGGCCAGTTCGAAAGCGACGCTGGCGATGCGCTCGATCTCGAAGGTGTCGTAGATCTGCGTGTCGATACCGCGCTTCTGGCCGTTGCCGAGATCGATGATCTGCTTCGGCTCACCGAAATAAACGCCGCCGGTCAGTTCGCGGACGATGAGGATATCGAGACCTTCGACCAGTTCCGGCTTCAGCGAGGAGGCGGCGGCGAGCGCCGGATAGCAGATCGCAGGGCGCAGGTTGGCGAAAAGTTCGAGGTCCTTGCGTAGGCGCAGCAGACCCGCTTCCGGGCGATGCTCATAGGGAACGCCGTCCCACTTCGGGCCGCCAACGGCACCGAACAGGATTGCATCGGCGGCAAGCGCCTTTTCCATGTCCGCATCGGAAATCGCCACGCCATGCGCGTCGTAAGCGGAACCGCCGACGAGGCCCTTAGAAACGGTGAAGCCGGCATTGTGCGCGCTGTTCATATATTCGATCAGCTTGCGGACCTCAGTCATGGCTTCAGGGCCGATACCATCACCGGGCAGCAGGAAAAGCGAACGGACTGTCATGAGAACCCTCCTTGGGCGGCGCGCCGGAAAACATCACGAAGGGTTTTCGATGGCGGCGAGCGCGGCGTCAAACTCGTTCCGTCCTGCGCATGCCGAGTCGTATTGCAGCCGGACGGGATCGAGGGCTTCTTATCTCCGCCTCAAGGGCTTTTCAAGCAAAGCAAAAGCCGATCCGGTACGGTTTGGTACGGGATCGGCTTTTTTGAAGAGCGGAAATGTGATCAGGCCCAGGGACGGACCGAGGCGTTCGCCTTTTCGAACGTGTCGATGGCGCCGGCGTGTTCCAGTGTCAGGCCGATATCGTCGAGACCGTTCAGCATGCAATGTCGCTTGAATTCGTCGATCTCGAAGGTGATGGTGCCACCGTCGGGTCCGCTGATTTCCTGGCGCTCCAGATCGATGGAGAGAACGGCGTTCGAGCCGCGCGAGGCGTCGTCCAGCAGCTTTTCGAGGTTCTCTGGGCTGACGACAACCGGCAGGATGCCGTTTTTGAAACAGTTGTTGTAGAAGATGTCGGCGAAGCTGGTTGAGATGACGCAACGGATTCCGAAATCGAGCAGTGCCCATGGTGCATGTTCGCGCGACGAGCCGCAGCCGAAATTGTCACCGGCAACGAGAATCTGGGCGTTCTGGTAGGCGGGCTTGTTCAGCACGAAATCGGGATTGGGCGAACCGTCTTCGAGATAACGGGATTCGGCGAAAAGACCCTTGCCGAGACCGGTGCGCTTGATGGTCTTCAGATAATCTTTCGGAATGATCATGTCGGTGTCAATATTGACGACCGGCATGGGCGCGGCGACGCCCGTCAGCTTGGTGAATTTTTCCATCTGTCGCTTCCCGTGTTTCCCTTGAACAAAATCCGGCACCGACAAAAGCCTGCCGGATGTTTCCTCTGGGGAAATACTGCAAAACCAGGCGCTTTAGAAGCGCAAATCCGCATTCTTCGGTACGCCCGTCGGGCGTTATCGCATCCTGACTGGATTACACGATCTCAGAGATCGATAATCGTGCCCTTGCCGTCGTTCCAGACACGCATGTCGCGCTGGTTACGGGGCTTGACCGGAATGGGGGCCGGCTTCAGACGCGCGGAAAGCAGGCGGGCAGCACTCAGGACCGCAAGCACACCGATGAAAGCGACCGTCAGCGACGCGGTGAAAAGAGCGACCATCGCCAGAATGGCAATTCCAGATGCGGCGATGAAAAACGAACGTATGCCTTGCATGATCCAAACCTTTCTATCGAGACGAATGTGGGCCTTCTTCTACCGGCTTGCAAGAGGATTCAGTGGATTGTCAGCTTGCAGATGTCACAAAAGCTTGACACAAGTGCGGCATCGTCAATTTTTCCGAAAATATTTCTGTGATACCACGTCGTTCCCTGCTGTCAGTTCCGGCCATCAATATCCGGGCACTCGAAAAAATCCGGGAGCTCGATTGTGATGGCGTGATCCTCGATCTGGAGGATTCGGTTGCGCCCGACATGAAGGGCAAGGCGCGGGAAAATCTGGAAAAGCTGTTCTCCGGTTCGTCTTTCGACGGAAGGGAAACCGTTATCCGCATCAATCCGCTTTCGACACCTGATGGAAAGGCGGATCTGCAGCTTGTGCTTTCCTGCCGGCCAGATGCGGTTTTATTGCCGAAGGTGGAACAGCCCTCCGATATTCATGACGTGGCCGATCTTCTCGCCGAGGCGGATGGGCCCGAGCATCTGAAAATCTGGGCGATGATCGAGACACCGCTTGGTGTCCTGAATGCCGCCTCGATTGCCGACGCTGCCCATACGCCGAATGCCCGGCTTGCCGCTTTCGTCATCGGGCTCAACGATCTACGCAAGGAAACGCATGTCCCACGCCTTCCCGGCCGCACCTATCTCGTGCCGTGGATGATGCAAGTGGTTCTTGCCGCTCGGGCCTATGGTCTCGATGTCGTTGACAGCGTCTCGAATGATTTTCGCGATATCGAGGCTTTCAAAGCCGAATGCGAACAGGGGCGCGCCATGGGCTTCGATGGCAAGATGCTGATCCATCCGGCCCAGATCGAAGCGGCCAACCGGCACTTCGGTCCGGATGAGGAGGCGGTTGCGGAAGCACGCGCGATTATTGCCGCTTTCGCAAAGCCGGAATCTGTGGAACTGAACATCATCAACATGAACGGTCAGATGATCGAACGGCTGCATGTGGGGCAGGCCGAAAGGCTGATCGCCATGGCCGATATCATCGCACAAAGAAAGGCAAAAAAGACGTGAAGGTCTATCGTTTCATAACCGGTCCCGACGACGCGAAATTCTGTCACAGGGTCACCGAAGCCCTGAACAAGGGATGGGAACTTGCGGGTTCACCAAGCTATGCCTTCAACGCTGCAAGCGGCGTGATGCATTGCGGCCAGGCCGTAACCAAGGTGGTCGAAGGCAAGGAATATCATCCGGATATGAAGCTTGGCGAGCAATAATAATAAGTAGAAAATCGAGTGATTCGGGTCCGTAAATCTGATTCTCTCGATTTTCTTGTTTGTTAGTGGGTCGGAACGAATACTAGGGCGTATTATTCACAGCTCTTGCTTGAAATATCCGAAAATACATTAACTACATGTTTTTAAAATATAAAATTTGTAAATCGCACCGTACATTGAGATAAAATTATCGTTGTACATAAGGTGAACAAATACAGCTTATTGCCCTACGCTTGACTCAAAATATCGAGTCCCAGCATATATTTACGAGCTCGGAGGCGGTCTCTGAGCCGGAACGACAAAGCCGAGGGTGCAACCTCGGCTCCGTGTCGAAACCACAATACCTTGGAAAGCTTGCGGATCAGCATATACACAGAGCAGAATACGCTCACAGACTCTTCTGTCAAGTTTGTCCAAGGTTGACACCTAAGAGGACAATCGCATGCATCAGCAGTCTTATAAATTGACCGAAAAAGACGCCGTAGAAATTTGGTTGCGGTACTGGGGTGGCGAGTTTCAGCACCACATTGCAGCTTCTTACGGTGTAAACCCGGGGCGGGTTAACGAAGTGATCAAGCGCAAACGTCTTGTAGGCAGTGAGACGATTGCAATTTCAATGAGGCATGACCACTAGTAACTTGAGGGCCGGCACCGCAATCTTTCGGTGCCGGTTTTTAACGCTCCGCCGCGGCCTCGTCGGCGCTTTCCTCGATCCGCTCCATGTCGTCATCCGACAGGCCGAAATGGTGGCCGATTTCGTGGATGAGGACGTGGGTGATGATATCACCAAGCGTTTCCTCGTTCTCGGCCCAATAGTCGAGAATGGGGCGCCGATAAAGCGTGATACGGTTTATCATCTCGCCCGTTTCCATGGTGAAACGTTCGGAAATACCGCGTCCTTCGAAGAGACCGAGAAGATCGAAGGGTGTTTCAAGCGCCATGTCTTCGAAGACGTCATCGGTCGGAAAATCGGCGATCTCGATGATGAGATCCTTCGTCAGTGCGCGAAATTCCTCCGGCAGGTGGCCATATGCCTCGATCGCAAGCGACTCGAAGGCGGAAAGTGTCGGCGCGTGGCGGTCCCGCCAATCGTCGGTCTGGTCTATGCGGGCCATTTCTGCTCCTTGTTGGAAGGCCCATATAAACACTTGCGGGGCAAATTTCGAGACCCGTCTGCTTCACCTGCCGAAAAAGCATGAAATTCTTGGCGTTACAGTTACTTTTCAAGCCGTCGTCATCTTGACATAAACAGGCGTCTCGCGTAATCGGCACCCAAATTGGTGGCGTAGTGCGCCTTCCGTTTATTCCGCCCCTTAAAAGGCGGCTTCACCGGCAGACATTCAAAGGGACTTCTGTCCTAACGGGTTTCTACCAAATTCCGACTGATAAAAAGACGGCCAGCTTGCATTTGCGGGCAGAGCCGGAACGAACATGAAAGGATAAACAATGTTCGCAGTCATCAAGACCGGCGGTAAGCAGTACCGCGTAGCGGCCGACGCCGTGCTGACCATCGAAAAGCTGGAAGCAGAGGCAGGCGCAACCGTAGAATTCACCGAAGTTCTCGTGATCGGCGAAGGCGCCGACGCTCAGTTCGGTGCTCCCTTTGTCAAGGGTGCCATCGTCAAGGCTGAAGTTGTCGAGCACAATCGCGGCAAGAAGGTCATCGCCTTCAAGAAGCGTCGTCGTCAGAACTCCAAGCGTTCGCGCGGCCATCGTCAGCATCACACTGTCGTCCGCATCACGGACATCGTTGCTGCCTGATCGGCGCGACACGGGAAACAAGGTTTAAAGGAGAACTCCAATGGCACACAAAAAAGCTGGCGGTTCCTCGCGTAACGGTCGCGATTCCGAATCCAAGCGCCTTGGCGTGAAGAAGTTTGGCGGCGAAGCTGTCATTCCAGGCAACATTATTCTGCGCCAGCGCGGCACGCAGTGGCATCCGGGCGCCAATGTTGGCATCGGCAAGGACCACACGATTTTCGCACTGACCGCAGGTAACGTGAACTTCCGTACGAAGGCCAATGGCCGCGTATTCGTATCCGTGGCCCCGAAAGCGGAAGCCGCAGAATAAGCCGGTAAGCGTCATATGCAGCCGGTGTCCCATCGACCCGGCTGAGACGTATCAGGTTCAGTCAAGAAAACAGGGGAGATGGGGCACCACCCAACTCCCCTTTTTCTTTACCCCCAAGGAGGGACTGAACCATGCAAGCTGAATTGTTGAGGGTTGACCAATCACGGTCACCCGAAGAGCGGCCGAGGCCCGATCGGTCGAGGAGCGATTGCCCCGTTTTACTGTCGCAGAGGCTGGTTTTACGCAAGCCTCACGAAGAAGACATCGACGCCCTTGCCCATCTTGCCAACAATGCCAATATCGCGACCATGGTGTCGCGTATGCCGCACCCGTACACGGCCAAAGACGCCGCGGACTTCGTGCGACGCACCAAAGCTGGCGAGATCGGCAAGTGCGTCTATTCGATTACCCGCATGGACAATGGCGAGTTTCTGGGTTGCTGCGCGCTTGAACCGCAGGAAGACGAGAAGACGCTGGAAATCGGTTACTGGCTGGGGGAACCCTACTGGAACCGCGGCTACATGACCGAAGCGGCGCATGCGCTGATCGACATGGCCTTCCGCACGCGCGAAATCGACCACATCGATGCCCGTTGCCGGGTCACCAACATTGGCTCGCGCCGCGTCATCCAGAAGTGCGGTTTCCAGTTCCAGGGCTCCGGCATGGTCGGTTCGTTGGCGCTCGGCGGCATGGTGCCAGTCGAATGGTACCGGCTGGACCGCAAGACCTGGGTTTCGCTGAAGAGCTGGGGGGACATGGGATGAGCGCGCTCGAACTGACCCGTCGCCGAACTGCTACGACCATGGCACCGCCCGGCCCCTGCCCCGTCGTCGAGACGCGGCGTCTGGTGTTGCGTCCGCAACGGCTTTCCGATGCCGGCAGCATCGCGGAATCGCTTGGTGATTTCGCCGTAACCAGAATGCTGGCCCGCGTTCCCGCACCCTATCACAAGCAGGATGCGCTGGAATGGCTGGTCTTGCGTACATCCGGTACCCTGCCCGACTGGGATTTCGCCATTACCAGTGGCGACGATACCCTGATCGGCGTCGTCTCGGTGGAGTTGCGGCACGGCGAGTGGCATCTCGGCTACTGGCTGAACCGCTTTTACTGGGGCAAGGGTTACATGACCGAGGCGGTGGCCGCCGTGGTCGAGCGGTTTTTCCGCCGCATGCCCGGAGTAGTTCTGCATTCCGGTGTGTTTGCGGATAACCCCGCTTCGCTTTGTGTGCAGGAAAAACTCGGCTTCCGGGTGACCGGCTGCCACCAGATCTACGCCACGGCGCGCGCCACCATGGTGGCGCATATCGATACGGTGATCACGGCTGAGGATTTCATCCGGCCGCACCGCTGACACTGAGGAGCCTCGGGCCGAAAACAGAGAGAGTTTTCGGCCCGAGGCGTTAAACGAAGCCGGTTTGAAGCAAACCGGCCTTGTCCCGCGCAGGGGCTTGCCGCACGATAGTCTTTGACCTCGTGAAGAAGCGCTTGTATTCGAAACGACGATATTTTTGTTTGGCGCGGCACGATTGGTTGGTGCGCCCGCAAACCGACAGAACGGCAGTCCGATGAAATTTCTCGATGAAGCAAAAGTCTATATCAAGTCCGGTGATGGTGGCGCAGGCGCCGTGTCGTTCCGGCGCGAAAAATTCATCGAGTTCGGCGGCCCTGACGGCGGTGATGGCGGACGCGGCGGCGATGTCTGGGTGGAAGTGGTCAATGGCCTTAACACGCTGATCGACTTCCGCTTCCAGCAACATTTCAAAGCCTCGATCGGACAGCATGGCATGGGCAAGACCCGCACCGGCGCCAAGGGTTCGGATGTCGTGCTGAAAGTGCCTGTTGGTACCCAGATTTTCGAGGAAGACAATGAAACGCTTATCATGGACCTCACCAAGGAAGGTCAGCGCTTTCGTCTTGCCGCCGGCGGCAATGGCGGTTTCGGCAATGCCTACTTCAAGTCGTCCACCAATCAGGCACCTACCCACGCCAATCCGGGCCTGGCAGGTGAGGAAAAAACCATCTGGCTGCGGCTTAAGCTGATTGCCGATGCCGGTCTCGTCGGTCTGCCGAATGCGGGTAAATCCACATTCCTGGCGACGGTGACGCGTGCGCGTCCGAAGATCGCCAATTATCCCTTTACCACGCTGCATCCCAACCTTGGCGTTGCGACCATCGACGGTCGTGAATTCGTGCTGGCCGACATTCCCGGTCTTATTGAAGGCGCACATGAGGGTGTGGGTATTGGTGACCGCTTCCTCGGCCATGTGGAGCGCACGCGGGTGCTGCTGCACCTCGTCTCCGCCCAGGAAGAAAAAGTCGGTAAGGCGTATAAGACCGTCAAGGCCGAACTCGACGCCTATGGCGGCGGGCTGACAGACAAGCCGGAAATCGTGGCGCTGTCGCAGATTGACGTGCTCGACGAGAAAGAACTGAAGAAAAAGGCCAAGGAACTGGAAAAGGCCTGCGGCCGTCCTCCGCTCCTGCTATCCGCTGCCGCCCATATCGGCATGACGGAAGCGCTGCGCGCCCTTCGTGACATCATCGTTTCGGCAAGCAATGGCGGCGATACCGCCCTTCCAGACCGGTCGATGCCGCATGAGAGCGAGGTCGAGGAAGAGGACGACCGCCTATGAGCCTGACGCGCAAGCCGCTGGCGAGCCACCACCGGATCGTCATCAAGATCGGGTCGGCGCTTCTGGTGGACCGGAAAAGCGGCCTGAAGAAAGACTGGCTGGATGCCATCTGCGAGGATATCGCTGCGCTCAAGAAAAACGGCGCGGATGTTCAGGTCGTGTCTTCGGGCGCCATCGCGCTGGGCCGCACCGTGCTCGGCCTGCCTTCCGGCGCCTTGAAGCTGGAAGAAAGCCAGGCGGCGGCGGCTGTCGGCCAGATTGCGCTGGCGCGGGCATGGTCGGAAAGCCTGTCGCGGCACGAGATCGTTGCCGGTCAAATTCTATTGACGTTGTCCGATACCGAAGAGCGCCGCCGTTATCTCAATGCGCGCGCCACCATCAACCAATTGCTGAAGATCGGCGCCATTCCGATCATCAATGAAAACGACACGGTGGCGACCACCGAAATCCGCTATGGCGACAATGACCGTCTGGCCGCACGCGTGGCCACGATGACGGGTGCCGATCTGCTGGTGCTGTTGTCGGATATTGACGGGCTCTACACCGCCCCGCCGCATCTCGATCCCGATGCGAAATTTCTCGAGACGATTGCCGATATCACGCCCGAAATCGAAGCCATGGCGGGTGGGGCTGCCTCCGAGCTTTCGCGCGGCGGCATGCGCACCAAGATCGATGCGGGCAAGATCGCGACCGCTGCCGGTTGTGGCATGATCATCGCTTCCGGCAAGACGCTCAATCCGCTGAAGGCAATCGAAAACGGTGCGCGGTCTTCCTGGTTTGCACCCTCCGGCACGCCGGTGACGGCGCGCAAGACCTGGATTGCCGGGCAATTGCAGCCGGCCGGCGAAATCCATGTCGATGCCGGGGCTGAAAAGGCGCTCTATGCCGGAAAGAGCCTGCTTCCCGCCGGCGTGCGGCAGGTGAAGGGCAATTTCGGACGCGGCGATGCCATTGCCATCATCGGCGTCGAAGGCCGTGAAGTGGCGCGTGGTCTTGCGGGTTACGATGCAGAGGAAGCGCGCCTGATCATCGGCCACAAGTCCAACGAGATCAAGGCGATCCTCGGTTATGTCGGACGGGCGGCGATGATCCATCGCGACGACCTTGTGATGACTGGCGCTGCCGTCAAAGTGAAACATGCAAAGAAGGATGAGGTCCATGCCTGAACAGGCCGTGAAGCAGAGCCATGATATCGACGCGCTGATGATGACCATCGGCGCTCAGGCGAAAGCTGCTTCGCGACCGTTGTCCATCGCCGGCACGGACCAGAAGAACCGTGCGCTGCTTGCCATGGCATCTGCCATTGAGGCTTCGAAGGAGGCGATCCTTGCCGCCAACCGCAAAGATCTGGCGGCTGCGGAAAGCGCCGGCCTTGCCGCTTCGTTCGTGGACAGGCTGACGCTTAACGATGCGCGCATCGCCGGCATTGCCGAAGGCATCCGCTCGGTTGCCGCGCTGTCCGATCCGGTCGGTGAAGTCATCGCGGCCTGGGATCGGCCCAATGGGCTGAAAATCGAGCGCGTCCGGACGCCACTCGGCGTTATCGGCGTGATCTACGAAAGCCGCCCGAATGTGACGGCGGATGCCGGCGCGCTGTGCCTCAAGGCCGGCAATGCCGTGATCCTGCGCGGCGGCTCGGATTCGCAACATTCATCGCGTGCTATCCATGCCTGCCTCGTGCAGGGCCTTAAGATCGCCGGTCTTCCGGAGCATGCCATTCAACTCGTGCCGGTGACCGACCGTGCCGCCGTCGGTGCGCTTCTCAGCGGCTTGAACGGCACGGTCGATGTCATCGTGCCGCGCGGCGGCAAAAGCCTGGTGGCGCGGGTGCAATCTGAAGCCCGTGTGCCGGTCTTCGCGCATCTGGAGGGCATCTGCCATATCTATGTCGACAAATCCGCTGATCTCGACATGGCGAAAGCCATCGTCGTAAATGCAAAGATGCGTCGCACCGGCATTTGCGGGGCGGCCGAAACCCTGCTGGTGGATGCGGCTGCCGTTCCTACACATCTGGAGCCGGTCGTCAAAGCCCTGCTTGACGCGGGTTGCGAAGTACGCGGGTCGCAGGCCGTTCGCGATGTTGTCGCGGGTCTGGTACCGGCAGCGGAAGAGGACTGGCGCACCGAATATCTCGATGCGATCATTTCGGTCGCCGTGGTCAATGGCATTTCCGGCGCGATCGAGCACATTGGCACCTATTCTTCCAATCATACCGAGGCGGTGATCGCCGAGGACCCGGATGTGGTCGCGCGGTTCTTCAACGAACTCGATTCGGCCATTCTGCTGCACAATGCCTCGACACAATTTGCCGATGGCGGCGAATTCGGCATGGGTGCGGAAATCGGCATCGCCACCGGCAAGATGCATGCGCGGGGCCCCGTCGGCGTCGAGCAGCTCACCTCGTTCAAATACCGTGTGCATGGCACCGGCCAGACACGGACCTGATATTTGTCGGCCGAAGCACGCCTCGACAGACGTTATCTCACCATGCCGTATGCGGAGCGCGGCATGGTGGTCGGGCTATTCGGCGGTTCCTTCAACCCACCGCATGCCGGTCATGCGCTCGTCGCCGAAATCGCGTTGCGCAGGCTGGGCCTCGACCAGCTCTGGTGGATGGTCACGCCCGGTAATCCGCTGAAAAGCCGCTCCGAACTGGCGTCCCTTGAAGACCGTATCGCCGCCTGCGAAAGGCTCGTCAGCGATCCGCGTATCAAGGTAACAGCCTTCGAAAAATCGCTCGGGATCAGCTACACGGCCAATACGCTCGCCAGGGTGAAGGCAAAAAATCCGCACGTACGCTTCATCTGGATCATGGGGGCGGACAATCTCAAGAGCTTCCATCGTTGGCAGAAATGGCGAGAGATCGCCGAGACCTTTCCGATCGCGGTGATCGATCGGCCAGGCTCCACCCTTTCTTATCTCTCCTCCACCACGGCGCAGGCCTTCAGCCAGGCGCGGATAGATGAGGATGACGCGGGCGTTTTATGGAAAAAACGGGCGCCCGCCTGGGTCTTCATCCATGGTCCGCGCTCGACGCTCAGTTCGACGGCGCTCCGCAATAATCACAAATGATGTATGCGACAGCCGTTGAAGGCTCCATATCTTGAAAAGTTAATGCTTTGATGCCACCTTCATGGGGCGACGCACAGATTCGCGTCGCCAGTATCTGTTTTGTCATTCTTGGAAAGGGAAAACCTCTGACAACAGTACACACCAAGGGAAAAGCATTTGTTGCTATCCCGAAGGGTCAGGACAGTGGCGACGATGCCGCCGATCATGCCCTCGAAACCGTCCTCGCGAGCCTCGAGGACTCCAAGGCTGAAGATATCGTATCTCTCGACATTGCCGGAAAATCGGCGCTTGCAGACTACATGGTCGTGGTCTCCGGGCGATCGAACAGGCATGTCTCGGCGATCTGCGAACATCTCCTGAAAGATATGAAGGATGAAGGGTTCGGAAACGCCCGCATCGAAGGCCTTGAGGCCGGAGACTGGGTGGTTATTGACGCCGGCGATATCATCGTTCATGTGTTCCGTCCGGAAATCCGCGTCTTCTACAACATTGAAAAAATGTGGGCGACGCCGGAAATGCCGGAAGAAACGCTGCATTGATGCGGTGAGCCTTTGAGCGAGTGCATCGTGTTTGCCGAAGATCACGACTGACTTCGGAAACGGTGTCTCTGGCCGGAAATCAGACCGGCCGCATAGGAATCCGCAGGCTATGCTGTTAAGAGCGGGACCCTGGTGGTCACGACGAGTGCAGGTTTGCGATGCGGATTTCAATTTTTGCGGTGGGACGGCTGAAATCCGGCCCTGAAAAGGATCTTGCGGCCCGTTATATCGAGCGTCTGGCCAAGACCGGTCCGGCGATCGGGCTGGAGTTTTCCCGGGTGATCGAGGTGGGCGAAAGCCGTGCTTCCAATGCCGAGACCCGCAAGCGCGAAGAAGCGGCGATGCTGGAAAAACATCTGGCTGACGGCGCGGTCCTCGTCTTGCTGGACGAGCGCGGAAAAGCCCTTGATAGTCCTGCCTTCGCTTCGTTTTTTGGCGATCTGCGCGATAGCGGCAAGCGTGACCTCGTGATCGCCATAGGCGGGGCAGACGGGCTCGATCCCGCGCTTTATGACAAGGCGACGGCGGTTCTCAATCTCGGCAAGCTGACCTGGCCGCATCAGATCGTTCGTATCCTGATTGCCGAACAGCTCTACCGTGCCGTCACCATCCTTTCCGGCCATCCCTACCACCGCGTTTGAACGGGTTTCGATTCCAAAAATCGTCTCAATTTCAACATGAAACTCCGCGACACCGCTGGCTGCGAGGGGCTTTGACGGCAGCCTTTTTCAGGCCCCTTGGAAGATCGCGACAAAATCCGTAATATCGGCGCTTCCGCTTCGGCAGCAAAGAAAGTTCAAATGGATACTGAGCCTCAACGACAACGGCACGCTGCCCTTGCGGGCGCGGTTATTGCTGCTTTCGTTTTAGGTGGTAGCCCTGTTCATGCGCGTGATGATGCGGGAGCCTTTCCTGCGGCGACCGACGATTCGTCCCCCGCCGCGCTTCAGGCGCTGGAAAAGCGTCGGGATCAGAACCGGCAGGATCTGGAAGAGCTGGTCGACAGCATCGGCCTCTCGGAGGACAAGACAAGGACGCTCGAGGAAAGCATCGCTTCCCTCAATCAGGACAGCGCCCGCATCCGCGAAGAACTGATCGCATCGGCCGCCCGGCGTAAAGCGCTGGAAGCCAAGATCAGTGACGGCGAAGATCGTCTGGCCAAGCTTTCGGTGCGCGAGGATGACGTTAAGGCATCGCTGCGGGAAAGACGCGGCGTGCTGGCGGAGGTTCTGGCGGCGTTGCAGCGAATGGGCAGAAACCCGCCCCCCGCCCTTCTTGTTTCGCCGGAAGACGCGCTTGCTTCGGTCCGTAGTGCCATTCTTCTCGGCGCAGTCGTGCCCGGCATTCGTGGTGAAACCGACAAGCTGGTTGCCGCTCTCAAAGAATTGACCGATGTCAGGCAGGCAATCGCTCGCGAAAAGGATGATCTTACGGGTATGATGACGGCAAGTCTGGAAGAGGAAAAACGCCTCGACCTGCTGATTGCCGAAAACGACCGCAAGAACACCCAAACGGCGGCGCAGCTGGAGGCGGAACGCAAGCGATCTGAAGAGCTTGCGGGCAAGGCGACGAGCCTTGAAGGACTGGTTAGCTCGCTTGAAGGCGAGATTACCTCGGTGCGTGAGGCGATGGAAAAGGCGCGGGCGGAAGAGCAGCGTCTGGCCCGTCTTTCCGAAGCGGAACGCGAGAAAGAGCGTGCCGCGGCCGAGGCCGGAATGCCCGATAAAAACCGCATTGCGCCCGCATATCCCTTCGCGAGTTTGAAGGGAAAGCTGGAGCTGCCGGTTGCTGGCGAGGTGTTGCGGCGCTTCGGCGATGCGGATGGTACGGGCCACTTTTCCAAGGGAATTGTTGTGGCGAGCGGACCGGAAGCCATCGTGACAGCGCCTGCGGATGGCTTCGTGGTGTTTGCCGGAGATTTTCGCAGTTATGGCCGGATGATCATCCTCAATACGGGTAATGGATATCATGTGGTGATGACGGGCATGGACAATGTGAGGACGCGACAGGGCATGTTTGTGTTCTCCGGAGAGCCCATCGCCTCCATGGGTGCAAAAAGAGTAGCGAGTGCAGCAGCATTGGCGCTGGAAACCGACCGGCCAACGCTCTACATTGAGTTCAGGAAAAATGGTGTGCCGGTTGATTCCCAACCATGGTGGACCGCAAAAAATACCGGAAGGGCGCACAATGATTCGTAAGGTTTCGCTTCTCCTTATCGGTGGGCTTATGGGCGCCACGGCGATGAGTGTGATTTATTCGGCGAGCATGCCGGCACAGGCGGCCGGGCCTTCGACCTATAAGGAACTGTCGATTTTTGGCGACGTGTTCGAACGCGTGCGCGCACAATATGTGACGCCGCCCGATGACGAGAAGCTGGTTGAAAATGCCATCAACGGCATGCTCAGCTCGCTCGATCCGCATTCGAGCTTCATGAATGCCAAGGATGCCAACGACATGCGCACCCAGACCAAGGGTGAGTTTGGCGGTCTCGGCATCGAAGTGACCATGGAGAACGAGCTGGTCAAGGTCATCTCGCCGATGGATGACACACCGGCTTCGCGTGCAGGCATTCTCGCCGGCGACTATATTTCGGAAATCGACGGTACGCCGGTTCGCGGCCTGAAGCTGGAACAGGCCGTCGAAAAGATGCGCGGTGCCGTTAAGACGCCGATCAAGCTGACGGTAATCCGCAAGGGTGCCGACAAGCCGCTCGAATTCACCGTGGTGCGTGACGTGATTGCCGTGCGGGCGGTCAAGTCTCGCGTCGAGGGTGACAATGTCGGTTATCTGCGCGTCATCTCCTTCACCGAGAAGACCTATGACGATCTCGAAAAGGCGATCAAGAAGATCAAGGCGGATGTGCCGGCCGACAAGCTGAAGGGCTATGTCCTCGACCTGCGCCTCAACCCGGGCGGTCTGCTCGATCAGGCGATCAATGTCTCCGACGCTTTCCTCGAGCGCGGTGAGGTTGTTTCGACCCGTGGCCGCAATCCCGATGAGACACGTCGCTTCAATGCGACGGCCGGCGATCTGACCGATGGCAAACCGGTGATCGTGCTGGTCAACGGCGGTTCGGCTTCGGCGTCGGAAATCGTCGCGGGTGCGTTGCAGGATCTGCGTCGTGCGACCGTGGTCGGCACGCGCTCCTTCGGTAAGGGTTCGGTTCAGACGATCATTCCGCTCGGTGAAGCGGGCGCGTTGCGCCTGACCACGGCGCTTTATTACACGCCGTCGGGCAAGTCGATCCAGGGTACGGGCATTGAGCCCGATATCAAGGTGGAGCAGCCGTTGCCGGCAGAATTGCAGGGCCGTGTGACGGCTGAAGGCGAATCCAGCCTTTCTGGTCACATCAAAGGCCAGAGCGAGACCGACGAGGGTTCGGGCTCTTCCGCCTACGTCCCGCCGGAAGCAAAGGACGACATCCAGCTCAACTACGCGCTGGACCTGTTGCGCGGCGCCAAGACGGATCCGTCTTTCCCGCCGAACCCGGACAAGGCTGTGGTCAACAAGCAGTAAGATGAGGCGTCGGCACGCCGGCGCGTTGTCTCCATTGCCCAACCATTTGGACGGACTGTTTATTGTCTTCGGACCTGCGAAAACCGCTTCTGGGTCGTCAGAAAAAAAGCGCCGGTATCAACCGGCGCTTTTCCGTCATTATGCTTCTGTCTGTGCTTGCCGTTCTGTCGATCGGTGGCCTGTCCATCTACACGGCCCTGTCGCCCGGTAATCTGCAGAAGACGGCGGCGGGACCGGATGGACAGCCGCAGCTTGCCGAAAAGGCCCCTGAAAAAGCACAGGTCGATGTGCCTGCTGCCGGTGACACCGCCGGGCTGCAGCCGCAAAGCGGTCGCTCCGGCGCCAATATCAATCGGGCGACCTTGCCTGATGGTAATGTCGTATCGGTTTATTCTCCCCGGCCCCGTGACAGTGACGGCCCTGTGCTGATGAGCGGCCAGACCTATGGCCAGGATCCGCGCATGGCGACGCGGCCCAATGAGGAGCTGCTGGAGGAAACCGCCTTCGGTCAATTGCCCGTTGTCGGTACGGATGGCCTGCGGCCGATGGAGCAATATGCGCGGCCATGGTCCGGCGCACGCGGCACCCGGGTGGCAATTGTGGTCGGCGGTCTCGGTCTCAGCCAGACGGGTTCACAAAAGGCGATCCGGGATCTGCCGCCGGAGGTAACGCTCGGTTTTGCCGCCAGCGGCAACAGCCTGCAGCGCTGGATGCAGGACGCGCGCCGGCAAGGGCATGAGATCCTTCTGCAGATACCGCTGGAACCCTTCGGTTATCCCGGCACCAATCCCGGTCCTGACACCTTGCTGGCGGGCGACCCCGCCAAGGTCAATATTGACCGGCTGCATCGCTCCATGGTGAAAATCACCAATTATACCGGCGTCATGAATTATCTTGGCGGGCGTTTCCTGGCCGAACAGTCCGCGCTGGAGCCGGTCATGCGTGATATCGGCAAACGTGGATTGCTGTTTCTGGATGATGGCTCCTCGGCGCAGTCGCTGAGCGGCGGGATTGCGAAAGCCATTTCCGCGCCACAGGGTTTCGCGGATGTTCTGCTTGACGGTGAAGTCACCGAAGCCTCCATTCTGCGTAAGCTGGACGATCTGGAACGGATTGCGCGCCGCAACGGCCAGGCTATCGGTGTGGCCTCGGCATTCGATGAAAGCATTGCGGCGATCTCGAAATGGTCACGCGAGGCTGGCGAGCGCGGCATCGAGATTGTCGGCGTTTCTGCGCTTGTTTCCGGGCAGGCGGGGCAGTAAACCTTGCCTGCGTCCATTTCCGGCGCTGAGACAGTGCGGGTTTCCCATGACAATCAAAGCAGAAGATTTGCCTTACCGTCCCTGTGCGGGAATAATGGTTCTGAACGCTCAGGGCCTCGTCTGGGCCGGCCGGCGCATCAAGGAGGGCAACTCCGAATATGATGGCTCGCCGCAATTGTGGCAGATGCCGCAGGGTGGCATCGATGATGGCGAACGGCCTTTGACGGCTGCCATTCGTGAACTCTATGAAGAGACGGGCATGAAGACGGTGACCCTGCTTGCGGAGGCGAGCGACTGGATTCACTATGATCTGCCAGCCGAACTGATCGGTATCGGCCTCAAGGGCAAATATCGCGGCCAGGCGCAGCGCTGGTTCGCGTTCCGCTTCGAGGGCGATGAAAGCGAAATCCAGATCGATCCGCCGCCTACCGGGCATTCAGCCGAATTCGACGCCTGGGACTGGAAGCCGATGGAAAGTCTTCCGGAACTGATCGTGCCCTTCAAGCGGGCGGTCTATGAAAAGGTCGTGGCTGAATTCAAGCACCTTTCCGGCAAATAAAAAGGCGGCCAAGGCCGCCTTTCCGTTCTGTCGCCGGTGCTTATTCCGCTTCGTTGGCGGAATCTGCGTTGAGCTGGCCGTATTTTTCCGCGCCGATCTTGCCGAGAAGTTCAAGCTGGGTTTCGAGGAAGTCGATATGGCCTTCCTCGTCGATCAGGAGGGCTTCGAATAGCTTCATGGACACGTAGTCTCCAGCCTCTGAACAGATGTCACGCGATTTCTTGTAGGAAGTCCGTGCGTCGTATTCGCCAGCCAGGTCGGCTTCAAGCACTTCCTTGACGTTCTGGCCGATGCGCAGCGGGGCCAGAGTCTGGAGGTTGGGATGACCTTCCAGGAAGATGATACGATCGATGATCTTGTCGGCGTGCTGCATCTCTTCGATGGATTCCGCACGCTCCTTCTTTGCGAGCTTGGTGAAACCCCAATCATTCAGAAGCCGGTAGTGAAGCCAATACTGGTTTACTGCACCAAGTTCTAGAAAAAGGGCTTCGTTAAGCCGCTCGATGACTTTTTTGTCGCCTTTCAATGTCCGCTCTCCTGTTCTCTTCATGGAATCGCTTCAAGCGGGACATAAAATCAAAAACATCGGCCTCCGTCGAGTGGCGACGGGCGTGATATTCTTCCGTGGTCTTGATGATCAGGTCGACAACGGTCGGAAAACAGCCGCAGCAGCGACCGCGTTTTTCCATGGCATGATACACTTTTGCCGGAACGATAAGCTGCCAACAGTCCTCATCGAGGAGTTCGTTGATGACGTCCCGGATATCGTGATCGGTAATGTAATTGCAGCTGCAAACCAGCATGATGGACTGCCTGTATGACGCAACACGTTGTTTTCATTCTTAAACCAAAACAGGACAGCAAATGTCAAGAAAAACCTCCGATAGTGCAGGTGTTGCTTTTCTAGACTCATTCTAAACTTTACGAAAACTGTCGTATTTTCATTGGTTTAGCGAATTCTGTATTGCAGTGTTTTGCATTCAAGTTTTTGTGCGCGGCAAAATTATCCGGCGTCATTATCACGAAAAGTTTACTGCATCCGTCGGCCGGGAGGTGAGGATGGACTGTCTCAGGCGAAATATTGCCCGCCATTGGCCGTCATCGTGGAGCCGGTGATGAAACCCGCCTCGTCCGACACGAGAAACAGGACGCAGCGCGCGATTTCTTCCGGTTCGCCCAGTCGTCCGACGGGAATTTGCGGCACGATCCGTTCAGTCAGAACCTTCTCCGGTATCGCCCGCACCATCTCCGTGCCGATATAGCCGGGGCAGATGGCATTGACGGTGATGTTGCGGCTGGCGCCTTCCTGGGCAAGCGCCTTGGTGAAGCCGATATCACCCGCTTTCGAGGCGGAATAATTGACCTGTCCCGCCTGTCCCTTCTGGCCGTTGATGGAAGAGATGTTGACGATACGGCCGAAGCCGCGCTCGCGCATGCCAGGCCAGACCGGGTGTGTCATGTTGAAGACGCCGGTGAGGTTGGTGTCGATCACCTCTCGCCATTGCTGCGGCGACATCTTGTGAAACATGGCGTCGCGGGTGATGCCCGCATTATTGACGAGCACTTCGACCGGTCCGAGGGTTTCCTCAACCTTCGTTATGCCGTTGACGCAGGCGTCGTAATCGCGAACATCCCACTGAAACGCGGGAATGCCGGTTTCTTTCTGGAATGCTTCGGCTCTGTCCGTCGTGAAGGCGTAGTTGACGGCCACGCGGTAGCCGGCTGCCTGCAGCGCGCGGGCGATTGCAGCACCAATGCCGCTCGTCCCGCCGGAAATCAAAGCAACCCGGCTCATATCGGCCTCCATGACCTGTCAACGAAGCGCCTCAATATGCGAGCGCTCCCAACTATTGCGGAACTCGTTCGTCGTGCTCAACGGCCATAGAAATGCGGCCAATGGGAGGCCGCTTCTACCCTATTGTCTGGCGAACCGGAATTGCTTTTTGGCAAACCTTGCGAGGGTTTTCAGAGTGTCTCGATGCACATGGCGACGCCCATGCCGCCGCCGATGCAGAGCGTTGCGAGACCCTTCGACACGTTGCGACGACGCATTTCGAAAATCAGCGTGTTCAGGACACGAGCGCCGGAAGCGCCGATCGGATGGCCGATGGCAATCGCCCCGCCATTGACGTTGACGATGTCAGGGTTAAGGCCCAGCTCACGCACGACCGCGCAGGATTGGGCGGCAAAGGCCTCGTTGGCCTCGACAAGGCCGATATCATTTATCGACCAGCCGGCCTTGGCCAGCGCCTTGCGGGAGGCGGGGATGGGGCCGGTGCCCATGATCTGCGGATCGACGCCGGCCGTTGCCCAGGAGGCGATACGCGCCAACGGTTTGATGCCGCGCTTTGCCGCTTGCTGTTCCGACATCAGAAGCGTGGCGGCTGCGCCGTCATTCAGGCCGGAGGCGTTACCGGCCGTGACCGTGCCTTCCTTGTCGAAGGCGGGACGCAGCTTGGCCATGGTTTCGAGCGATGCGCCATGACGGATATGTTCGTCCGCATCGATGACGATATCGGCCTTGCGGCCCTTTACCGTGAAAGCCACGATCTCGTCAGTGAAGCGACCGGCGTTCTGCGCGGCTTCGGCCTTGTTCTGCGATGCGACTGCGAACTGGTCCTGCTCATCGCGGGAAAGCTGCCATTGGCGGGCGATGTTTTCGGCAGTGATGCCCATGTGATAACCATAAAAGGCGTCCGTCAGACCGTCTTTCAGCATCGTGTCGATCATCTTGAAGTCACCCATCTTCACGCCGCCGCGCAAATGGGCGCAATGGGGTGCCATGGACATGGATTCCTGGCCGCCGGCGATGACGATGGCCGCATCCCCCGTCACGATCTGTTGCATCCCCAGCGCCACAGCGCGCAAGCCAGAGCCGCAGAGCTGATTGATGCCGAAGGCGGTTGCCTCCTGCGGAATGCCGGCCTTCATTGCTGCCTGCCGCGCCGGGTTCTGCCCCTCGCCTGCCGTGAGCACCTGGCCGAGAATGACCTCATCCACTTCATTGGCCGCGACGCCGGCGCGTTCCAGCACCGCATTAATGACGGTGGCACCAAGTTCGTGGGCGGGCGTGTTGGCGAAGTGGCCGTTGAAAGAGCCGACGGCGGTGCGCGCGGCGCTGGCAATCACGATTGAAGGCAGGGTCATTTCTCATCTCCTCACATGCGCGCGGAGACTGGCAAAGCTTTTAATACAAGTCAAATGCCGAAAGTTGCTTTAAAAGATGTTGCTAAATCACGTCGGAATCTTTCGAAAAATTGCTGCGCAAAAAACAAACTGTTGCGATGCACAAAACATTTGTCAGACAGCGTATTTTGCGCATACACTTTGCGCCGGGAAGAGCAAGAAAAACAAAAACAAGAAAATACCATCATCGCGAGGAGGCGGGCATGGCGAAACACGACGGCGAAACAATCATTAAAAAATATGCCAACAGGCGGCTCTATAATACCGGCACCAGCACGTATGTGACGCTCGACGACCTCGCGCAGATGGTCAAGCGCGGCGAGGACTTCAAGGTTCAGGACGCCAAGTCGTCTGAGGATATCACCCACGCGGTGCTGACGCAGATCATCGTTGAGCAAGAAGCCAAAACCGGCAATACGCTGCTGCCGACGGCGTTTCTGCGGCAATTGATCTCCTATTACGGCGACCAGATGCAGATGGTCGTGCCGACATTTCTCGAACATTCGATGAAGACCTTCTCCGATCAGCAGAGCCAGATGCAGGAGCATATGGCCAAGGCTTTCGGTGACGGTTCGCTTGCCCGCAACTTCCAGGCGCCGCTGCAGATGATGGAAGAGCAGATTCGCCGCAACACGGAACTCTTCCGGCAGGCGATGCAGGGTTTTACACCTTTCGCAATGCCGCAGGCGCCGAAGGAAACCCGCAAGCCGAATGCATCCGAAATCGATGAGCTGAAGGCGCAACTGCGCGCATTGCAGCAAAAACTCGACCAGCTCTGATTCTGTCTTTCGGGCCGATGCTGGATTGAACGACCGCATCGGCTGCCGCTCCAGACTTTCAGCCTGCCGTTCTTTCCGGCACGCGCAGCAGAAGCAGGAACCCAGCCCCCAGAAACACAATGAGCGTGGCCATGCCAATATGGGCGGAGCCGCTTATAGTGGTCGCTATGGAAAACGACAGCGTGGCCATGAAACTCGTGGCGCGCCCGGAAAGTGCATAGATGCCGAAATAACGGCCTGCTTCTGCCACAGTGATATTGCGGGCGAGATAAGAGCGTGACGAGGCCTGAACGGGGCCGAAGGCAAGGCCGATCAGCACGCCGTAGAGCAGATAGGCCTTTTCCGCGCCTGTCGCGAAGATGCCGCCATTATCCGCAGTCGATAATTGTATCCAACCGAACAGGGTGGAGCCCTTTTCCGTCGAGACGATGCCGACCGTTGCGAGCAGCAGCAGCGCCAGACTGATGAGGATAGTGATGCGCGAGCCGAGTTTCTGATCGAGCCGACCGGCGGCAAAACAGCCCGCGATGGCGACGACATTGAGCAGGATGCCGAAAAGGCCGATTTCCATCGTCGCCCAGCCGAACATGCCGGCGGCAAAGGCTCCGCCGAGGATGAGTACGCCATTGACGCCATCCTGATAAAGCATGCGCGCGATCAGGAACCGCAGCAGCGTGGGGCGGTAGCGGAGTTCGCGGAGTGTAATCTTCAGTTCGCCAAGTCCAGAGCGGATCGCGGCTGCAAAGGGCAGACCCTTTTCGGCATCCGGGGTCAACAGGAACATCGGCAGAATGAAGACGAGATACCACAGGGCGGCAAGCGGTCCGGTTATTCTGGCATCCTCACCGGTGGCCGGGTCGAGACCGAAAAGCGGTTTGATGCCGGCAATCGTCAGCCCCGTCTGTGGGTTGGCGGCGAGAAGTGTCACCACGGCAATCAGCACCATCATGCCGCCGAGATAACCAAGCCCCCAGGCGAGATTGGAGATGCGTCCGACATTTTGCGGATTGGTCAGCCGCGGCATCATGGAATCGTTAAAGACGATCGAAAATTCCGCCGCGATGGAGGCGAAGATCATGCAGATGATCGGCAGGATGATCGGCGAGCCCGGCGCTGCAAACCAGAGGAAAAACAGGCTGACGATCTTGATGACGGCAAAAAAGGCGATCCACGGTTTGCGGGCGCCGGATTGATCGGCGATGGAGCCGAGAATGGGGGAGAAGAGGGCGATGATGATCGACGAGACCGTCGCCATGTTGCTCCATGTCGCCTGCGCTGAGATCGGATCATCGGTGAGGCGGGCGACGAAATAGGGGCCGAAAATGAAGGTGGTGACAACGGTGAAAAACGGCTGCGCCGCCCAGTCGAACATGACCCATCCCCAGATGCCGCGTTTGGCAACCACTGTTTCCGCGTTCTGGGAGGGGACAGTCATTCATGGTCCTATCGGATAATCGGGGAGGATAGAGTGCGGGATGCCGGTCATCGCTTCGTTTGTCGCCATCCGGGCGAGTGACCCGGATGGCATTTTTCAGATGGTCGATCAGCGCGCCAGAACGATATCCCCAAGCAGCCCGGCTGCCACGGTCAGGCGGGCGAGGTTGGTGTCGCCGCTTTCGCTGAGCGCGCCGAGTTCGGAGACGATGCGGTTGACGCGTACGCGGTCAGCCGCATACCAGGCCTGAACCGGGTCTTTTTCCTTCGCATAGTCCGTCAGCGCCGAGATGACGATGCGGCGTCTCGATGAGGAAATCTGGTCCTGGCTGCGCAGGAGAGCCAGACTCTCATAATGATCCGCTGGTGTTATGCGCTGGCTGGCATCCAGCAGACGCGCAACACGGAAGGTCGAGGACACGGTGGCGTAGCTTTCGGCGGCGCGGGCAAGCGTTGTGCCGGCACTTTCGGCAATGCGCATGATTTCAGGCACATAGACAAGCAGCGAAAGCGTATCCAGCTCTTCCAGAAGAGTGGAGGGAACGCCATCGATTTCGGTCACGCCCAGCTCGCGGCGATATTTCGCCGCTGCCGGCGACAGCGTCTTGATCGCGGTTTTCAGTCGATCGATCTCGCTTGCCATGTCACCCGTTGCCGCGCCGGCGCTGCCGGTTTGCAGGTAAAGCCTGCTCGCGTCGGAGAAGATGCGGGTGATGGTGGCATAAAGTCCGTTCTGGACCTCACCGCCGACCTTGCCGTCAAGTGCATCGACCTCGCCCCAGAGGCGTTTGAGGCCGAAACCATCCTCAACGATAACAGCTGCCTTGACGACGTCTGCCGCCAATAGCCCGCTCGCATCGGCGAGTTTCTGCACGAAGCCCGGGCCACCACGATTGACGACGGCATTGGCGAGCGCGGTTGCGACGATTTCGCGGTGCAGGCGATGCGCCTTGATATCGTCAGCATAATTCTTCTGCATCTTGGCCGGGAAATAGTCGAGCAGCAGATGCTGGAGATAGGGCTCATCCGGAAGCGGGCTTGCCACCAGCGCGTCGAACAGTGTCAGCTTGGCATAGGAGAGAAGCACACCGATTTCCGGCCGGGTCAGCGGTTTGCCGGCGGCATACCTCTCGCTGAATTCGGCATTGTTCGGCAGGGTTTCCACCTTGCGGTTCAACTGCCCTGTTGCCTCCAGCGCACCCATCAGACGGCCGAGTTCCTCGCGGTTCGCCAGCCCCAGCCGCTCCGTCAGCGAGATCGCCAGTGATTGCAGGTAGTTGTTGCGCAGCACCAGCTGCGCCACATCAGGCGTCATGGAAGCGAGAAGCTGGTTGCGTTTCGGCATCGGCAGGCGACCGCTATTGACGGCGGAAGCGAGTGCAATCTTGATGTTCACCTCGACGTCGGAGGAGTTGACGCCTGCCGAATTGTCGATGGCGTCGGAGTTGCAACGCCCCCCCGCAAGCGCATAGGCAATGCGGCCCTTCTGGGTGATGCCGAGGTTGGCGCCTTCGCCGATGACCTTGGCGCGCAGCTCCGTGGCGTTGACGCGGATCGGGTCGTTTGCCCTGTCACCCACCTCGGCGTTGGTTTCCACCGCCGCCTTGATGTAGGTGCCGATGCCGCCGAACCAGAGGAGATCGGTCGGCGCCTTTAGAATGGCGGTCATGATCTCGAAGGGTGTGGCGATAGACTTGTCGAGGCCGATGGCGGCCACGGCTTCGGGCGTCAGCGTCACCGATTTTTCGGAACGCGAGATGATCATCGCGCCGGGCGAGAGGGTCGAACGGTCATAGTCCTGCCAGCTGGAACGCGGCAGTTCGAAAAGCCGCTTGCGCTCAGTAAAGGATCTGTCGGTATCCGGGTCGGGATCGATGAAGATATCGCGGTGATCGAAGGCCGCGATCAGCCTGATCTTTTCCGACAGCAGCATGCCGTTGCCGAAAACGTCGCCGGACATGTCGCCCACACCGGCCACGGTGAATGGTGTGGTCTGGATATCGGTATCCATTTCACGGAAATGGCGTTTTACCGTTTCCCATGCGCCGCGGGCGGTAATGCCCATCTTCTTGTGGTCATAACCGGCGGAACCACCCGATGCGAAGGCATCGTCCAGCCAGAAACCGGCTTCATGGGCGAGACCGTTCGCTGTATCGGAGAAGGTGGCCGTTCCCTTGTCGGCGGCAACGACGAAATAGGGGTCGTCGCCATCCAGCCGCAACGTATCGGCTGGCGGCACGATCGCGTCGTCAACGATGTTGTCGGTGATCGAGAGCAGGGTGCGGATATAGGTCTTGTAGGCCTCGCGACCGGCATTAAAGACCTCGTCGCGGGAGCCGCCGGCGGGCAGGTTCTTCGGGAAGAAGCCGCCCTTGGCACCGACAGGCACAATGACCGCGTTCTTCACCTGCTGCGCCTTGACGAGGCCGAGCACTTCGGTGCGGTAATCCTGACCACGATCCGACCAGCGCAGACCGCCGCGCGCCACCTTGCCGAAGCGCAGATGTACGCCTTCGACCTCGGTGCCGTAAACGAATATTTCGCGGAAGGGGCGGGGATCGGGCAGACCATCCAGGTGTTTCGGATCGAACTTGAATGCCAGGAGATCACGCGGGGTGCCGTCGGCATTCTTCTGGAAGTAGTTGGTGCGCAGCGTCGCATCGATGGCGTTGACGTAACGCCGCAGCGTGCGGTCCTCATCGAGATTGGGAACGCCGCTCAGCGCCGCTTCAATCGCCTTGTGAATCTCTGCGAGTTTCTTCACCCGCTTCTTTTCTTCGATAGACGGATCAAAGCCGGCCTTGAACAGCGCGAAAATATTCCGGGAAATGTCAGGATATTTATAGAGCGTTTCGGAAATATGCTCCTGCGAATAAACGATGCCAGTCTGGCGCAGATAACGGGCATAGGCACGCAGCACGGAGACTTCGCGCACATTCAGGCCGCAGGCGAGGATCAGGCGGTTGAAGTTGTCATTGTCCACCTTACCGGAGAAGGCGGCAAGGAAGGCCTCCTCGAGTTTCGGTCCGTAATGCGGCAGATCGAGCGTCGTGCCGGCAGCGACTGACAGTTCCATGTCATGCAGTACGATGTCACGCTTTACGCTATCTGAAACGACACCGATATCGAAGGTGCGTTCGCTGATGACGTTAAAGCCGAGATTTTCGAGCAGGGGCACACGGCGTGAAAGCGGCAGGTGGCCGTCACGGTGGAAGATTTTCAGCGACAGCGTGTCGGCCGACTGGCCTTCCTGCTGGTAGAATTCAATGCGGACCGGCTCGCCATTGGCGGCCGCCAGAATGTCCGGCATGTCGCCGATCGCTTCTTCGGGTGTGAAGGCTTCCTGATAGGCCTGATCGACGTCCAGTACCGGCGCGCCCGGTTCGGAGAGGGTGACAAAATGATCTATCCAGCGTGCCGCAATATCACTGACGGCATCTTCCAGCTTGTCCTGAGCGATGCGCGGCGTCTTGCCTTCCGTGCGGCCGACGATGAAGTGGACGCGGGCGACAGCGCCTTCGGGGAAGGCGGGATAATAGGCGGAGATATGCCCGTCATAAACCCGGCTCAGATAATCGCCGATCTTCTCGCGCACATAGGAGTTATATTCCTCGCGCGGCACGAAGATGATGGCGGAGACGAAGCGGTCGAAACGGTCGATACGTGCGAGCACCCGCACGCGCGGACGGTCGCTCAGTTCCATGATCTGCTCGATGAAGCGGATCAGAAGGTCGGTCTCGATCTGGAAGAGATCGTCACGCGGATAGGCTTCCAGCGTGTTTTGCAGGATACGGCCGGAATGGCTGTTGGGGTCGAAGCCAAAATGGCGCTCGACATCCGCGACCTTGGCGCGCAGCAGCGGTATCTGCTTGACCGAACGCGTATAGGCAGTGGCGGTGAAAAGGCCGACGATGCGCAATTCGCCGATGACATTGCCGTCCTCGTCAAAGCGCTTGATACCGATGTAATCCATATAGGCGCGGCGGTGCACGATGGATTTTACATTGGCCTTGGTGACGATGAGGAAATCCGGGCCATCAAGGAAGGCAAGGATTTCAGGCGTCGTCGTCACCGCATTCTTGCCGAGACGCAGCACGCGCACATCGGGGTCGCTGAGGCTGCCGAGACCAACGCCGTCACCGCGCTCGATTTTCGCGTTCTTTCCCTTGCCGGAATAGGTGTAGTCGCGCATGCCGAGGAAGGTGAAATTGTCGTTGCGAAGCCAGTTGAGGAATTCGACGGCTTCCGTGCGTTCTGTCTTGCGCCGCGACGAGCCACGCTTCGACAATTCGTCCAGCGCTTCATCGAGCTTCGTCAGCATTGGGCGCCAGTCGCGATAGGCGGATTGCACCTGCGTCAGCACGAAGCGCAGCCGCTCTTCCAGCGCCGAGGCTGCCTGCGGCGTCAGCGGCGCGATATGCAACTGGATGAGGCTGATATTATCAGCGGGATCGTCCTCCGGCTCGGCAAGGCGGTAACCGGCCTGCGCTTCGTCATCGCGAACAAGGATGGGGTGGACCGCCAGATAGAGACCGCGATAGCTGCTGGTGACCTCGCCCATCACGGAATCGTAAAGGAAGGGCATGTTGCGGCCGATAATCGTCAGGACCGTAACTGGAATATCCCGTGGTGAAACGCCGTCCACCTGGGTGATGCTGATGTGGGGTGTCTCCCCGGTCCAGTGCGAAAGCGCCTGGAAACTGTGAGCCGCACTCGCTGCCAACATCTCCGCGGAATAATATTCTATATCGTCGGCGCTTGCCCTTCCATAAAGAATACCTGGATCAAGAAATTGGACATTTTCGGCAATTGCCTGCTGGCGCGCTTTTTCGATCTGTTTTTCGCGTTTTGGATTGTTTCTGTAGCCCATTTGACGTGGATTCCTCCAAAAATCACACTTTAATATAAAAAAGCACCGCCAATTTACGGATTTTGCCTTTTCAGTCGAATCGGATATTGGCGTGGAATTACGAAGAGTTTAAGAGGCTTTCGTGTTTCTGCAGTCGGTAAGTGAAATTTTTTTGCTTCTTTTGCCATGAGGGTCTGTCGCGAAGCATTTTACAGTATTTTAGCGGCTAAATTTTAGGCGGTTCTAGAGCTGCCATGTGATGTTGCGGCCACGGTCGAAGCAAATTATTGATTTGCACCTATTTTTGTGGTACACCAACGATACTGATCCACAGCGTGGCATTTGTGTGCCCAAAAACACCACGAAAGCAACACCTCTTTTGCACGCGGTTTCCGTGACATATCGAGCGTTTACGTTATCGAGCCCCGTAAGACGGGTAGGTGTTTTTTTGCGTGCACGGCTGGACCAGTGCGGAGTCACCTGACGGTTCCCCCGTCTCATCAGGGCCTGACCGACCCAACCCCGGCATCCCCGGGTATGTAACAGGGAGTTTTTAGAACGAATGACGACCCAGCAGAAGAAATCTCCAGCACATCACGGCTTTAAAACCGGTGAAGCGATTGTGTATCCCGCTCATGGTGTCGGTACCATTTCTGCCATCGAGGAACAAGAAGTCGCCGGCATGAAGCTTGAGCTTTTTGTCATCGATTTCGAAAAAGACAAGATGCGTCTTAAGGTTCCCGTCGCCAAAGCCGTCAGCATCGGCATGCGCAAGCTTTCCGAAGGCGATTTTGTCGAGCGGGCGCTGAAAGTGGTGCAGGGCAAGGCGCGTGTGAAGCGGACCATGTGGTCGCGCCGCGCGCAGGAATATGATGCGAAGATCAATTCCGGCGATCTCATCGCGATTGCGGAAGTCGTACGCGATCTCTACCGTGCGGAAAACCAGCCGGAGCAGTCCTATTCCGAGCGTCAGCTTTACGAAGCTGCTCTCGACCGCATGGCGCGCGAAATCGCCGCCGTCAACAAGATGTCCGAAACCGAGGCTGTCCGCCTGGTGGAAGTCAACCTTGCCAAGGGCCCCAAGCGTGGCAAGACCGTTGAAGAGGACGATTCTCAGGACGAAGCCGCTTAATCACGGCCTTTTCCTTCTAAAAAAACCCGCCTTGATGGCGGGTTTTTTGTTGCTTGCCTGGCTGCATGCACATCACAGGATACGGATTTTCGTTCCCTTGCGCATATGGGGCAGGATGCGCCTGATGTCGCGGGGGTGGAGGGCAACGCAGCCCGCGGTCGGCTCGTATCCCGGCCGGATCATATGCATGAAGATCGCCGAGCCGCGGTTGCGGCTTCTGGATGTGATGTTCCAGTCCAGCACGAGACAGATGTCATAGAGGCTGTCCTTGCGCATCATTTCTTCATGGCTTGGCGCGAAGGGTGCCTTGACCAGCCTGTTGTAATTGGGATTGCGGGGCTCGTCGCACCACAGCATTGACTTTAGCGTCCGTTGCATCGGCAATGCCGTTGCGGTCGCGGACATGCGATCGCCGCGATAAAATCCGTGCAGCAGGCGGGTGACGGAAATCGGTGATTTCCCGTCTCCCTCGCGTTTCAGCATGGTGCGGCCATTACGCCCGATGGCGGCGGGAAAGGTGAGATGCCCAAGCTGCACGATCGCCCGGCTGATTTTCATGGGAGCCGGCCGAACCATGAGCGTCGATACGCGTTTACGTTGTTCCGTGGAGCGTTTGCTCATGTTTTTCACGAGATTTTGCTTTGCAGGTTATTTAACGTGAAGTCATAGCACTTCATCATGTGATGGCAATGGGTTGACCTTTTACCGGCAAATCGCTGAATTGGCTGACGATTAAAGTAAGAAAGGCTGAGAATCCGAATGACGGCTCGCACTATCCTTCTGGTGGACGATGACGACGATCTTCGGGAGACGCTGACCGAGCAATTATCTCCCTATGAGGAATTCTCGCTGTTGAGCGGCGCAAACGCCGCGCAGGCGATGCAGACTGCCAAAACCGCCCAGGTCGATCTTCTGATCATGGATGTAGGCCTTCCTGATATGGATGGCCGTGAAGCGGTGAAGCTGTTGCGCAAGGGCGGCTTCAAGGCACCGATCATCATGCTCACCGGGCACGACACCGATTCCGATACGATTCTGGGGCTGGAAGCAGGCGCAAACGACTACGTGACGAAGCCGTTCCGCTTTGCCGTACTTCTTGCGCGCATCCGGGCCCAACTGCGCCAGTATGAACAGAGTGAGGACGCGGTTTTCACCGTGGGTCCTTATCAGTTCAAGCCCAGCCAGAAGCTGCTGACGACCGAAGACGGCAAGAAGATCCGTCTCACGGAAAAGGAAGCGGCGATCATCCGTTATCTCTACCGTGCCGGCAGCGCGGTGGTAACGCGCGATGTTCTGCTGGAAGAGGTCTGGGGGTACAATTCCGGCGTCACCACGCATACGCTCGAAACGCATGTGTATCGTTTGCGCCAGAAGATCGAACGGGATCCTTCCAACGCTGAAATCCTGGTGACCGAGAACGGTGGTTACAAGATCGTTCCCTGAGCCAGGCTTATGATTATGTTTGATAGCTCACGCCGCGTGTCGACAAAGATGCGCGGCGTTCTAACATCTTGTATTTTGAGGACCGATATTGGAAAACCGCTATAGTGATGCAGGCGGCTTTCCGGAGTAGTGATCGACATGGCCTTGACGGACGATATCATTCTGCTGGGGCAAGTGCCGTTATTTGCGGGATTCAGCGACGATCAGTTGCGGCTTATCGCCTTCGGTGCGGAACGCCGCCGCGTATCGGCCGGGCGGACATTGTTCCGGGAACATTCGCCGGCTGAATGCGCCTTTGCCGTGACATCAGGGCATTTCGAACTGTTCACCGCCGGGCGGGATGGCAAACCCCTGTTGCAGGCGACGCCCGGCAAGGGTGCGCTGCTTTCGGAGCTGGCGCTTTTCACCCTTTGTGAAAGAAAGTTCACTGCTGTTGCAGTGGAAGACTCCGAAGTCATCCGGATAACGCGCATCCTCTTTCACCGGCTGGTGGAGGAGTTTCCGGAGGTTGCCGATATCGTGTCGGCGCGTATTCGCGATAATATTGCGGCGCTGGCGGCGGGTGCGGCCCGTTTGCAGAACCGCTTCGTCTGACGCCAGCTCGATCGTTCAGAAGCGGAAATGAGCCGTGACAGGGACGTGATCCGATGGCCGATTCCAGCCGCGGGCTTCACGCAATATCTCGATTTTTTCAAGCGAGGAACCGAGATCCTGTGAGGACCAGATATGGTCGAGACGGCGGCCGCGGTTAGCGGCTTCCCAATCCTTGGCGCGGTAGCTCCACCACGTATAGATCTTTTCCGTCTCCGGTACGTTCAGGCGCATCAGATCGAGCCAGTTGCCCTTCTTCATAATATCCAGCATGCCTTCGGTTTCGACGGGTGTATGGCTGACAATCTTCAGAAGCTGCTTGTGTGACCAGACGTCGTTTTCAAGTGGTGCGATGTTGAGATCGCCGACGAGAATGGAGGAGGTCCCGGGAACGCCATCGGCGCGCAGTGCCTTCATTTCCTCGATGAAATCGAGCTTGTGGCCGAATTTCGGATTGATCGACCGATCCGGCTCGTCGCCGCCGGCCGGAACGTAGAAATTATGCAGCCGCACGCGGCGCGATCCGACCTGGAAAATCGCGGAAATATGCCTGGCATCGCCGATGCCGCAATAATCCTGCCTGTGGTCTTCGGTCAGCGGGATTTTCGAAGCGATCGCCACACCATGATAGCCTTTCTGGCCATGGATGATGACGTGCTCGTAACCGAGCGCTTTTAGCGGTTTCATCGGAAACTCGCCATTCGGGCATTTCGTTTCCTGCAGGCAGAGAATGTCGGGTTTGTAACGCACAAGAAACTGCTCGACGATCGGCATTCTGAGCCTGACCGAGTTGATGTTCCAGGTGGTTATCGAAAACGACATGCATGGGCTCCGTTTCTATCGCCTCGAGGGAGAGCCTCAAGGCATGGTTCCGGGGCGCAGGCTTATAACATCGCGATGAAAACGGGAATGTATTTTAGCGGCAAAATAAAAAAGGCGACCTGAGAGCCGCCTTTCGAAGAGCTTGTATGGGCAAACAGAGTCAGCCGCGCTTGCGCACTTCCTCGTAATTGATGTTGAAGACCCGCTCGTCGAGGTTCACGCCGGTCTGGACGTTGAAGATCATGACTGTCGTGTCCTTGTTCTGGGCGTCGGTCGTCGTCCATTGCCTCAGATCGAAGGTTTTCGGATCGAACATCAGGGTAATGGTCGAATCGCCAAATACGCTCTTGTCGCCAAGGACAATGGTGGTCAGGTCGGATTCTTCCTTCACATCCCGGACCTTCTGGTTGCCGAGATCGATCTTGTCGGAGAGAAGCAGGCTGAGCGGGGTCTTCGACAGCGGATAGAGATCCCACGTCTTCAGCTTCATGTTGCCGATGACGACATTCTTGCCATCGGAGATAACGCGCATGGGCGAAGGATCTTCATAATTGAAGCGAAGCTTGCCGGGCCGTTCGATGTAGAACTTGCCGCCGGTCTGTTCGCCGCGCGGGCCGAACTGCACGAATTCGCCCATCATGGTTTTGACCGAAGAGAAGTGATTGGCGATTTTCTGCGCGGTTGCGCCATTGCCGGCTGCCTGGGCAAATGCGTCAAGCGGCGACAGGCCGGCGATCACCGCAGCCATGGAAAATGCCGTCAGCACCCCACGCCGCGTCATGCCATTTTGCCCAGTGCTTGCATTGGCCGTTTCGCCGGTGGTCAGATCGTTCATTCTGTTCTCCTTCATCGCAGCGATTGTCCGCATAAAAGGCGGCGGCTTCATGACGTGAAAGCGTGTAATAACGCTTCGCAGCCCTGCTTGGTTGCGGATTTATCGCTCGATGATGTCTGCTTCTGTCGGTACGAGAATTTCGCGTTTTCCGGCGTGGTTGGCGGGGCCGATAATGCCCTCCTGCTCCATGCGCTCGATCAGCGAGGCGGCACGGTTGTAACCGATGCCGAGACGGCGCTGCACATAGGACGTGGAGGCTTTTCCATCGCGAAGAACGACGGCCACGGCCTGATCGTAGGGATCTTCGGAATCGGAGAAGTTGCCAGCGCCAGCCGGACCGCTGCCAGCGCCGTCCTCGTCGTCTTCTTCGGTGATCGCCTCCAGATATTCCGGCGACCCCTGCGTCTTCAGGTAGGCGACGATTTCTTCGACTTCATTGTCGGACACGAAGGGGCCGTGCACGCGCTGAATGCGTCCACCGCCCGCCATATAGAGCATGTCGCCCATGCCGAGCAGCTGTTCGGCGCCCTGCTCGCCAAGGATCGTGCGGCTGTCGATCTTCGAGGTGACCTGGAACGAGATACGGGTTGGGAAATTGGCCTTGATCGTGCCGGTGATGACGTCGACGGACGGGCGCTGGGTGGCCATGATGACGTGGATGCCGGCGGCACGCGCCATCTGCGCCAGGCGCTGCACTGCGCCCTCGATGTCCTTGCCGGCCACCATCATCAGGTCGGCCATTTCGTCGATGATGACGACGATATAGGGCAGGGGCTTCAGATCGAATTCTTCCGTCTCGTACATCGCCTCGCCGGTCTGGCGGTCGAAGCCGGTCTGCACGGTGCGGGTGAGGATTTCGCCCTTGTCCAGCGCCTGCTGCACGCGGCTGTTGAAGCCGTCAATGTTGCGCACGCCGATCTTAGACATCTTCTTGTAGCGCTCTTCCATCTCCCGCACCGTCCATTTCAGGGCCACAACGGCCTTTTTCGGATCGGTGACAACGGGGGAAAGCAGATGCGGAATGCCGTCATAGATCGACAGTTCCAGCATTTTCGGGTCGATCATGATCAGGCGGCACTGTTCCGGCGACATGCGGTAAATAAGCGACAGGATCATCGTGTTGATGGCGACGGACTTGCCCGAACCCGTGGTGCCGGCGACGAGAAGATGCGGCATCTTGGCGAGATCGGCGATCACAGGTTCGCCACCGATGGTCTTGCCGAGCGCCATGGCGAGCTTGGCCTTGCTGTTTTCGAAATCACGGCTGCCGACCAGTTCTCGCAGGAACACGGTCTCGCGCGTCTGGTTCGGCAGTTCGATGCCGATGGCATTGCGGCCGGGAACGACGGCGACGCGGGCGGCGATCGCGCTCATGGAGCGGGCAATATCGTCTGCAAGGCCGATGACGCGTGAAGACTTGATGCCGGGCGCGGGCTCCAGTTCGTAAAGTGTCACCACCGGGCCGGGGCGGACGTGGATGATCTCACCCTTGACGCCGAAATCCTCGAGGACGCCTTCCAGAAGACGGGCATTCTGTTCGAGCACTTCTTCGCTGAGCGTGTTGTCGCGCACGACATTCTTCGGTTCGGCCAGAAGATGGACGGTGGGCAGCTGAAAACCATCGGCGGCGATGAAAGAAGCCTGGGCCTCTCTTGCCACGCGCTCGCTTGGCTTGGGACGGGCGGAAGGCGCGGTTATTCTGGGCTGTCCACGTCCCGGGGCTTGCCGGGCAGTGAATTTATCGTCGGATTCGTCGTCAGAAAGAATGCCGTTCGGCAGGCGGCGTCCGTCCGCGTCGAAAGGCGGCTCGTCATCCGTGTCGTTGTCATGATCGAGCGCAATGGAGGGAGGCGACATTTGCCGGCGCGATGCGGCGCGTTCTTCGAAAGACGGTTCCGAGCGCTGGTCGAGACGATTGATCGCCGTCTTCAGGCGAGAGGGTTCGTTCAGGGTACCGAATTCATACTCGTTGAAATCGTAGGGATGTTCGAATTCGGTGTGCAGCGATTTCGACTTCAGGCCGAACAGGCGGCGGAAACGCGCCTGGGTGATGTACCAGTAATGCGCAATAGCGCCAAAGGCGAGCATGTTGGCGAAGAAGCCTTCGCCATCGTCCTCATCATCCTCTTCGGCTTCACGGGCAGCGCGGGCCTTGCTGGTGGCGACGGGCACAGCTTCCTCCCGCTCCAACTCGTCGTCCAGACCGCCGACGATACCGGCGGCAAACAGCATCAGCCAGGCAGCGGGCGCCGCGAATATGACGCCGAGTATCGTGGCGATGGTGCCGGTGGGGTAAGCGCCGATAAAAAGTGCCGGGAAGCGCAGGATCATGTCACCAATGACGCCGCCGATGCCGTTCGGCAGGGGCCAGGTGACGGGTGCCGGAAAACAGCCGAGCGAGGCGGCGCAGACGATGGCGCCCGCAACCCATGCGACAAGGCGGGCGGGTATACGATTGAACTTGCGGCCGGCGATGAGCGCGATCGCCCAGGCGATGATGGGCAGGAATGCAATGATTGCGGAAAGCCCGAGGAACTGCATCACGATATCGGCAAAGATCGCGCCGCTGTAACCCAGAAGATTGGTGGGCTGGTTCCCCGTGGCATAAGAGAGGCTCGGATCAGCCACATTCCATGTGGCCAGTGCGGCAATGCCGAGCGCAATCGTCGCCAAAAGAGCAAAACCGGCGAGGGCCATGATCTGACGCACGAAAAACGCCGTCAACACGAAGCGCGTGTGACGACCATCGAATGTCGGAGAATGCATTCTGCCCATGTCCCTGAACCCGTTGTTTTGTGGTTTCGGCAAGATCCGGCAGGGTGACCTGATCCCGGATTGACAGGGAAAACTAACCGCTCGCTGGTTAATGTCGTGTTAACCATGCGGATTTTTGAGGCCGAGCGCGGATTTGCGGCAAAGAAAAAGGCCCGCCGGAGCGGGCCTTCTTGCGGGAGAGGGGATGGAGAACCCCTTTTCCCTGATATCAGGAGTGGTAAGCAGCTTCGCCGTGGGTCGCGAGGTCGAGACCTTCGCGTTCGGCTTCGACCGGAACCCGAAGACCAACGATCACGTCGACGATCTTGTAGAGGATTACCGAGACGACCGCGCACCAGACGATGGTGATGGCGACGGCAACGAACTGGGTCCAGAGCTGCGAAGAGATGGAGAAATCTGCCTTGCCGGTGCCGCCAAGCAGCGGCGAGGTGAAGATGCCGGTGCCGAGGGCGCCGATGATGCCACCGATGCCGTGGACGCCGAAGACGTCGGCAGTGTCGTCATAACCGAACTTGTTCTTCACCACGGAGACGAAGAAGTAGCAGATCGGCGAAACGATGAGACCGAGAACGATCGCACCCATAGGGCCGACGGAGCCGGCAGCAGGCGTGACGGCGACGAGACCGGCGATCATGCCCGAAGCGGCACCCAGCATGGAAGCCTTACCGCGGGTGAAGCTCTCAACCAGCGACCAGGAAACGATGGCCGCAGCAGTCGCAAGGAAGGTGTTCATGGTTGCGAGAACCGCACCGCCCGATGCCTCGAGGTTGGATCCGGCGTTAAAGCCGAACCAGCCGAACCACAGCATGGCGGCGCCAACCAGCGTCAGCGTCATGGAGTGGGGAGCCATCATGTCCTTGCCGAAGCCGGTGCGTTTGCCAACCATGATAGCGCCGATCAGGCCAGCGATACCGGCATTGATGTGAACGACGGTGCCGCCAGCGAAGTCGAGGGCGCCCATGCCGAAGATCAGGCCGTTCGCGTCCCAGACCATGTGCGCGATCGGGAAGTAGACGAAGGTGGCCCACAGGATGGTGAAGAGGATGACGGCGGAGAACTTCACGCGTTCTGCAAAAGCACCGATGATCAGCGCAGGCGTGATGGCCGCAAAGGTCATCTGGAAGGCGATGAAGGTGTATTCGTAGATCACGACACCCTGCGAGAAGGTGGCAGACGTGCTGTCAAGCGAAACGCCCGACAGGAACAGCTTGCCGAAGCCGCCGAAATACGGACCGGTGCCGCCGCCGAAGGCGAAGGAGTAACCGTAGATGACCCAGACGAGCATCATGACTGCGCCGATGACCGTGCACTGCATGAGAACGGAGAGCATGTTCTTGGTGCGGACCAGACCGCCGTAAAACAGCGCCAGACCGGGAATAATCATGAACAGCACGAGGATCGTTGCAATATACATGAAGGCGGTATCGGCTTTTTCCGGAACAGGAGCCGCTGCCGCTACTGCTGGCGCTGCATCCTGGGCAAAGGCGATGGCCGGGGCCATCAGGGCCGTCGCTGCGGCGCCCAGCTTGCCGAGCGTCAAAAACTTGTTGAGTTGCATAGTTGGAAAACTCCCCTGTCAGCCGTGCTTTAAAGCGCTTCTGTGTTGGTTTCGCCGGTACGAATGCGCACGGCCTGTTCGATAGAGTAGACAAAGATCTTGCCGTCACCGATCTGCCCGGTCTTTGCCGCAGACGCGATCGCCTCGACGGCCTTGTCGACGACGTCGGATGGAACTGCGATCTCGATCTTCAGCTTGGGAAGGAAGCTCACCGCGTATTCCGTACCGCGATAAATCTCGGTATGCCCCTTCTGACGTCCGTAACCCTTCACCTCGGTCACGGTCAGGCCCTGGATGCCGACGCCGGTGAGTGCTTCGCGCACCTCATCCAGCTTGAACGGCTTGATAATGGCCATCACAATTTTCATCTGGTTTCCCATCCTTTGTTTGTCCTCGGCATGGAGCCGACTCTCCTTGCCGCTGGCAGATCAGTAACAGCGACTGCGGACATACATTCAAAGGGCGTGCCAGTTTTGATACAGGGGCGTAATTTATTGAAATATAAAGATTATATGACGGACGTCTGAAAAAGGGGCATTTGTCGCCCAAAAAAGCGTCTATAAAATGTGCGATTTTTTAAAAAAGCGCATTATTTAATCATTTGCCCTTTTGCGGATCAAACCCTCCTGCGCGACGGAGGCGACGAGTTGACCCTGCCTGGTGAAAATATTGCCACGGGTCAGTCCCCGAGCGCCGGACGCGCTGGGGCTGTCCTGGGTGTAGAGCAGCCAGTCATCCAGCCGGCAGGGGCGGTGGAACCACATGGCGTGGTCGAGACTCGCAACCTGAATGGACGGATCGAAGATCGTCGTTCCATGGGCATAAAGCGAGGTGTCGAGCAGCGTCATGTCGGAGAGATAGGCGAGAATGGCCGATTGCAGGCGCGGATCAGCGGGCACATCGCCGACGGCGCGAACCCAGATATCCTGCTGCGGCTCCAGCTTTTCCTTCGAGATATAATGGGTCAGCGAAACCGGCCTGATCTCGATTGGTCGCTTGTTGCTCCAGTATTTACGGATCGAAGCGGGCGCCTTGGCGAGGAAGGCCGCCTGCATCTGTTCCTCGCTCATCAGTTTTTCAGGCGGTGTCACATCGGGCATCTTGATTTGATGGTCAAAGCCGTCCTCGAATATCTGAAACGATGCCGACATGGAAAAAATTGCCTTGCCGTGCTGGATGGCGACCACGCGGCGGGTGCAGAAGCTTGCGCCGTCGCGGATGCGCTCCACCTGGTAGACGATAGGAACCAGCGGATCGCCGGGGCGCATGAAATAGGCATGCAGCGAATGAACGAAACGGTCGTCATCCACGGTTCTTTGCGCGGCAATCAGGGCCTGTGCGATGACCTGGCCGCCAAAAACCCGCTGCCAGCCGATCTGCGGGCTTTCGCCCCGATAGAGGTTCTCTTCCAGCTTCTCGAGATCAAGCGTGACAATGAGATTGACCATCGGGTCTGACGTTTGCGAAGGATGCGACATTTTTTCGGCCTGCTCCGGCTGTAGGAAGACGTCACATGGTCTATAGTGCGCCGATGATGCGTGCACAAGATTTGAGGAGAAGCGCGATGCTGGACGTGGTAGTTGCAGGTGGCGGATATGTCGGTCTTTCCGCTGCTGTCGCCATCAAGCAGGCTGCACCGCACCTCGATGTACAGGTGATTGAAGCCGCCCCTGATGATGTCTGGAAGAAGGATGTCCGTGCCTCCGCCGTCATTTCGGCGGCCACGCGCATGCTCGATGTTTTCGGCATATGGAACGAGATCGAGCCTGAGGCGCAGCCGATCCACAAGATGGTCGTTACCGATTCGAAGACTGCCGATCCCGTCCGCCCGGTGTTTCTGACCTTTGACGGTGCTGTGGAGGAGGGCAGGCCTTTTGCCCATATGGTGCCGAATGTTGCGATGGTGGCCGCGCTGCGTGGCCTTTGTGAGCGTCTGGGCATTAAAATCCGCCACGGTATCAGTGTTTCCGGTTTTATTTCGGGACCGCAATCGACAGCCATCACCCTTTCCGACGGTTCATCGCTGGAAGCGCGATTGCTCGTTGCCTGTGATGGTGTTCGTTCCGCTCTGCGGGACATGGCCGGCATCAAGACGGTGCATTGGGCCTATGACCAGTCTGGTATCGTCACGACCGTCGAGCACGAACGGCCGCATGAGGGCTGCGCTGAGGAGCATTTCCTGCCTTCCGGCCCCTTTGCCGTCCTGCCGTTGAAGGGAAATCGCTCCTCGCTTGTCTGGACCGAGCGCACGGCCGATGCCGACAGGCTGGTCGCCTCCGACGATCTTGTCTTCGAGGAAGAGCTGGAGCGCCGGTTCGGCCACAAGCTCGGGCCGGTCCGTCCGGTCGGTCTACGACGTGCCTTTCCGCTGGGCCTCACGCTGGCGCGCTCCTTCGTTGCGCCACGGTTTGCGCTTGCGGGTGACGCGGCGCACGGCATCCACCCGATTTCCGGACAGGGCCTCAATCTCGGCTTCAAGGATGTGGCAGCCCTCGCTGAAACCGTGGTAGAGGCCGACCGCCTCGGTCTTGATATCGGCTCTCTCAACGTTCTCGAGCGGTATCAATCCTGGCGACGTTTCGACACATTGCGCATGGGTGTGACGACGGATGTGCTGAACCGGCTTTTCTCCAATGATGTCGGCCCCATCCGCATCATGCGCGATTTCGGTCTCGGTGTTGTCGATCGGTTGCCGGGTCTCAAGTCCTATTTCATCGGTCAGGCCGCCGGCACGACGGACGCGAATGCGCCGCGCCTTCTTGCCGGCGAGGCGCTTTGACCGGGACCCTTCGTTAAGGGGTGAACAGCGCCCTCCGTAATTGTCGCTTGACAGGCCATTAGGGTATTTTCCGGGAATGGAAAGCTGAATCCGGGCAAGGACTTACCCGGATTCACAATCTGGTATGGGGCACCAATTTTCCAACCAGATATTGCGGAGAACAAAAACGGAATCAGGGAGAGTCAGCGATTCGTATTCGATTCGTTCGCAGACTGTTCCGCAACCGAATCGATTCCATTTTCGCCGGATTCTTTTTGAAGCATCAAGTTGCTGAATCCGAAAGGAAAATTCACCAGAGAAGCCCTCCTGCGCTACTTTGCGGATGAGGCCTATTGCCTTTGTCGGTGCGCATTGCCATGTGTGGTGCGTGCGGCCCGCATCCGGTGATGCCGGGCGGCACGGCAAGCAGATGAAGTCGACTCGCGGATGCTACGTTGAATTTTCGCCCCATGATCCTGAGCGGCCGCGGTGTCACGGCCGTTCTCGGCCCCACCAATACCGGCAAGACCCATTACGCGATCGAGCGGATGGTGGCGCATGGCAACGGTGTCATCGGCCTCCCACTGCGCCTTCTGGCGCGGGAGGTCTATACCCGTCTGGTTGAAAAGGTGGGGGCGCCGAATGTGGCGCTGATAACAGGCGAAGAAAAAATCTCACCGCCCAAAGCCAAATATTCCGTCTGCACCGTGGAAGCCATGCCGCGCGAGACGACCGCCGCTTTCGTCGCCATCGATGAGGTGCAGCTGGCCGGCGATCTTGAACGCGGTCATATCTTCACCGACCGGGTGCTGCATCTGCGCGGGCGGGAAGAGACGTTGCTTCTGGGTGCCGGCACGATGCGCCCGATCCTTGAAAAGCTGCTGCCGGGAATAACCGTGGTCGAGCGGCCGCGTCTGTCGCAGCTTTTTTATGCCGGCCAGAAGAAGATAACCCGCCTGCCGCAACGCACGGCGATCGTCGCCTTTTCGGCGGAGGAGGTCTACGCCATTGCCGAGCTGGTGCGCCGCCAGCGCGGCGGAGCGGCCGTTGTGATGGGTGCGCTTTCGCCGCGCACGCGCAATGCGCAGGTGGGTCTCTACCAGTCGGGCGATGTGGAATATCTTGTCGCGACGGATGCCATCGGCATGGGTCTCAACCTCGACGTCGATCACGTCGCCTTCGCGCAGGACCGCAAATTCGACGGTTACCAGTTCCGCAACCTCAATCCGGGTGAAATCGGCCAGATTGCCGGCCGCGCCGGCCGTCATCTTCGCGACGGCACATTCGGTGTGACGGGGCGTGTCGATCCGTTCGACGACGAGTTGGTGAAGCGGATCGAGACCCATCAGTTCGATGCGGTGAAGGTGCTGCAATGGCGGACGAAAAATTTCGATTTTTCCTCCATCGCCAATCTGCGCACGAGCCTTGATGCCGCGCCGGCGATCCAGGGGCTTTCGCGCGCCTTGCCCGCCATTGACCAGCAGGCGCTGGAGTATCTGTCGCGTTATCCTGAGATCATCGACGTGACCACGACGGATGCGCGGGTGGAAAAACTCTGGGAGGCCTGCGCGCTGCCTGATTATCGCCGCATCGCCCCCGCACAGCATGCCGACCTGATCTCCACGCTTTATTTCGATCTCGTCAAGCGCGGGGCGGTGAACGAGGATTTCATGGCCGAGCAGGTGCGCCGTGCCGACCGGACGGATGGAGAGATCGATACATTGTCCGCAAGGATTGCGCAGATCAGAACATGGACTTATGTATCGAACCGCCCAGGATGGCTTGCCGATCCGACACACTGGCAAGAAAAGACGCGGGAAATCGAGGATCGATTGTCCGATGCTCTACATGAAAGGTTGACGAAACGCTTTGTTGATCGCAGGACATCTGTGCTCATGAGGCGCCTGAGAGAGAATGCGATGCTTGAAGCTGAAATCAGTGTAAATGGTGATGTCTTCGTAGAAGGACATCACGTCGGCCAATTGGCCGGATTCCGGTTCACGCCGGTGTCGGGAATGGAAGGGCCGGATCAGAAGGCCGTGCAGGCTGCGTCGCAGAAGGCGCTGGCGCTGGAGTATGAGGCGCGCGCTGCGCGTCTGCATGCCAGCGGCAACGGCGATCTCGCTTTGAGCTCCGATGGTCTGGTTCGCTGGCTTGGCGAGCCGGTTGCCCGCCTCGCGGCAGGCGATAACATCATGAAGCCGCGGGTGATCCTGCTGGCCGACGAGCAGTTGAGCGGCAATGCCCGCGATCATGCGGTGGCGCGCGTCGAACGTTTCGTCAATCATCAGATTGCGACCGTGCTGAAGCCGCTAGACGATATTTCGCGCGCCGAAGACCTTCAGGGTCTCGCAAAGGGACTGGCGTTCCAGCTGGTCGAAAATCTGGGCGTGCTGTTCCGCCGCGACGTCACCGAAGACGTGAAGTCGCTGGATCAGGATGCGCGCGCCTCCATGCGCCGCTACGGCGTGCGTTTTGGCGCTTATCACGTCTTCCTGCCCGCATTGCTGAAGCCGGCCCCGGCCGAGCTTGTCACGCTGCTCTGGGCGCTGAAGAATGATGGTCTCGGCAAGCCGGGTTATGGCGATCTCATTCCGGTGCTGGCCGCCGGCCGCACCTCGGTCGTGACAGATGCGAGCTTCGAGCGGATGTTTTACAAGCTCGCCGGTTTCCGTTTCCTCGGAAAGCGCGCCGTGCGTATCGACATTCTCGAGCGTCTGGCCGATCTGATCCGTCCACTGCTGCAGTGGAAGCCCGGTCAGCAGCCGCGCCCGGAAGGCGCTTATGATGGCCGTCGTTTCACGACGACGACCGCCATGCTTTCCATTCTCGGCGCAACGCTCGACGACATGGAAGAAATCCTCAAGGGCCTCGGTTACCGTGCCGATCAGGTCACGGCGGAAGAGGCGCAGGCCTTCCTCGCCAGCCACGTTGGCGCCGCCGCTCCTGTCGCCGCAGAAGCGGTGACGGGCGAAGAGGAAAGCGCTGAGACCGCGCAGGACGAACCGGCTTCCGAACAACAGGAAACCGAAACGGCGGCTGTTGCCGAAGGCGACGCTTCCGAGGCGCCGGTCGCGGAAGCTGTCGGCGAAGAGGTTGCCGCAGGTGAGGCCGTGTCTGTCGAAGGTGCGGAGCCTTCCGAGCCGAAGCCCGTTCTTCTGTGGCGTCCGGGTGGCCGCAACGAAAATCAGCGCGGCGAAAACCGTCGTCCCGGCCATCGCGGTCAGGGTCGTGATGGGGCACGCGAGCAGGGCGAGCGTCGCGGCGAAGGCCGTCGCGACAATCGTGACGGTGCAAATCGGGACAATCCAAATCGCGACGGTGCAAATCGCGAAGCAGCCAATCGCGGTGGCGATGGTGAGCGCAAGCGTGACGGCGGTCGCCCCGATCGCGGCAACAACCGCAACAATGATCGCGGGGAGCGCAAGGACAGGCCGGAGCGTAACGACCGTGGCGGAAAACCGCAGGGTCAGCAGCGCTTCGAAGCCAAGCCGCCGCGCAAGGAGAAGCCGATGGATCCGGATTCGCCTTTCGCAAAGCTCGCTGCGCTCAAGGAGCAGCTGAAGAAGTAAGCCCATGGGAAGCAACGAACAGCCACTGGAAAGCACGCGTCAGCGTCTGGACAAGTGGCTGTTCTTTGCTCGTATGGCCAAGTCCCGATCGCTGGCCCAGAGTTACATCCAGTCGGGTCATGTAAAGGTCAACGGCGCTGCCATCCGCCAGCCCAGCCACATGCTGAAGGTGGGGGATAGGCTGGACATCGGCTTTGAGCGGATGGACAAGGTACTCGTCGTCAAATCCGGCGGAGCGCGACGCGGACCTTATGAGGAAGCCCGGCTTCTTTATGACGACCAGACGCCACCGCGGGAACCGTCCGACAGGTTGACTCCTCTCGAGCAGGCGCTGCGCGAGCCCGGCAGTGGGCGTCCGACCAAAAAAGAGCGCAGGGCGCTCGACAGGTTTCTGTCTGACAGTGACGGAAGCAAAGAATAGAATAAACCTCCAGGTCTGCCTCGTTTTTCAGAATTGTTATCCTTGCTATCTGCTGGCAAAGGCATTACGTCACTTGCGAAATTGCCCTGTCTGAATTCCGGGCGACGGCTTGTGTTCCGAAGCCCAAAGACCCGGCCTGCATATTCTGGAGTTCATCATGACATATGTCGTGACCGACAATTGCATCCGCTGCAAATATACCGATTGCGTTGAGGTCTGCCCTGTCGACTGCTTTTACGAGGGTGAAAATTTCCTCGCTATCAATCCCGATGAATGCATCGATTGCGGTGTGTGCGAACCGGAATGTCCCGCTGAGGCCATCAAGCCCGATACGGAGCCGGGTCTCGACAAGTGGTTGAAGATCAATACCGAATATGCGGCCATCTGGCCGAATATCACCATCAAGCGTGATCCGATGCCGGAAGCCAAGGAAATGGACGGGGTCGAAGGTAAGCTGGAGCTTTATTTCTCTGCTGAGCCCGGCAAGGGCGACTGAACCAGAACCTTTCTGGATCAAAATTCGAAAAGCCCTCGTTGCATCAGCACGAGGGCTTTTTTGTTTATCCACCGCGACCGGACTGAAGCGTGGTCGACAGCAATGTTAGGAGAGCCACGCTTTCCTCCAGGCTTTGCCGCTGGCGGCTTTGCAGGATGGCTGCCTGCAGACGGTTCATCTCACGGGCAATCGCCGCTGGCTGCCACGTCCGCAGCGCTCTTTCGATGATCGGTTTCCGGCGAAAATGGATATGGCGTCCGAGCGTCTGCATGACCTGGCCGGCCTGCTGCTTTTTCTCATCCATCTCGGCGCGCATCTGGTCGAGCAGCTGGAATTGCTTAAGGCATCCCTGGAGGACGAGGAAGATCGGCGTTTTCGATGAAATGATCTTCTGGGTGGCGTGGAAAAAGGCGTTCCTGTCGCCTTTCAGGATGGCGTCGACGGCATCGTCGGCCGAAACCGTGCTGGCATCGCCGATGATGGCCAGAATATCATCTTCCTCGATCACGTCGGCCCCGAGGCAATAGAGTGCCAGCTTGCGGATTTCGTTGCGCGAGGCGATACGGTCGCCGCCGAGCTGCTCGATCAGCCTTTGTCGTGCAGCCGGCGCAATGCGCAGATTATTCGCGGAGAGTTCCTGATCGATCAATGCGTTTAAGGAGCGCGCATCGTCCGCATAACAGGGGATTGCCGCAATGGAGCGCGCCGGCTCCGCTATCTTACGCAGCCCCGTGCCCTTTTTGATGTCGCCCGCTTCGATGATCAGGAAACTTGCTTCCGGTGGTGTGTCTGCCAGAATCTGAAGCGCATCCACCAGCGCCTTTTCAGCGGAGGCGCTTTTGACCCACACAAGTTTTTCGCCACCAAAAAGGCCGATGGCGTTCACTTCATCAAGCAGGCGGCCAGGGTCGCCCTGCAGATCTGACGCGGTCAGTTTCAGCGATGCGAAAGCGTCATCGGGATCGATGCCGGTCTTCTTGGCGATGAGGCCCGCCCGCTCCGATACCAGACCACGATCCGGTCCATAGAGCACAAAAACGCGAAAGCGCTCCGCCGGATTTTCGGCGAAGCGCTCGAATTCATGGGACTTTATCTCCGTCACGGCTGCCGCTCTCAGCGGCCGAGCGTGGCGGCGACGTCGGTGCGGATGATCTCTGCCAGCTCGCGGGCCGCACGGTTTTCGGCGTCGCGGATTGCCCTGATCTTGGCGAATTCCTGCTGCGGCAGATCCACCTGCGCCGTCACGCTGCGGCGTGCGGAGCGCAGAATCTGACCGTCGGAGACGCGCGTCAGGACATATTGACCAGCCATCACGACGCGACCGGGGTAAGGCCCGTCGTAATTGTTGTTCGTCCGCGTGGTCAGGTCGTAATTCTGCACTTCAGTCGAACTGGCGCTCGAGCTCACGGCGATCTTGAGGTTATATTGAGCCGTCGCTGGCTCGCCGGCACCGCCCGACGTCAGGAAGATCAGCTGGTTGCGTACCTCCTGTCCGACCCTGCCGCCGGTCTGGGTGATGCTGACGGCCGCCAGCCTTTCCTTGGTTCCGGAAGCTTCGCCGTAGAGCGGGCGCACCTGGCAGCCCGCCAGAAGACCAGCCATCATCACGACGGAAATTGCTGCCGCAACGCGGCTCCATCTCGAAAAAACGTCAGACAACAATGTTCACAATCCTCTGCGGAACCACGATGACTTTCTTGGGCTCGCCACCGGCAAGAATCGATTTGACGGCGTCCAGCGCAAGGGCAGCCGTGCGGACCGCATCTTGATCCGCATCGCGCGCGATTGTCAATTCACCGCGCTTCTTGCCATTGACCTGCACGGGCATGACCACGTCGTTTTCCTCGACCAGCGAAGCCACGAAGGTCGGCCACGGCGTCTCAGCCACCAAGCCTTCATTGCCCAGCGCGGACCAGCATTCTTCCGCGAGATGCGGCGTCATGGGCGCTATGATGCGGATCAGGATTTCGACGGCGTCACGCGCGGCCGCCTTGAGGTCATCAGGCTTGCCGCCCGCAGCGACATCCGCAAGCGGACCGGCGAGTGCATTGACCAGTTCATAAATGCGGGCGATGGCCTTGTTGAAGGCGAGCTTGTCCAGATCTTCCTGAACAGCCTTCAGCGTCTTGTGGGCCGCCTTGGAGGCTGCCAGCCCTTCGCCTTCGGTCGCCGGCTTCGGTTTCACGCCCTTCAACTGTTCGGCGGCTTCACCGATGAGGCGCCAGACACGCTGGACGAATCGGTTTGCACCTTCCACGCCGGCTTCGGACCAGATGACGTCGCGATCGGGCGGAGAATCCGAGAGGACGAAGAAGCGTGCGGTATCGGCACCATAGGATGCGATGATATCGTCAGGGTCGACCACGTTCTTCTTCGACTTCGACATTTTTTCGATGGAGCCGATCTTAACCTCTTCGCCGGAAGAGAGGAGGAACGCCCGGCGCGCGCCGTCGTTTTCCTCGATCCTCAGTTCCGCAGGCGGCACCCATTCGCGCGTCAGGCCTTCACCGCGGCTATAGGTCTCGTGGACCACCATGCCCTGTGTGAACAGGCCCTTGAAGGGTTCCTTGACGCCGACATGACCTGTTTCGCGCATGGCGCGGGTGAAGAAGCGCGAGTAGAGCAGGTGCAGGATGGCATGCTCGATGCCGCCGATATACTGGTCAACCGGCAACCAGTGATTGGCAACTTTCGGGTCGGTCGGCTCATCTTCCCACGGTGCTGTGAAGCGGGTGTAATACCAGCTGGAATCGACGAAGGTGTCCATCGTGTCGGTTTCGCGCCGCGCGTCATGGCCGCATTGCGGGCAGGAAACGTGACGCCATGTAGGATGGCGATCCAGCGGGTTGCCGGGCACATCGAAAGTCACGTCGTCGGGCAGCTTGACGGGCAGGTCCTTTTTCGGAACTGGCACCACGCCGCAGACTTCGCAATGAATGACCGGGATCGGACAACCCCAGTAACGCTGGCGGGAAATGCCCCAGTCGCGCAGGCGGAAATTGACCTTGCGTTCGGCCTGCGGCGCATTGCCGAGAGACTGCGCCGACAGCTTCTGCACAACGGCTTCGAAGGCGTCCGTCGTCCTCATGCCGTTCAGGAAGCCGGAATTGATCATCACGCCGTCATCGGTGAAGGCGGTGTCTTCAACGGTGAAGCTTGCTGCGTCGGGACCTTCGGGTGCGACGACGGTGACGACTGGCAGGCCGTATTTGCGGGCGAAGTCCAGATCGCGCTGGTCACCCGAGGGGCAGCCGAAGATTGCGCCGGTGCCGTAATCCATCAAGACAAAGTTCGCGACATAGACAGGCAGTTCCCAGCTGGCGTCCAGCGGGTGCACGACCTTGACGCCAGTATCGATGCCTTTCTTTTCGGCGGTTTCCAGCGCTGCCAATGAAGTGCCATGGCGGCGGCATTCGTCGCAGAACTCGGCAATATCAGGATTGTTCGCCGACAGTTCTCTTGCCAGCGGATGGTCGGCGGCGATCGCCAGGAAGGAGGCGCCGAACAGCGTGTCGGGACGCGTCGTATAGACGGTGATGTCGGAAAAACCTTCCGGAGCTGTCTCAGTGACGGTCTGCCAGCGCAGCGACAGGCCTTCGGAGCGGCCGATCCAGTTCTTCTGCATCAGGCGCACTTTTTCAGGCCACTGGTCCAGTTCGTCCAGTTCGTCCAGCAGGTCCTGGCTGAAATCTGTGATGCGGAAGAACCATTGCGTCAGTTCGCGCTGTTCCACCAGTGCGCCGGAGCGCCAGCCGCGGCCGTCGATCACCTGCTCATTGGCCAGAACCGTGTGGTCGACCGGGTCCCAGTTGACCTTGGACTGCTTGCGGTAAACCAGACCCTTTTCCATGAAGTCGACGAACAGCGCCTGCTGGCGATGGTAATATTCCACGTCGCAGGTGGCGAATTCGCGGGTCCAGTCCAAGGACAGGCCCATGGATTTCAGCTGGCCGCGCATGGTGGCGATGTTCTGGTAGGTCCAGTCCTTGGGATGGACCTTGTTCTGCATGGCCGCATTTTCAGCGGGCATGCCGAAGGCGTCCCAGCCCATCGGGTGCAGGACGTTGAAACCACGGGCGCGTTTGTAACGGGCGACGACGTCACCCATGGCGTAGTTGCGGACATGGCCCATGTGGATGCGTCCCGAAGGATAGGGAAACATCTCCAGAACGTAATATTTCTCGCGCGGATCGCTGTTATCGGTGACGAAAACCTTGTCTTCGTTCCATTTCTGCTGCCAGCGCGGCTCGGCGTCGCGAGGATTGTAACGTTCGATGGCCATTATCTAAAATTCCGGGTATCGAGGGGAAAAATTTGCGCTGACCTTCACCATGAAACGACCGGGGCGTCAAGTTTGGCGGGGCATTCGGGCGTTCAATCTTGGCCAGCGTGCCTCAAATGGTGCTAAAGGCGCTTGGCATCAAGGCAATCGGCGTCTAGTTAGCGATTTGAACGGTTTAAAAAAGGTCTTGTGATGGAAATCGAAGCACGTCTTGAGGATGTCAGGCAGCGCATTGCGGATGTCGCGGAAAAATCCGGCCGCAAGGCGGGGGATATTGCCTTGGTTGCGGTCTCCAAGACCTTCGACGCAGAAGCGATCCAGCCCGTCATTGATGCCGGCCAGCGCGTGTTTGGCGAAAACCGCGTGCAGGAAGCGCAGGGTAAGTGGCCTGCGCTCAAAGAAAAGACATCCGATATCGAGCTGCGTCTGATCGGACCGCTGCAATCCAACAAGGCGGCGGATGCCGTCGCACTATTTGACGTCGTAGAAAGTATCGACCGGCAAAAAATCGCTCGCGCGCTTTCCGAAGAATGCGCCAAACAGGGCCGCAGCCTGCGGTTTTATGTGCAGGTCAACACCGGCCTTGAGCCGCAGAAGGCCGGCATCGATCCGCGTGAAACCGTCGCCTTCGTGGCTTTCTGCCGGGACGAATTGAAACTGCCGGTCGAGGGATTGATGTGCATTCCGCCGGCGGAGGAAAATCCGGGGCCGCATTTTGCGCTTCTGGCGAAGCTTGCCGGGCAATGCGGCCTTGAGAAGCTTTCCATGGGCATGTCCGGCGATTTTGAGACCGCCGTCGAGTTCGGCGCCACCAGCGTGCGGGTTGGCTCGGCGATCTTCGGCACCCGGTAAAATCCTGAAAACAAAAAACCCGGCACGGCGGCCGGGTTTCAAATGTCGGAAAGACTTCGATCAGTATTGATCGTCCTCGTCTTCGTCCTTTGGTGCGGACTTCAGCGAAGAAAGCTTCTTGAAGACGGCGTCGGCGTCGATCTGCTGTTCTTCCTCGCGCTGGTAGTTGTTGTAGTCCAGACCTTCCGTCGCCGTTGCCGGCTGCAGCGTGTTGCCGAGCTCTTCGGCGGTCGGCAACGGGCGGCCGCGAGAAGCGCGTTCGACTTCGAGGTCAAGATCGATCTGGCTGCAGAGGCCGAGCGTTACCGGGTCCATCGGCGTCAGGTTGGCCGAATTCCAGTGGGTGCGGTCGCGAATCTGCTCGATGGTGGATTTGGTGGTGCCGACGAGGCGCGAAATCTGCGCGTCCTTGAGTTCCGGATGGTTGCGTACCAACCAGAGAATGGCGTTCGGGCGGTCCTGACGCTTGGAAACCGGCGTATAACGCGGGCCACGGCGCTTGGATTCCGGCACACGCACCTTCGGCTCGGAAAGCTTGAGCTTGTGGTTGGGATTGCCTTCGGCACGGGCGATCTCGTCGCGGGAAAGCTGTCCTGTCGCGATCGGATCGAGACCTTTGATGCCCTGTGCGGCTTCGCCGTCGGCAATCGCCTTGACTTCGAGCGGATGCAATTTGCAGAACGTGGCTATCTGGTCGAACGACAGCGCGGTGTTGTCGACCAGCCATACAGCAGTTGCCTTTGGCATGAGCAATTGTTGAGCCATAGATACAGTCCTTCTGTCCGTCCGCGCCGGGGTCGCGGGCGTGGTATCAACCACTGATTTCCGGGATATTGGCGCTCTATAACCGGATTGCATCATAATTGCAATTCTTTGCGAAACAAATGCCTTTGTCTAATTGCCGTCAGTCATTGACCTGCTATGAATTCACCACATGCCTGAGGTGGGAGTCTCAAGGCGCGCAACAAGACATACTTGGTTCAGGAGGAGTTCATGTCTGCCAAAATCTACCCGGTGCTCAAATCGGCGAAAGCCCGCACGCTCATCGACAATGAGCGTTACCAGAAATGGTATCAGGAGAGCGTCGAGGATCCGGAAAAATTCTGGGACAAGCACGGCCGGCGGATCGACTGGTTCAAGCCCTATACCAAGGTCAAGAACACCTCATTCAAGGGGCGTGTGCCGATCAAGTGGTTCGAGGATGGCCTGACGAACGTCTCCTACAACTGTATCGACAGGCATCTGAAGACGCATGGCGAGCGCACGGCGATCATCTGGGAAGGCGACAATCCCTATATCGACAAGAAGATCACTTATAACCAGCTCTATGATTATGTCTGCCGTCTGGCCAATGTGCTGAAGAAGCACGGCGTCAAGAAGGGCGACCGTGTCACCATCTACATGCCGATGATCCCCGAGGCGGCTTATGCCATGCTCGCCTGCGCCCGCATCGGCGCCGTGCATTCCGTCGTCTTTGGCGGCTTCTCGCCGGAAGCGCTGGCCGGCCGTATCGTCGACTGCGAATCGACCTTCGTCATCACCTGCGATGAAGGCGTGCGCGGCGGCAAGCCGATCCCGCTTAAGGAAAACACCGACAAGGCGATCGATATCGCTGCCAAGCAATATGTCATCGTCAACAAGGTTCTGGTCGTGCGCCGCACCGGCGGCAAGACCGGCTGGGCGCCGGGCCGCGACATCTGGTACCATCAGGAAATTGCGACCGTGAAACCGGATTGCCCGCCGGCGAAGATGCGGGCGGAAGATCCGCTGTTCATCCTTTACACGTCAGGCTCCACCGGCAAGCCGAAGGGCGTGCTGCACACGACGGGCGGTTACCTCGTCTATACGTCGATGACGCATGAATATGTCTTTGACTACAAGGATGGCGAGGTCTTCTGGTGTACGGCCGATGTCGGCTGGGTCACGGGCCATTCATACATCGTCTACGGGCCGCTTGCGAATTGTGCGACGACGCTGATGTTCGAAGGCGTTCCCAACTTCCCGGATCAGGGTCGTTTCTGGGAAGTCATCGACAAGCACAAGGTCAATATCTTCTATACCGCGCCGACGGCGCTCCGATCGCTGATGGGGGCGGGCGACCAGTTCGTCACGCGCTCATCCCGTGACAGCCTGCGGCTGCTTGGAACGGTCGGCGAGCCGATCAACCCGGAAGCATGGGAGTGGTATTACCATGTGGTCGGCGAGGACAAGAGCCCGATCGTCGATACCTGGTGGCAGACGGAAACGGGTGGCATCCTCATCTCGCCGCTGCCCGGCGCGACTGATCTGAAACCGGGTTCGGCCACACGGCCATTCTTCGGCGTGCAGCCTCAGCTTGTCGACGCCGAGGGGAATGTGCTGGAAGGGCCGGCAGACGGCAATCTCTGCATCACCGACAGCTGGCCGGGCCAGTCGCGCTCGGTTTATGGCGATCACCAGCGCTTCGTCGATACATACTTCTCCACCTACAAGGGCAAGTACTTCACCGGTGACGGCTGCCGGCGCGACGAGGACGGTTATTACTGGATCACCGGCCGCGTTGATGACGTGCTGAACGTCTCGGGCCACCGTCTCGGAACGGCCGAAGTCGAATCGGCGCTGGTGTCGCATCATCTCGTTTCGGAAGCGGCCGTGGTCGGTTATCCGCACCCCATCAAGGGACAGGGCATTTATTGCTATGTCACGCTGATGGCGGGGCAGAATGGCGATTATGCGCTGCGTGAGGAGCTGGTGAAGCATGTGCGCAACGAGATCGGACCGGTTGCGACACCGGACAAGATCCAGTTCGCACCGGGCCTGCCGAAGACGCGTTCCGGCAAGATCATGCGCCGTATTCTGCGCAAGATTGCCGAGGACGATTTTGGTGCGCTCGGGGATACATCGACGCTTGCCGATCCGGCGGTGGTGGAAGACCTTATCGCCAACCGCCAGAACCGCACGGCGTCCTGATCTTCTGGAAAGGCTGCTTTGGCAGCCTTTTTCTTTCCGCAAACGAAAACACCCGGAAGTGAACTTCCGGGTGTTTTTTATTCAATACAGACAGGCTTACTGGCCGCGGATCTTCTTCAGGTCCGCCAGAACGGCGTCAACGACGTCCGCACCGATTTCAGCCTTGTGCTTTTCGTAAACGACCATTGACTTTTCGCGGATACGAGCCTGCTCTTCTGCAGACAGCGTGTTGACCTCGAGGCCGGCAGCCTTGATCTTTTCCAGCGACTTCTGGTTCAGCTCGCGGATGACCTTGCGCTCTTCGTCACGGCCGACAACTGCGCATTCACGCAGGGCGGCCTGTTCTTCGGGCGTGTAGCTGTCGAAGATCGGCTTGGAGAAGAGGAAGAGGAACGGCGTGTAGGCGTGGTTCGTCTCGGTGACGTACTTCTGCACCTCGTAGAACTTGGAGGTGTCGATCGTTACATAGGGGTTTTCCTGCGCATCGATCGCGTTGGTTTCAAGTGCGGAGAACACTTCCCCGAAAGCCATCGGGGTTGCATTGGCGCCGAGGTTCTGGAAGGTGTCGAGGAAGATGTTGTTCTGCATCACGCGGACCTTGAGGCCCGAGAAATCTTCCCACTTGTTAACGGCGTGCTTGGAGTTGGACAGGTTGCGGAAGCCGTTTTCCCAGTAAGCCAGGTTCACGAGGCCCTGTTCTTCGAGCTTCTTGTTCATCATGTCGCCGAAGGCGCCGTCCATGACGGCATCGGCTTCCTTGGCGTTCGAGAACAGGAACGGCAGGTCAAAAACGCCGAGCGACGGGATGAGACCAACGAGCGGCGAAGAAGACGTCACGACGGCTTCCTGAACGCCGGAGCGCAGGGCCTGGGTTGCCTGAAGGTCACCGCCGAGAGCGCCGCCCCAGAATGCCGTCAGCTTCAGCTTGCCGCCCGACTTGTCGTCGAGGCAGGCCTGCATGGCCTTGATGCCGTTGCCGACCGGATGGTCCTGGTTGATGCCGTTCGAAACGCGGATGTTGCGGCTGTTGAATTCGGCCATGGCCGGAGCTGCGGCGCCAACGGCGAAAGCGATGGCCGTGGTGGTCAGAAGAAGCTTTCTCATAATATCCTCCCTTGGATTGTGTGCGAGAAGCAGGTTGCGGATTAACGTAGGTATTTCAGCGGAACCAGAACGATGTCGGGGAATATGACGAGCAGGAAAAGAACCCCTACCTGCGTCAGCAGGAAAGGTAGAACCCCGACAGTGACCCGTCCAAGCGGCACCCGTCCGATACCGCTGACGACGTTCAAGACCACGCCAACCGGCGGTGTGATGAGGCCGATACACGTGTTCATGATGAAAAGAACGCCGAAATAGACAGGGTCGATGCCCGCCTGCTTGATGATCGGCATCAACACCGGTGTCAGGATCAGGATGGTTGGCGTCAGGTCAAGGGCGGTTCCCACAATCAGAATGAGAATCATGATGGCGAACATCAGGAGCATCGGGCGATCAATCAACGGCTCGATATAACCGACAATTTCATTGGGGATGTTGGCTGCGGTAATAAGCCATGCCGATACCAGCGCAGCGCAGACGAGGAACATGACGATTGCCGTGCTTTTTGCAGCGCGCAGCAGCACATGCGACAGATCGCTCAGCTTAAGCTCTCGGTAAATGAACAGGCCCACGAATAGCGCGTATACAGCAGCGACGACGGCCGCTTCCGTAGGCGTCATGATGCCGGCCTTGATGCCGCCAAGAATGATGACCGGCATACCGAGCGCCCACCCGGCGCGACCGGTCGCCTTCAGTCTCTCCTTAGCGGATGTTTTCGGCAGCGGCTGAACATTGTCCTTGCGCACAACGAACATCCATGTGCCCACCAGCGACAATCCCATCAGCAGGCCGGGAACGATGCCGGCCATGAAAAGTTGTGTGATCGAAACGTTGGCCGCGACGCCGAAAACGATAAAAGCCATCGACGGAGGGATGACGGGAGCAATGATGCCGCCAGCCGCAATCAGACCTGCGGAGCGAGGAACATTATAGCCCGCTTTGGCCATCATCGGGATGAGGATTGCCGCAAGCGCGGCGGTGTCGGCGGCGGCCGAACCGGAAATGCTGGCCATGATAACCGCTGCCATGATGGCAACAATGCCGAGGCCGCCACGGATATGGCCGACGCAAGCGATCGCAAAATCTATGATTCGGCGAGAAAGGCCGCCCGAATTCATCAATTCCCCGGCAAGGATGAAGAAGGGAATGGCAAGCAGCGTGAAGGTATCCGCGCCCGAAATCATGTTCTGGGCGATGATCGCCGTGTTGAACATGCCCATGTACCACATCAGCACGACGCCGCAGAACATCAGCGAGAAAGCGACGGGAACGCCAATCGCCATGGCTCCGAGAAGTGAGCCGACAAAAACGAGAAGGGTCATTTATGAGCGCTCCGAAAGCTGTTCCACGGTAAGGTTTTCGCCCGCAAAGGCGGCAATTTCCTCTTCCTTGACACGACCGGTTGCAATGCGCACGATCCGCTCCAGCGCGATCAGGCAGATACCTGCGCCGGTGAACAATCCGATACCGTAGACCCAGATCATGGAAAGGCCGGTGACGGGCGCGTGCATGCTGGCATTGATGCCGGACTGCTTCCACGTTCCCCAGAAGAATATCGCCGAAACGGCAAAGATGACGATATTCGAGATCATCATGCAGAAAATACGGGCGCGACGAGACAACAGCATCACGAATGTCTCGATACCCATATGGCCATGTTCCCGGAAGGCAATGACGGCGCCAACGAAGGTCAGCCAGACGAAAAAGAAACGTGACATTTCTTCCGACACATTGATCCCGGAGTTCATCGTGTAACGCATCACGACGTTAACGAAGACCATGAGCGCCATGCCCGCGAGCAATACGACCAGGACGATTTCGAGAAACTTGTAGAAAAGATTGATGGTCTTTTGCATTTTCCCCTCCCGAAGAAATATCTGGAGCATTTTCGGCGAAGGATCGCCTTTAAATGCTCCACCATTGGTTTTCGCAATTCCGGATGCAAAACCGCAATGTAGTTTTGCGGGGATTGCCTAGAGCAGCCCGCGTTTCGCCAGATTGCGCATCAGGGCAACGGTGCCGAATGTCCATTCCGGGCATTCGTCTGTTGTTGTGACCCAGTTGATCAGCTTGCCGAGCTTCGGCGTGGAGATTTCGACACGGTCACCGATTGAGTGGGTGAAGCCAAGGCCCGGACCATTGCGGTCTTTGACCGGCGCGAACATCGTGCCAAGGAAAAAGACGGCGCCATCAGGATATTGATGGTTGCGGTTCAGGAGCTGGGACGCGAGATTTTCCGGCGTGCGGCTGATGGCCTGCATCGCGCTGACGCCCGTCATGGTGAAACCGTCTTCGCCTTCGACCAGAAGCGAGATCTGCGACTTCTTCACGTCTTCAATGGTGAAATTGCCGTCGAACAGGCGGATGAAAGGACCGATCGCGCAGGATGCGTTGTTATCCTTCGCCTTGCTGAGCAGGAGGGCAGAGCGGCCTTCGAAATCGCGCAGGTTGACGTCGTTGCCGAGCGTCGCGCCAACGATGCGGCCGTCGGAGGCGATGGCGAGCACCACTTCCGGCTCCGGGTTGTTCCACTGCGATTTCGGGTGAACGCCGATCAGCGCGCCGCAGCCGACGGAGGCCATGGCCTGCGCCTTGGAGAAGATTTCCGCATCCGGGCCGATACCAACTTCCAGATATTGCGACCAGAGGCCCATTTCCTGAAGCAGTTTCTTCACTTCGGCAGCTTTTTCGGAACCAGCCTCAAGTCCCTTCAGATTGTCTCCGAGAACTGGCGCCAGTCGTCCGCGGATTTCCTGTGCGCGAAGCGGGTCGCCTTTGGCCTGCTCCTCGATCACCCGTTCCAGCATGCTGTCGGCAAAGGTGACGCCGGCGGCCTTGACGGCTTGAATGTCGTTGGGGGCAAGAAGCTCGCCGGCTGAACCGTCCAGAAACGCGTCAAGCGCGCCGAGCGCGACGAAAGTGCTGATGTCGGCAAGCTGCTCCACCAGATCCGTCTTTTCCAGAAGTTCAGACATGGTGGGGGAAAGCGAGGTGAGGTCATAAAGGACGCCGCCCTTAAGCAGCACGGGGCAGGGCCCGCCTTCGCTTTTCGACCAGACGCGGCCAACGAGCAGCGCGTTTTCGAAATCGTCAGGCAAAATTGCGGTAGCGTCGATGGACCTTGTGCCGGTCATGTAGTCCTCCCCTTCAGCATCCGACAGGCCGCCTCCTGCGGTCTTATTGTCTGGATGTCTGACAACCTAATCTCATTCTTCTTAGTATGACTTTTGCGGCGAGTCTAGCGGTGCATCAGACAAAAATTCGCCTTATTCGCCATCGCAGTCCAGCAAATGCGGTGAAGCTGTCCTATAGCTTCAATACCAACGGCGTCCAAAGATCAGAAGATGTCGAGATCAATGTTCAGCCGTCGGGCAGCGCCTAAAATGTGCTGGCGCATGGCATCTCGAGCCAGCGCAACATTTCGCGATGCAATCGCGTCCCGCAGCACGACATGCTCGTTTATGGTAATTTCCAGGATTTCGCCGTAAACGGCCCGCGAAAAAGCGGTATTGATTGCCGAACTAATGCGTTGGGCAATGAAGCCAAGAAAAATCAGGAAATATTCATTCCCCGTGGCTTGCGCCATGGTGCGATGGAAATCGAGATCAGCTTCGACCCCGTCCTTGGACCATTCGATAGCATTGCGCATGCCGTAAATGGCCTTGTCGAATTTTTCCAGATGTTCGGGTTTATGATGTAATGCCGCAAGGCCTGCGGCATCGATCTCCAGCGACATCCGAAGTTGCATAAGGTCTCGGAAGTTTTCGGGATCGTTCAGGGTGGATTGCTCGATCCGGATCGACAATCGTTGCCGCGGATCGGTTACAAAAGCGCCTACCCCTTGCCGGGTCTCAACGAAACCTTCGTTGCGCAATTGCGCGATCGCCTCGCGTATGACCGAGCGGCTGACGCCGAAGGTTTTTGCAAGGACATGTTCCGTCGGCAGCCTGTCACCCGGCCCGAGCTGCGAATCATTGATCTCGCGAGCGATCTCCGCCGCGATACGGCCGGGCAGATGATCGTTGCGATGTATCTGATTGAACTCCAGCGTCATGATTGCTCCCGTTCCACAGAAACGATTGGTTCGTTTTCCCGCGGCAGCGACTTCCTCCTTCGCCGCCAGCGGGTTTTCAAAGGCGGCGTGTTCAAACCGCCTTTGTTATTTCTCGATTAGCTATCCGGTTGCAGGGTTATCTGGCAACCGGGATTCATTCGCAAATCGGGATCGAAGGCATTTTTCAAACCTGTGATCATCCGGCGCTGCACATCCGATAGCCGGCTTTCGAAATCGGAGCGTTTCAGCCGGCCAATGCCGTGCTCGGCACTGATGCTGCCGACGTAACGGTCGAGGACCTCGTTCACGAGTGTCTTGGACTTGTAGATAAAGGCCTCACGCTCTTCCGGTGTTGCGCCCTCGGGCGGCAGTACGTTGAGATGGACATTGCCGTCGCCGACATGGCCGTAAGAAACCGCAAGGCATTCGGGGAGTTTTTCTGCCAGTTCCGCTTCCGCCTCGGCCACGAAAGCCGCGAGTTTGGAGAGCGGCACCGAGATATCGGTGCGCATATGACTACCGCGCAGCGCCTGACCTTCGTTCATGCCCTCGCGGAACAGCCAGAGCGACTGCGCCTGTGCGCGGGAGGAGGCGATGACGCCATCCAGCACCAGGCCATCTTCCATCACGCCCTCAAGGAAACGTCCCATAAGGTCGGCCGTATCCACCAGCCCTGAGCCGGAAATCTCCATCAGCACATAGGCCGGATAATCGCCGGCGATCGGCATCTTCAGATCGGGAATAGCCTCGATCGCCAGCGTGAAGGCGACGGGCGGCATGAATTCGAACGCGGACATGAGGTCGCAGCATTCGCGGCGGGCGCGGCGGTAAAGCTTGATGGCGTCGTCAAGCGAATTGAGGCCGAGCAGCGCCGTCTCGACATGTTCGGGATTGGGGTAAAGCTTGACGGAAACGGCGGTGATGATGCCGAGCGTTCCTTCCGCGCCAATGAAAAGCTGCTTCAGGTCGATACCGCGATTGTCTTTGCGCAGGGTCGACAGGCCGTTCCAGATGGTGCCATCCGGCAGGACCACTTCGAGACCCAGAACCAGTTCGCGGGTCATGCCATACCGCAGGACATTGATGCCGCCGGCATTGGTGGAGACGTTGCCACCGATGCGGCAGCTACCCTGCGCGCCGAGCGAGAGCGGGAAAAACATGCCCTTATCCTGAACCGCATCCTTGAACTCCGAGAGGATGCAGCCGGCTTCGACCACGGCCGAAAAATCGTCGCTGTCTATGGTGCGGATCGCGTTCATACGCTCAAGGCTTAGCACCACCTGGTGTTTGGGCGCATCGGGAATGCCGCCGAGCACCAGCCCGGTATTACCGCCTTGGGGAATGATGGCAAGGCCGAGTTCGGCGCAGGCGAGCACGGTATCGGACACTTCCTTGGTGGAGCGTGGGCGGATGACGGCCACGGCCGAGCTGGTGACATCGCCGTGCCAGTCGCGGCAATAACGCAGCATGTCTTCCTGAGACGTCAGCAGCAGGGCCTCACCCAGCCTGTTCTTCAGCGAGAAGCGCAATTCCTCGATATTGTGTTCGCTCAATTCCACCCTCTCCGTCCAATCCGCCCTAAAATATCCGGGCAAGAGTCTTTCGCCCTTGCTTTTACCGGTTTGTGAAAAATACTATTTTCAATCGGATCATATAAGGTTATCAGACAACCTTACAAGCTAATTTATCGGTCGCCAGGCCGATGGCAATTTTCGGTCCCGGGAGAATGGTCGGGACATAGAGGAGGAAGACATGCATATCGCAATCATCGGCGCCGCAGGCATGGTTGGCCGCAAGCTGACGCAGCGTCTCGTCAAGGATGGATCGCTCGGCGGCAAGCCGGTTGAGAAGTTCACGCTCATCGACGTTTTCCAGCCTGAAGCTCCCGCCGGTTTTTCCGGTGCAGTCGACGCGCGGGTGGCCGATCTCTCGGCGCCCGGCGAAGCCGAAAAGCTGGTCGAAGCCCGTCCCGATGTCATCTTCCACCTTGCCGCCATCGTCTCCGGCGAAGCCGAGCTTGATTTCGACAAGGGCTACCGCATCAATCTCGATGGCACACGTTATCTCTTCGACGCCATCCGCATTGCCAATGGTAAAGATGGCTACAAGCCGCGTGTGGTCTTCACCTCGTCGATCGCCGTCTTCGGTGCGCCGCTTCCCTATCCGATCCCGGATGAATTCCACACCACGCCGCTGACCAGCTACGGCACGCAAAAGGCGATCTGCGAGCTGCTGCTCTCCGATTACAGCCGCCGCGGTTTCTTTGACGGTATCGGCATCCGCCTGCCGACAATCTGCATTCGCCCCGGCAAGCCGAATGCGGCCGCCTCCGGCTTCTTCTCCAATATCCTGCGTGAGCCGCTGGTCGGCCAGGAAGCGGTTCTGCCGGTGCCGGAAAGCATTCGCCACTGGCACGCCTCGCCGCGTTCCGCCGTCGGTTTCCTTCTCCATGGTGCGACGATCGACATGGAAAAAGTCGGTCCGCGCCGCAACCTTTCCATGCCGGGCCTCAGCGCCACCGTTGGCGAACAGATCGAGGCGCTGCGCAAGGTTGCCGGTGAAAAGGCCGTTGCGCTCATCCGCCGCGAGCCGAATGAGATGATCATGCGCATGTGCGAAGGCTGGGCACCCGGTTTCGAAGCCAAGCGCGCCCGCGAGCTGGGCTTTACGGCCGAGAGCTCGTTTGAAGACATCATTCAGGTTCATATCGAAGACGAGCTGGGAGGTTCACTGAAATGAGTGCTGGCGGGGAGGAGAAGAAGCGGTCTGTCGCCTTTATCGGCACGGGCCTGATGGGCGGGCCGATGGCCCGGCGTCTGCTGGGCGCCGGCTTTTCGGTCAAGGTCTGGAACCGCAGCGTCGACAAGGCGCAGGCGCTGGTTGCCAATGGGGCCGTTCTGGCGGCCTCTCCGGCGGAGGCCGCCAGGGGTGCCGATATCGTCATTACCATGCTGAGCGACGGCAATGCCGTGGGCGAAGTGCTGTTCGAGGCGGGCGTGGCCGAAGCGCTGGCAAAGGGTGCCGTCGTTATCGACAGCAGCTCGATTGCACCGCCGATCGCGCGCGACCATTCCTCCCGGCTTCAGGCGCTCGGCATTCATCATGTCGATGCACCGGTTTCCGGTGGCGTGCCCGGCGCAACGGCCGGCACGCTCGCTATCATGGCGGGTGGGGACGAGGCACTGATTGCGGGTCTCGCAGATGTCTTCGCGCCGATGGGCCGGCTGACCTATGTCGGCCCCTCGGGTGCGGGCCAGCTCTGCAAGCTCGCCAACCAGCAGATCGTCGCCATCACTATCGGCGCTGTTGCCGAAGCGATGATGCTTGTGGAAGCGGGCGGCGCCTCCCGTGAAGGGTTCCGCAATGCCATACGCGGCGGTTTTGCCGAAAGCCGGATCCTGGAACTGCATGGCGAACGCATGGTGAAGCGCAATTTCGTGCCGGGCGGTCCGTCAAAGTTCCAGCTCAAGGATCTGAACGGCGTGCTGGCAACGGCCAAGGATCTCGCTCTTACCCTGCCGCTCACCCAGCAGGTGACGCGGGAATTCGATGATTTCGTGGGCGATGGCGGGGCGGATATCGATCATAGCGGCATCCTGCTCTACCTCGAAAAACTCAACAATCGTGAACAGGGCTGAGGCGGGCTGATGAGCGACGACAAGACACCCATGCGCCGCCTGCGATCCCAAGACTGGTTCGATAACCCCGATCATCTCGACATGACGGCGCTCTATCTGGAGCGCTTCATGAATTACGGCGTGACGCCGGAGGAGCTGCGCTCCGGCAAGCCTGTCATCGGCATTGCCCAGAGCGGCAGTGATCTCACGCCTTGTAACCGGGTCCATGTGGAGCTGGTCAAGCGGGTGAGAGATGGCATCCGCGATGCGGGCGGTATCCCGATCGAATTTCCGACCCATCCGATGTTCGAAAACTGCAAGCGCCCAACGGCGGCGCTTGACCGCAATCTCGCTTATCTCAGCCTCGTGGAAGTGCTTTACGGCTACCCGCTCGATGGTGTCGTTCTGACAACCGGCTGCGATAAGACCACGCCTTCGGCGCTGATGGCGGCGAGCACGGTCGATATTCCTGCTATCGTGCTTTCCGGCGGGCCGATGCTCGACGGGTATCATGACGGCGATCTGGTCGGTTCCGGCACCGTCATCTGGCGCATGCGCCGCAAATATGGCGCGGGCGAAATCACTCGCGAGGAGTTTTTGCAGGCAGCACTGGAATCGGCTCCGTCGGTCGGGCATTGCAACACCATGGGCACCGCATCCACCATGAATGCCATTGCCGAAGCGCTCGGCATGTCACTCACCGGCTGCGGCGCGATCCCGGCCGCTTACCGCGAGCGTGGCCAGATGGCCTATCGCACCGGTCGCCGTGCCGTCGAACTGGTCATCGAGAATATCAAGCCTTCCGACATCATGACACGCGAAGCGTTTCTGAATGCGATCCGCGTCAACTCGGCGATTGGCGGTTCCACCAATGCGCAGCCGCATCTGGCGGCGATGGCGAAACATGCCGGTGTCGAACTTAGCGAAGAGGACTGGCAGGCTCACGGCTACGATATTCCGCTGCTGGCCAATGTCCAGCCGGCCGGTAAATGGCTGGGCGAAAAATATCACCGCGCCGGCGGCACGCCCGCCATCATGTGGGAGCTTCTGCAGGCGGGCAAGCTCGACGGAAGCTGTCCGACCGTCACTGGCAAGACGATGGCGGAAAATCTGGACGGGCGTGAATCGACCGACCGCGACGTGATTCTGCCCTATGACAAGCCGCTCAAGGAACGGGCCGGTTTCCTCGTGCTCAAGGGTAATCTCTTCGATTTCGCCATTATGAAGACGAGCGTGATTTCGGCGGAGTTCCGTCAGCGTTACCTCAGCGAGCCGGGCCACGAGGGAATCTTCGAAGGAAAGTGCGTCGTATTCGATGGTTCTGAGGATTATCATGCCCGCATCAACGATCCCGCATTGGATATTGACGAGCGCACCATTCTCGTCATTCGTGGCGCGGGGCCGCTCGGCTGGCCGGGTTCGGCCGAGGTCGTCAACATGCAGCCGCCGGATGCGCTTCTGAAAAAAGGCATTACCAGCCTGCCGACGATCGGCGACGGTCGGCAGTCAGGAACGGCGGACAGCCCGTCGATCCTCAATGCTTCCCCGGAAAGTGCGGCGGGTGGCGGGCTGGCATGGCTGCGCACCGGCGATATGATCCGCATCGACTTCAATAAGGGTGAGTGCAACGCACTGGTGCCGCAAGCGGAGCTTGATACCCGCAAGGCCGATGGCATACCCGCCGTGCCCGCGGATGCAACGCCCTGGCAGCGTATCTATCGTCAATCCGTGACCCAGCTTTCGGACGGTGCGGTGCTGGAAGGGGCGGCGGATTTCCGTCGGATTGCCGAAAAAATGCCCCGGCACAATCACTGACCGAACATGACAAAATCCCCGGCCACGACCGGGGATTTTTCTTTTGGAGGCAGTTTCGCATTTGATCACGACCTCCTAATGTAGCCGGAGATTCCGCATTAGATCCGCTTACCGGGGGCAGGGCATGACAGATATTTCGATGATCGAGGCGGCGCGCGAGCGCATCGGCAACCATGCGGTGCGAACACCGCTGCTCACATCGCCTTTTCTGGACGAGATTGCCGGGCGAAGGCTGTTCGTAAAGGCTGAATGCCTGCAAAGGACGGGATCCTTCAAGTTTCGCGGCGGCTGGTCGGCGGTATCCGGCCTGCCGGCGGATGTGCGCGCCAAGGGCGTGATCGCCTTTTCCTCCGGCAACCATGCACAGGGCGTGGCGCTCGCAGCCCGCCTGCATGGTATTCCCGCCGTCATCATCATGCCTTCGGATGCGCCGAAGATCAAAATCGACAATACCCGCGCCTATGGCGCCGAGGTGGTGCTTTACGACCGGGCAAATGAAGACCGTGATGCCATTGGCAACCGGTTGTCGAGCGAGCGCGGTCTGACCCTGATCAGGCCTTACGATGAACCGCTGGTGATTGCGGGGCAGGGGACTGTCGGGCTGGAAATCGCTGAGCAGGGCGCCGAACTCGGTATCGGTACTGCCGAGGTTCTGGTGCCTTGCGGTGGCGGCGGCCTTACCTCCGGCATCTCTCTTGCACTCGATGCGAAAGCGCGAAATTACAAGGTCAGGACGGCAGAACCGGAGCGTTTCGATGATGTGGCGCGCTCCCTTGCGGCGGGCAAGATCGAGCGGAATGCGACGACATCGGGTTCGATCTGTGATGCAATCGTCACGCCGCAGCCTGGCAATATCACCTTTCCCATCATGGCAGGGCTTTGTGGGAAAGGTATCGCCGTCAGCGAGGAGGAAGCGCTGCGGGCGATGGTTCTCGCCTTCAACAGGCTGAAGGTCGTTATCGAGCCGGGTGGTGCTGTTGCGCTTGCCGCAGCGCTGTTTCATGGCAAGGAACTGGAAAGCGAAACCGTGATTGCGGTTGCCTCCGGCGGCAATGTCGATCCCGGGATCATGGCCGACGCTCTGTCGCGCTTCGGTTGATATCAGGCCTCCAACCGTGCGGCGATCTCGCCGGCAATCGCCAGAGACGCGGTCAAACCGGGGCTTTCGATGCCGAACAGATTGACGAGGCCGGGAAGACCATGGGTTTCCGGCCCATCGATGCGAAAGTCCATGGCCGGTTCGTCCGGCCCGGAAATCTTCGGACGGATACCGGAATAGGCAGGGGCCAGCGCGTGTTCCGGCAGGCCCGGCCAATAACGCCTTATAGCGTCGCCGAAACCCTCCATGCGGCGGGGATCAACGGCATAGTCGATGGTATCAACCCATTCCACATCCGGCCCGAACCGGGCCTGACCGGCGAGATCCAAAGTCAGGTGCACACCAAGGCCGTGGGTGTGGGGCGCAGGATAGATCAACCTCGAAAAAGGCGATTTGCCTGTCAGCGCGAAATAGCTGCCCTTGGCGAAACGTGGCTGCGGGATCGCCACTGACGGCAGTCCCTCGATCATGACTGCCACCATCGGCGCGACGAGCCCGGCGGAATTGACGAGCAGCCGGCATGTAAGGCTGACAGGTTCTTTTCCGCCGACATGAACCCGGAAACCGTCGCCGATCGCTTCCGCCCGTTCGAACGGTGCGTTGAGCGCAAGGGCTGCGCCATGGTCTTGTGCCTCGCCAAGCAGCGCCAGCATATAGCCGTGGCTGTCGATGATGCCCGTCGAGGGTGAGAGCAGGGCTGAGCTGCAGGCAAGGGCAGGCTCGAGTGAAAGTGCCTGTCGTTGGTCGATCAGCTCCAGATCGTCGCAGCCATTGGCTTTGCCTTTTGCGCCGAGGGCAACGAGCAGGGGCGTTTCATCCTCGCTCGTGGCGACAATGAGTTTACCGCAGCGGCGGTGCGCAACGCCGTGGCTTTCGCAAAAGTCATAAAGCCGCTGCCTGCCCTCGACACAGAGCCTCGCCTTAAGGCTTCCCGCTGGATAATAAAGCCCCGCATGGATGACCTCGCTATTGCGGGACGAGGTGGCCGAACCGAATTCCTTTTCGCTTTCCAGAATGATGACGGAAAGCCCGCGCATCGACAATTCGCGGGCCGTCGCAAGCCCGATCACGCCCGCTCCGATGATGATGGCGTCGACGTCAGTCATGTCTTTCTGTCCATGGAAGGGCCGTTTGAACCAACTCCCTCCCGCTGCGTTAATAGTCCGTGATGGGTAGATTGATGCTTGTTGGGAGGCAAGTGACGACCCCTATTTTTCCCAATTGGCACTTCTTATGGAATTTTATCTCTACTGAAACAGTGGGGAATAAAGCTATTCTCTACCTCAGATGAGCAATGCCCGTTTGAAGGGCCGAGCAGGAAGGGAGTGTACAATTTCTTATTCCAAGGCAGGAAAAGTAAAAGACTTTGTTTCGCAGCCCCAGTCGCCGCGCAACTGGAGAGATTCCGTTCATGCGGCTCTTGTCGGCGTGTGCATGGCCTTCGTTGCTGCTGTCATATTCGGTCTCGTTCCCTGATCCTCCCTGGTTTTCAGGCAAGTTGAGAATAAAGGCCGGTCGCTCCTCCGACCGGCCTTTTTATGTTTATCGCGCTTTCAGATAATCCTCCGCCAGATCCACCCAGAAGGTGGTTCCGATCGGCAGAATCTCGTCGTTGAAATCGAATTTCGGATGGTGCAGTGGCGGATCGTTATCGGTGCGCGCGGTGCCGAGGAAGAAATAGCAGCCCGGCCGCTTTTCCAGCATATAGGCGAAGTCTTCGGCACCCATCGATGGACGCTTCATTTCCAGAACCTTCTCCGGTCCGGCAAAACGGCGGGCGAGATCGGCGACATAATCCGTTTCCGCCTTATGATTGACGGTTGCGTTATAACCGCGCTCGTAATCGATGGTAACGCTCATGCCGTAACTCACCGCCTGGCCTTCGGCAATTGTTCGGATACGCTTTTCCAGCTCGTCGCGTACGCCCGGATCGAAGGAGCGGATGGTCAACAGCATCTCCGCCGTTTCGGGAATGACGTTGCTGGCAACACCGGCATGGAATGCGCCGACGGTGACGACCGCTGAGAGTTGCGGGTGGATATTGCGCGACACCACCGTCTGCAACGCCATGATGATGCTCGCGCCGGCAACGATGGGATCGGCCGCATCCTGCGGTTCGGCGCCGTGGCCGCCATACCCCTTGACGGTTATCTTGCATTCGTCGACGGCGGCAAGGATCGGCCCATCGCGCAGCACGAATTGTCCGAAGGGCAGGCCGGGATCATTATGCAGGGCAAAGACGGCATCGCACGGGAAGCGCTCGAACAGGCCGTCCTCGATCATGATGCGGGCGCCGCCGAAATTTTCCTCGGCCGGCTGGAAGATCAGACGCAGGGTACCATCGAAATTCCTGCGTTCGGCGATGATCTTCGCTGCTCCCAACAACATGGCCGTGTGGCCGTCATGACCGCAGGCGTGCATGACGCCCTGATGGGTGCTGGCATAGTCCGCCCCGGTTTCCTCGTGGATCGGCAGTGCGTCGATGTCGGCGCGAATGCCGAGCGTGCGGGTGCTGTCACCGTTTCGGAGCGTCGCGACGATGCCGGTTCCGGCAAGCCCGCGCGTCACCCCGTAGCCCATTTCCACCAGCTGTTCGGCAATGAAATCCGACGTCTTGAATTCCGAAAGACCGATCTCGGGGTGACGGTGCAGATGGCGGCGGATCGCCACCACATCAGGCATATGGTTGGCAAAGGAAGCGATGTTTGCGGTCTGTCTGGTCATTTTCGAAGTCCCTGGCTACGCCGTTCTGTCTCGGTGTATTTCCCATCGGACATATCAGCATATAAATTTATTCTAAAGTGCTCTTCGCCATGGCGAAAGCCCCTGAAATTCGGCGCTTGCATCGCATCGCCACAGGTGGCATGGAACTATTGACGTCCTGGGGCATTAGCTCCTTTCGGATGTAGCGCAGGCTCTATCGGCCTCGCGTTGCCCTTCAGGTGTCAAAGGGGGACTATCGGACGTTGCGCCAACAATTTTCGCCGTGGGGGAAGGTGAGAAATTCGGTGGGAACGGCTTTGCCGGGCCGGAGGACAAAATTTTCCTGTCGTCGAAACCCCGTTGTTCGCACCAATCCCCGGCTTTGCAGGGATATGCGACGGACTGCGCCGCCAAATGCCATGCCTGAGGATATTCACCGTTTGACGATCCGCTTCCTGCGGCGGCTCTGCCGGTTCACCGAAGGTTCAGGATAAGTCATAAATATAGCGTGGCCCGATTTCGTGCGCGTTCCCGCCGTGAACGAAATGCCGGTCAAGTCGAACAAGTTTCCATACAGTTCAGAATACGAGCCCGATGTCATTTCATATCACCCCGACCGCCGCCGCCCGTGATTCCGAGACGAAGCAGATCGATCACAACGATTCGATCCGTGCGTCCTATATGACGATCGAGGAACTGCATGATGCCGGTGCCGCGCTTTCCCGCGACGGTGCCGACAGTCTTCCCGGCTTCATGGAATTCGATTTCTTCGAGCGTCACCGCGAGAACGAAAAGGAAATCCTGCGGGTTTACCGCACGACGGCCGTCGACGCCGAAAACGGTGCAACGATCACGCCGGCGGCGGAATGGCTGCTCGACAACCACTACGTCATCGAAGAGGCGATCCAGGAAGTGCGGCGCGATTTTCCGCGCAAATTCTATCGCCAGCTGCCGACGATGACAGTGGGCGGGGTGACCATTCCGCGAGTCATGGCGCTCGGCTGGCTGTATGTCGCCCATACCCACAGCACGGTTTCGCGCGAGAACATGACGGCGCTGGTGGATGGCTACCAGACATCGCAAACGCTGCAGATCGGCGAATTGTGGGCGCTGCCCTCGATTATCCGCTTCGTCCTCATCGAAAATCTTCGCCGTATCTCCATCCGCGTCGAGCGCTCGCGCCGTATGCGCCAGAAGGCGAATGAGGTTGTCGACGAGATCATCCGGCTGAACGATGCCGAAGCCTCGGCTGCACTTCTGAAACAGGTCGATTCGCTGGTCGATGATCCGACCTTTGCGACGCAGTTCCTTTATCGTCTGCGCAACGGTTCGCAGACATCGGGTTTTGCCGTAGCCTGGCTCGAAGAACGCCTGCATGCCGCCGGCACCGATGCCGAAAACGTCATGATGTCGGAACATAACCGCCTGGCGTCCGGCAATGTGACGATGGGCAACATCGTCAAGAGCCTGCGTGAAATCGACGATACCGAATGGTCGGTGTGGTTCGAGGAAGTCAGCCATATCGACAAGGTCCTGCGCGAGGAAACCGACTACGAGATTCTCGATTTCGGTTCGCGCAACACCTATCGCAACACGATCGAACTTCTGGCCCGCCGCTCACCCAGGACCGAAGTGGAGGTGGCGCGTGCCGCCGTCGAAATGGCGCGGTCCGATCTGCCGGCTGGCGCTGACGAGAACCATCGCGTCAATGTCGGCTCGGTGCTCGTCGGTCAGCGCCGCTTCGAGCTTGAAAAGGCGCTGGGGTATCGGCCGCTCGCATCGCAGCACATCGTCCGCTCGATGCGTAAGTTCAACTGGCTCGCCATCGCCGCGCCGGTGCTTCTCATCACGGCGGTCGCCATGCTCGCGGTCGGCTGGTTCCTCGCAAAGGCGGGCATGCCCTGGTATGTCGTCACTGCCTTCCTGCTGATGTTCGCATTGCCGGCATCCGAAGGCGCGACCGGCCTCTTCAACACGCTCGTCACCTTCTTCGTGAAGCCGTTCCGGCTCGTCGGATACGAATTCAAGAACGGCATCCCTGAGGACGCTCGCACATTGGTCGCCGTGCCCTGCATGCTGACCAGCCGCGACAGCGTCGACGAGATGATGCGCAATATCGAGGTACATTATCTCGCCAATCCGCATGGCGAGATCTATTTCTCGCTCGTCAGCGACTGGCGCGATGCGCCATACGAGCAGTCCGATGAGGATCTCGAAATCCTCGACTATGCCAAGCGCGAGCTTGCGGCACTGAACAGCCGTTATGCCTTTGACGGCAAGACACGTTTTTACCTGCTGCATCGCCGCCGTATCTATAATTCGGCCGAAGAGTGCTGGATGGGCTGGGAGCGCAAGCGCGGCAAGTTGCATGAGCTGAACATGCTGCTGCGTGGCGACAAGGATACGACCTTCCTCGGCGGCGCGAATATCGTCCCGGCCGATGTCAAATATGTCATGACGCTGGATGCTGATACGCGCCTGATGCGCGACGCGGTGACCAAGCTCGTCGGCAAGATGCACCACCCGATTAACCGCCCCAAGATCGACCCGGTTTCCGGTCGTGTCGTGGAAGGTTACGGCCTGTTGCAGCCGCGTGTTACACCTTCGCTGACAACAGGCAAGGACGCCTCCGTCTTCCAGCGCGTCTTTTCGATCAATCGCGGTATCGATCCTTATGTCTTCACCGTTTCCGATGTTTACCAGGACCTGACCTCCGAAGGCACCTTCACGGGTAAGGGTCTTTATGACGTGGATGCCTTCGAAGCGGCGCTGAAGGGCCGGATCGAAGAGAATTCCATCCTCAGCCACGATCTGCTCGAAGGCTCCTTCGCGCGTTGCGCGCTGGTGACCGATGTGGAACTGGTCGAGGATTTCCCGACCCGCTACGAGGTGGAAGTCTCGCGCCAGCATCGCTGGGCCCGTGGCGACTGGCAGCTGCTTCCCTTCATCATTGACCGTGCCCGTGGCGTTACCGCCATCGGCCGCTGGAAGATGGTCGATAATCTTCGTCGCTCGCTGACACCGATCGCCTGGTTCTTCGCCTCGATCCTCGGCTGGTATTTCATGGATCCGCTCGGCGCGCTGATCTGGCAGATCCTGCTGATCTTCTCGCTGTTTGTCGCGCCCACGCTCTCGTTGCTCTCTGGCCTTGTGCCGCGCTCCACCGACATCGTGCCGCAGGCGCATTTCCATACCATCTGGTCGGAAATCCGCGCCACCAATGCGCAGGTTGCGCTGCGGATCGTCTTCATTGCCGATGCCGCCTGCATGATGACGGATGCGATTGTCCGCTCGCTTTATCGCCTTCTGGTCAGCCACAAGCTGATGCTGGAATGGCGCACGGCCGCCAGCATGCAGTCCAGCGCACAGGGCAGCATCATCGATTATTACCGCCAGATGTGGCATGCGCCTGTCGTGGCCATGCTCGGCCTTCTGTTTGCGGCGCTGCCGGGCGACAATGCCTTCCTGATCGGCATTCCTTTCACTTTGCTCTGGGTTCTCTCTCCCGCCGTCGCCTGGTATGTCAGCCAGTCGGCGGAAACCGAAGACCGGCTGTTCGTTTCCGAGCACGTCTCCTTCGAGCTGCGCAAGATCGCCCGCCGCACCTGGCGTTATTACGAGGCTTTCGTAACGCCGCAGGAGAACCACCTGCCGCCGGACAATTTCCAGGAAACGCCGGAGCCGATTGTTGCTTCGCGAACCTCCCCCACCAATATCGGCGTCTATCTGCTCTCCGTCATTTCGGCTCGCCAGTTCGGCTGGATCAGCTTTGCCGATACGCTGGAGCGGATCGAAAACACGATCCAGACCGTCGAAAAGATGGAGAAGCATCGTGGCCATCTCTACAACTGGTATCACACAGACACCTTGCAGACGCTTGGACCGCGTTATGTTTCGGCCGTGGACAGCGGCAACCTCGCCGGTCACCTGATTGCGGTTTCGTCCGCCTGCCGCGACTGGGCGGAAGCGCCGTCCGCCCATCTTCAGGGCAATCTGGATGGTATCGGTGATGTCGCCGGTATTCTGCGCGAAACGCTGAAAGCCCTGCCTGATAACCGCAAGACCCTGCGTCCGCTGCATCGCCGTCTCGAAGAGCGCATCATCGGCTTTTCCAATGCGCTGGCCTCCGTCAAGCGCGAGCACGAGTTCGCCTCGATCCGCGTCATCAATCTCGCAGTGCTGGCACGCGATATCCAGAAGCTCGCAACCAATGTCGATCATGAGGTGAAGTCTGCGCAGAGCGCGGAAGTAACCCGCTGGGCGCAATTGCTGGTGGAATCCTGCGAGGCGCATATCTCCGACAGCGCCATCGACCTCACCAATATGGAGCCGCTGCGCCAGCGTCTCGCATCGCTGCGGGACCGCAGCCGCAATCTCGCCTTCTCGATGGACTTCACCTTCCTTTACCGCAAGGATCGTCGTCTTCTGTCGATCGGCTATCGCGTCGAAAGCAAGGAGTTGGACGAGGCGTGCTACGACCTTCTGGCCTCCGAATGCCGCCTGACCAGCCTGTTTGCCATCGCCAAGGGCGATCTGCCGACTGAACACTGGTACCGTCTCGGTCGCCAGGTCGTGCCGATCGGTGCGCAGGGTGCCTTAGTCTCCTGGTCGGGCTCGATGTTCGAATATCTGATGCCGCCGCTCGTCATGCAGGAGCGTCAGGGTGGCATTCTCAACCAGACCAACAATCTGATCGTCAAGGAACAGATGAACCACGGCCGCCGTCTCGGCACGCCTTGGGGCATTTCCGAAGCGGCATTCAACGCCCGCGATCACAACATGAACTACCAGTACACCAACTTCGGCGTACCGACGCTTGGCCTCAAGCGTGGCCTCGGCCAGAATGCGGTGATCGCGCCTTACGCCTCGATCCTCGCCAGCCAATATGACCCTGACGGTGCGCTTGAGAACCTCGACAAGCTGCGCAAGCTTGGCGCGCTTGGCCAGTATGGTTTCCACGATGCGGTGGACTTCACGCCGACACGTGTGCCTGATGGCAAGGTCTGTGCGGTGGTTTACAACTATTATGCCCACCATCACGGCATGTCGATTGCGGCCGTTGCCAACGTTGCCTTTGATGGCGTGCTGCGCGAACTGTTCCACTCCGATCCGGTGATCGAAGCGGCCGAGTTGCTGCTTCAGGAAAAAGCACCGCGCGAAGTGCCGGTCATGAGCGCCAAATACGAGCCGGAAACCCCCGGCAAGGAACAGGCCGACCTGTTGCGTGCGGAAGTGCGCTCCATTGCCGATCCGGCGGTGCGCGACCGCGAGGTGGTGTTCCTCTCGAACGGCCATTATTCGACCATGCTCACCTCGACGGGTGCCGGTTATTCGAAGTGGAACGGACAGGCGATTTCCCGCTGGAAGGCCGATCCGACCGACGACCGGTGGGGCACCTTCATCTTCCTGCGCGACACCACCAATGGACAATGGTGGAGTGCGACGGCTGAGCCGCGTGTCATCGAGGGTGAAAAGACCAAGACGATCTTCACCGATGACAAGGCCGAGTTCCACAAGACAACAGGTGATCTGCAGAGCGTGGTCGAGTGTATCGTCGCCACCGAGCATGATGCCGAAGGCCGCCGTATCACCCTGCTGAACGTCGGTTCCGAGGATCGCTACATTGAAGTGACCTCCTATATGGAGCCGGTCATCGCGTCTGAGGATGATGACAACGCCCATCCGCTGTTCTCGCGCATGTTCGTGCAGACGGAAATCGGCCGCCGCGGTGATGTCATCCGCGCCTGGCGCAACCGCCGCAGCCCGACCGAGCCCGGCACCGTCATCGCGCATCTGGCCGCCGACAATGCCGGCCCGTCGCGCCCGACGGAATTCGAAACGGATCGCGCCAAGTTCATCGGTCGCGGACGGTCGCTGCGCGAAGCGGCGGCCTTCGATGCCGGTGCGACGCTCTCCAGCTCCGACGGTTTCACGCTGGATCCGATCCTGTCGCTGCGGCGCACCGTGCGGGTGCCGGCGGGCAAGAAGGTGAGCGTGATCTTCTGGACGATTGCCGCTCCGAGCCGCGAGGAAGTCGACAAGGCGATCGACCGTTATCGTCATCCGGATGCCTTCGCCCATGAACTCGTGCATGCCTGGACGCGCACACAGGTGCAGATGCGCCATGTCGGTGTCACCTCGCAGCAGGCGGCCGCTTTCCAGCATCTCGGTCGTTATCTGACGTATCCCGACATGCATCTGCGTGCGGATTCGGAAACGCTGAAAACGGGCCTCGCCTCGCAGCGCGCTCTGTGGCCGCTTGCCATTTCGGGCGATTTCCCGATCTTCAGCCTGCGCATCAACGACGATATGGACATGGATATCGCCCGCGAGGCGCTGAGCGCCCACGAATATCTGCGTTCGCGCGGCGTGATCTTCGATCTCGTCATCGTCAACGAACGGGCTGCATCCTATGCACAGGACATGCAGCATGCGCTCGATCATATTTCCGAGACGCAACGTCGCATCAATCCTGCCGATGGCGGTCGCCCACACGTCTTCTCCGTGCGCCGCGACCTGATGGACGAAGAGACATGGAGTGCGCTTCTCGCCGCTTCCCGCGTCGTCCTGCATGTGCGCAACGGCAAGATCGTCGACCAGATCAACCGCGCGGTCTCGCTGTTTGCGGCCAATCGCGGTCCTGACGGCACCTCTGATGCTGCGCAGGCCCGTCTGCCCGTGCCGGCCTTCCCCGTTGCGGAGCCGGTCGAGGACGCGGGCGATCTCGATTTCTGGAACGGTTTCGGCGGCTTTGCCAAGAACGGCCAGGAATATGTGGTGCGCCTGAACGGCGGGCAGTCTACGCCGCATCCATGGATCAACGTTATCTCGAACGAGAATTTCGGCTTCCATATTTCGGCCGAAGGCGCCGGTTTCAGCTGGAGCCGCAATTCGCGCGACTACCAGTTGACACCCTGGACCAATGACCCGGTCATCAACCGGCCGGGTGAGGCCTTCTATGTCGCCGATGCGGAAACAGGAAAGCTCTATACGCCCTGTGCCGCGCTGTCGCGCGATCCCGAAGCCATGTTCGAAACCCGCCACGGTCTCGGTTATTCCATCCTGACGGGCGTGGCGGATACGCTCGAAGTCGAGCTGACGCAGACCGTTGACCGTGAAAAGCCGGTCAAGTTCTCGCAGGTCATCGTCCGCAACAAGGGTTCGAAAAGCCGTCGTCTGAAGGTCTATGCCTATGTGGAGTGGGTGCTCGGCAATAACGGCCAGAAATCCGCGCCGTTCATCCTGAGCAGGCATGATGCGGGCAGCAACGCGATCTTCGCGTCGAACCCCTACAGCATCGACTATAGCGCCCGCACCTCGTTCCTGACACTCGACAGCGAGGCAAGTGGCTTTACCACCAGCCGCCGGGAATTTATCGGCCGCTTCGGTTCGGCACAGGCCCCGCAGGGCATCGTGGCCGGTGCGGCGCTGAGCGGCACCACCGAGGTTGATGGTGATCCCTGCGCCGTGCTGATGCAGGAAATCCACCTGAAGCCGGGCGAAGAAAGGCACATGACCTTCATTCTCGGCGATGCCGACAATGCGGAAGAGGCCGAAGCGCTGGTGAAGGATGTTCGCCAGGCGGACTTCCTCTCTGTGCTGGAAGAAAGCAAGGCATTCTGGACGGGCTTTACCGGCCAGTTGCAGGTCTCTACGCCCGATGCCGGCTTCAACCACATGGTCAATAACTGGCTGCCATATCAGGCGCTGGCCTGCCGCATTCTGGCGCGCACCGCCTTTTACCAGTCGAGCGGCGCCTTCGGCTTCCGTGACCAGTTGCAGGATACGCTGGCATTCCTGCTCTATCAGCCGGATCTCGCCCGTACGCAGATTCTGCGCGCGGCAGGCCGCCAGTTCCCGGAAGGCGATGTGCAGCACTGGTGGTTGCCGCTGACGGGTGCCGGTGTCCGCACGACCATCTCCGATGACGTGGTCTGGCTCGCTTATGCGATCAACCAATATGTCTCGGCCACGGGCGACATCGCTATCCTTGACGAGAGCATTCCCTTCCTGAAGGGGCCGGCATTGATGCCAGGTCAGCACGATGCTTTCTTCCAGCCGGAAACGAGTGAGAGATCTGCCACGCTTTACGAACATGCGGCGCTGGCGCTTGATCTTGCTATCCATCGCACCGGGGAGAACGGCCTGCCGCTGATCCTCGGCGGCGACTGGAACGACGGCATGAACCGTGTGGGTGTCGGCGGCAAGGGTACGAGCGTCTGGCTCGGCTGGTTCCTCGCCGGTGCGCTTCGTGATTTCATCGAGATCGCCGAGAAGCGCGGCGATACCGACCGGGTCGGAAAATGGGCGTCGCACCGTGAGAAGCTGCGCCAGACGCTGGAAACAGCCGGCTGGGACGGCAGCTATTATCGTCGCGGTTATTTCGATGACGGCACGCCGCTTGGTTCGGCCAGCAGCGAGGAATGCCAGATCGATTCGCTCGGCCAGAGCTGGAGCGTTCTCTCCGGCGAGGGTGAGGAAGGCCGGTCACGCCAGGCGATGGACGCCGTCATGGAGCATCTGGTTGATGAAAAGACCGGTATCATCCGGCTGTTCACACCGCCCTTCTCGCGTGCGCCGCATGATCCCGGCTACATCAAGGGATATCCGCCGGGTGTGCGCGAAAACGGCGGACAATATACCCATGCGGCAACCTGGGTGGTTCTTGCGCTTGCCAAACAGGGCCGCGCGCAGGAGGCCTGGAACTGCTTCAAGCTGCTTAACCCGGTCAATCATGCGCTGGATGCGGCATCGTCGGAAACCTATCGGGTCGAACCCTACGTGGTGACTGCGGATGTTTACGGTGAAGGCGCCTATGCGGGCCGTGGCGGCTGGAGCTGGTACACCGGTTCTGCCGGCTGGCTCTATCGTGCCGCTGTCGAGGGTATTCTCGGCATCACCCGCACGGACGGCAAGCTTCATATTGCGCCGTCGCTGCCGGAAGACTGGAGCGGTTTCTCGATCAGGATTACGCTCGACGGCAAGGTTAGAGACATTGCCGTCAGCCGCAAGGCCGGCACGGCGGACGTCTCCGTGTCCGTCGATGGTAAGGACCTGGCGTCGGGTGATGGGGTTATCCCCTTCGATTGAGACGATATGTTTCACGTCTTTGACATCAGGCCTCTGCGGTGACGCAGGGGCCTTATTTTTAAGGGGGTTTCGAAGATCTGGCTCTAGGGCTAAGCTAGATCGCGATGGGTGTCGGAAAGTGATAGCGTGAAGCCAAAAGCAGCAGTTACGTTTGGATCATGTGTGAACTGGAAGCATCAGGAATAGTGCCGCAGATGTGGTGAAGTGCTGCAAAGTGGTTGAATGGCACGATAGACTATTCGGGTGGTCACTTCGTTGATGATGGAAAAAAGTAGTCGACGGAACCCTGGTGTAGGATGGGGCAGCGTCGCGGTCTCCCTCATGCTTCATCTGGCGGCGGTAATCGCATTTGCTCCCCTTCTGATAAAAAAAACTTTGCCGCCGCCGTTGGAACAAAGCATTGCAGTCGAAATTCTCAGGGAGCCGTCAACCACGCGACCGTCTTCTGTCCCACAAAAGGAGGTTATACCCGATCTGCCATCAACATTGGTTGAGACGCAGGGGGTAGTCGAGGCTTCAAAAGTCGCGCCGGAACCCGATGTAATGGTTCGACCCAAAGAGCTGTTTTCCGCCAAACTACTGGCAGATCCGCGGAGCAAGGCGGCGTTGGTCGCGCTAAGGCAACTCACCACGGACGATCGTGTTATTCAGCTCTGTAATGTTGAAGCGATGGAGCAAGTGTACAGATGGAATCCCAGCTTTCAGCCCGATTTCGTCGTCGCTTATGCTATGAAGGACACCAAGTTGTCCGGCCTCACACTCCTTGCGAATGGGGCGGCCCTTCGGAGCAAACAACACTGGTACAATATCAGGTTCAGATGTGACGTTACGCCGGACCTGGAAACGGTCGTTTCTTTCGAATTCTCGGTCGGAGCGGAAATTCCTGAAAACGAGTGGGCGGCGCATTCTTTGCCGGCTGGAGATGGTGCATCCGACTGAGGAAGGCATCTTTCGACGCGGTTACCTGCTTGATTGAAGGACCTCTGCGCCACGTCCGAGAGTTTCGTAGGGCGCGCAAAGAAAAAGGGCGGACAATGCTGCCCGCCCTTATCTTTGTTGCCTCGGCCAAGGTCTCAGGAGGCTATGGCCTTCGGTCGCGGCTGCTGGCTTTCGTCTTCCGTCAGCAGGCCGCTGGTGCGCAGCAGCGAGGTGAAGCGACCGCCGCGCTGGGTCAGCTCATCGAACGTGCCCTTCTCGATGACCCGGCCCTGATCGAGGAACAGGACGAGATCGGCGTCGCGGACCGTTGAAAGGCGGTGAGCGATGATGAAGGTCGTGCGGTTCTTTCGAAGAGCGTCCACGGCGGCCTTCACGCGGGCCTCGGTTTCCACGTCCAGCGCACTGGTCGCCTCGTCAAGAACCAGAATAGGCGCGTTCTTCAGGATCGCACGGGCAATGGCGATACGCTGGCGCTCACCGCCGGAGAGGCGGTTACCGCGCTCGCCCACCTGGGTCAGGTAGCCGTTGATGCGGCTGTCGATGAAATCCGTTGCCGCCGCTGCTGCTGCTGCTTCCACGACTTCCGCGTCGGTGGCCGTTTCACGGCCGAGGCGGATGTTTTCGCGGATGGAGCGGTTCAGCAGGCCGGCATCCTGGAACACTGTCGCGATGGAGTTGCGCAGCGAGTTTTTCGTGACCGTTGAAATATCTGTGCCGTCGATCAGAATCTGGCCAGAATCAGGGTCGTAGACACGCTGGAGAAGGTTGATCAGCGTGGTCTTGCCGGCACCGGTCGGTCCGACGATCGCGATGGTCTCGCCGGCCTTGGCCGTGAACGAGACGTCGTGAACGCCCTGCTTGGTGTTGGCGAAACCGAAATTGACGTTGCGGAACTCGACGGTGCCGGAGACATTCGACAACTCGCGGGCGTCGCCCGGCTCTTCCCGTTCCTTGACCGAATCTTCCAGTACGAAGAAGTCTTCGAGCTTGGCGCGGGCTTCGAAAATCTGCGTCACGAATTGGCGCATCTGGTCCAGACGGCCGATCAGGAGATTGGCGAAGCCGATGAAGGCGATGACGTCACCCACGCGCAATTCGCCGTTCTTCACCAGCACGGTACCGATGACGAGGATGATCATCATCGAAACGGTGGAGGCCGTGCGGTTCAGCGCACTGGCGAAGGCCCACCAGTCGAGTACCGGATATTGCGCGCTCAGCAGCTTTTCGGTGAAGGATTTCAGCGCTTTCGTTTCAGCCTCGATGCGGTTGTAGCTGTGCAGTACCGACACGTTGCTGATGGAATCGCTGACATGGGCAAAAACGCTGTGATAATGCTCCTCGACCGAAGCCTGGCCGTCTTTGGTGCGACCCATCACCCACTTGCCGATGAACCAGTAGACGATACCAAGGCCGATCAGCACGAAGCTCAGGCGCAGGTCCATGGACATGGCAGTCGGGATGAGCAGCATCAGCGCCACGAAGGTGGCAAGATGCGTGCGCATGAATTCCAGCCACAGGCCGAACAGCGTTTCGCTGGCGCGCAGCAGTGTGTGCAGGGCATTGGACGTGCCGCGCAGATGGTGCCAGGAGAGCGGCATCGAGATGATGCGCCCGAAGGCTTCCGTGAGCAGCGTCGCGCGCCGGCCATGGGCCAGACGGTCTGCCTCGCGGGCGACCGCGACATAAGCGACGGTATTAAAGACGCCGAAACCCGCCCACAGGATGAGAATGGGCGTGACATTGGTGCCGGAGGAAATGGCGTCAATGATACGGCCGAACAGCACCGGTTCGGCGATGGTGATCGCTGCAAGAATGACGTTGGCGATGACGACAACGGCTACACGCCATTTATGAACGGTCAGATAGCGCAGAGCGCGTGTGTAAACCTGAAACAAGGTCAAATTTTCAATCCAGTCCGAGCGTCTTTTCAAGCGGTTGATTGTTCGGCCTCAACGCAATGCCACTTTAGCAAGGTTGCATGAGACGGCGAAATTTGTGTAATTATCGCTCTTTCTGTCTGAATGGCGGCTTAACAAATTGGCCGCCCGTGCGAACCGAAAAAACTGAACCCGATGTTTCCCGGGGGCCTGCCACCACAAGATTTCGCATCTTCGTTTCAGGGATTGCTAACGACGATATGTTCAATCTGAACCGACCGGCGCCCGAGTAACATGACGTCATCGCGGGACCTTGTCCTCGTGTCATCCCTTCAAGCCAAGCCCGGACCCCGTGTCTTTATGCATGATATTCTTCATTTCATCTCTGCGTGCTCTCAGGCAGGAAGCGCCGACCGCGTTCGCTCCGAATTTGCCAAGCTCATTCGCGAATATGGCTTCGAGTATTTTCTCGTCAGCAGACGCATGACCGGCGAACTTGCCAATGCCGGCCAGATTCTCGCAGAGCATCTTCCTGATGGCTGGCTGGAGGTTTACAGGGCCAAGAAATACAATCTCGTTGATCCCGTTCGCAAGGTGATCGGCATGGTGCACAAGCCGTTTCAGTGGAAAGAAGCGCTTGAGGGCCTGCCGCGTGCAATGCATCGCAAAAGGGCAAGCGTGTTTTTTCACGATGCCGGGCGATACGGCCTTCAGGGCGGTTATGCCTTTCCCGTGCATGGCCGCGCGGGATTCATCGGTGCGGTCTTCATTGGTGGCCCGGATCGGCAATTGCCCTCCTTGCACGTAGAACTCCTCGATGCGGCCACCCGCGCCGTCTTCTGGCGGCTGCTCGATCTTTCCGGGCAGGCCCATGGCTTCAGCAACGCCCCTGACGTTTCCGCCCTCGAACTCACGCGACGCGAAATGGAGGTGCTGGCGCTGATGGCGGATGGCATGACCTCCACCGAAATCGGACGCCAGCTATCGATCTCAAACCACACTGTCGATTGGTACATCAACGGAATCCAACGTCGTTTCAGTGCCAAGAACCGGCAGCACACCGTAGCGCTTGCTTTTCGCCACGGTCTGTTGAGCTAGCGCAAACAGGACAGTTCTCGCCGGAATTGCCCTTTCCAAGACTTGGTTTTGCTGCTTTATTCCGCAGTGCAGCAGAATTCTGTTTTGGCGTGTGGGGAGACCGTCTTGAAGATATCGAAAATACTTGTTGCCAACCGATCCGAAATTGCGATCCGCGTTTTCCGGGCAGCGAACGAGCTTGGGATCAAAACCGTTGCGATTTGGGCGGAAGAGGACAAGCTGTCTTTGCACCGCTTCAAGGCGGACGAATCCTATCAGGTCGGCAGAGGTCCGCATCTCGCCAAGGATATGGGACCGATCGAGAGCTATCTTTCGATCGAGGAGGTTATCCGCGTGGCCAAGCTCTCCGGAGCGGATGCGATCCATCCCGGTTATGGTCTTCTGTCCGAAAGCCCTGAATTCGTGGAGGCCTGCAAAAAGGCAGGCATCACCTTCATCGGCCCGACGCCGGATACGATGCGCCAGCTCGGTAACAAGGTCGCCGCCCGCAATCTGGCGATTTCGGTTGATGTCCCCGTTGTTCCCGCCACCAATCCGCTGCCTGACGATATAGCGGAAGTGGAGCGCATGGCCGATGAAATCGGTTATCCCGTTATGCTGAAGGCCTCCTGGGGCGGTGGTGGCCGCGGCATGCGCGCCATTCGCAAAAAGGAAGACCTCGCCCGTGAGGTGACTGAAGCCAAGCGCGAGGCGAAGGCCGCCTTCGGCAAGGACGAAGTTTATCTGGAAAAGCTCGTCGAGCGCGCCCGCCATGTCGAGAGCCAGATTCTCGGCGATACGCATGGCAATGTCGTGCATCTGTTCGAGCGCGATTGTTCTATCCAGCGACGCAATCAAAAGGTGGTCGAGCGCGCGCCCGCACCGTATCTCTCCGAAGCGCAGCGCCAGGAACTGGCCGCCTATTCCCTTAAGATCGCAGCCGCGACCAACTATATCGGTGCCGGCACTGTCGAATATCTGATGGATGCCGATACCGGCAAATTTTACTTTATCGAGGTCAATCCGCGTATCCAGGTGGAGCATACCGTCACCGAAGTCGTGACCGGCATCGACATCGTCAAGGCGCAGATCCATATTCTCGAAGGTGCTGCCATCGGCACGGCGGAATCCGGCGTTCCGCGCCAGGAGGATATCCGCCTCAACGGTCACGCGCTTCAGTGCCGCATCACGACGGAAGACCCGGAGCACAATTTCATCCCGGATTATGGCCGCATCACCGCCTATCGCTCGGCTTCCGGTTTCGGCATCCGTCTGGATGGCGGCACGTCCTATACCGGCGCCGTCATCACCCGTTATTACGATCCGCTGCTCGTCAAGGTCACGGCCTGGGCGCCGCAGCCGGATGAAGCGATCAGCCGCATGGATCGAGCGCTACGCGAATTCCGTATCCGCGGCGTTGCGACCAACCTCACCTTCCTCGAAGCCATCATCGGTCACGACAGTTTCCGCAACAACACCTATACGACGCGCTTCATCGATTCGACGCCGGAGCTGTTCGCGCAGGTCAAGCGTCAGGACCGCGCCACCAAGCTTCTGACCTATCTGGCCGATGTGACCGTCAACGGTCACCCGGAAACCAAGGGTCGTGCGAAGCCTGCGGAAAAGGCCGCAAAGCCCATCGTGCCCTATATCGATGCGCCGACGCCTGATGGCACCAAGCAATTGCTGGACACGCTCGGCCCGAAGGGCTTTGCCGACTGGATGCGCAACGAAAAGCGCGTGCTGGTCACGGATACGACCATGCGCGACGGACATCAGTCGCTGTTGGCCACCCGCGTCCGTACCCATGATATCGCCCGCGTTGCCAGCGTTTATTCCAAGGCGCTGCCGCAGCTTCTGTCGCTGGAATGCTGGGGTGGTGCGACCTTCGACGTTTCCATGCGCTTCCTGACGGAAGACCCGTGGGAGCGCCTGTCGCTCATCCGCGAAGGTGCGCCGAACCTGCTGTTGCAGATGCTTCTGCGTGGTGCCAACGGCGTCGGTTACAAGAACTATCCCGATAATGTCGTGAAGTATTTTGTCCGTCAGGCCGCAAGGGGCGGCGTCGATCTTTTCCGCGTGTTCGACTGCCTGAACTGGGTGGAGAATATGCGGGTGTCGATGGATGCTATTGCCGAGGAGAACAAGCTCTGCGAGGCAACCATCTGCTACACCGGCGATCTCCTGAATTCGGCACGTCCGAAATATGATCTCAAATATTATACCAACCTCGCGATCGAGCTGGAAAAGGCCGGCGCCCATATCATCGCCGTCAAGGATATGGCGGGCCTGCTGAAACCGGCTGCCGCCAAGGTTCTGTTCAAGGCGTTGCGCGAGGCGACCGGTCTGCCGATCCACTTCCATACCCACGATACATCGGGTATTTCCGCCGCGACCGTTCTTGCGGCGGTGGATGCCGGCGTCGACGCCGTCGATGCCGCGATGGATGCCTTCTCGGGCAATACGTCGCAGCCCTGCCTCGGCTCGATCGTGGAAGCACTCTCCGGATCGGAACGCGATACGGGTCTCGATACCGAATGGATTCGCCGCATTTCCTTCTATTGGGAAGCCGTGCGCAATCAATATGCGGCGTTCGAGAGCGACCTCAAAGGGCCTGCCTCGGAAGTCTATCTGCATGAAATGCCGGGCGGCCAGTTCACCAACCTCAAGGAACAGGCCCGTTCGCTGGGTCTCGAAAGCCGCTGGCATGAGGTGGCGCAGGCCTATGCCGATGCCAACAGGATGTTCGGCGATATCGTCAAGGTGACGCCGTCCTCCAAGGTCGTCGGCGACATGGCGCTGATGATGGTCAGCCAGGATCTGACGGTGGCCGATGTCGAAAACCCGGATAAGGAGGTTTCCTTCCCGGACTCTGTCGTCTCCATGCTGAAGGGCGATCTTGGCCAATCGCCGGGTGGCTGGCCGGAAGCGCTGCAGAAGAAGGCGCTGAAGGGTGAAAAGCCTTACACGGTTCGTCCGGGTTCGCTTCTGGAAGATGCCGATCTCGATGCCGAACGGCAGGTGATCGAGACCAAGCTGGAGCGTAAGGTCGATGACTTCGAGTTTGCCTCCTATCTGATGTATCCGAAGGTGTTCACCGACTTCGCGCTGACCGCCGAGACCTACGGCCCGGTCTCCGTGCTGCCCACCCATGCCTATTTCTACGGCATGGAGGATGGTGAAGAGCTGTTTGCGGATATCGAGCGCGGCAAGACGCTCGTCATCGTCAATCAGGCTTCGTCCGGCATTGACGATAAGGGCATGGTGACGGTGTTCTTCGAGATCAACGGCCAGCCGCGCCGCATCAAGGTGCCGGATCGCGCCCATGGTGCCTCCGGCTCTGCGGTGCGCCGCAAGGCAGAACCCGGCAATGCGTCCCATATCGGCGCGCCGATGCCTGGTGTCATCAGCCGCGTCTTCATCAACCAAGGTCAGGAGGTCAAGGCCGGCGACGTGCTGCTCTCCATCGAGGCCATGAAGATGGAAACGGCGCTGCATGCCGAACGCGACGGCAAGATCACTGAAGTTCTGGTGAAGCCCGGTGACCAGATCGATGCCAAGGACCTGTTGATCTCCTACGCTGAATAACGGCGTAGCTCATCGCCAATAGAGTTACAGACGCCCGCCTTCCCGGCGGGCGTTTTTTATTGCGCGCTGGCAGAAACTTGATTATGCATGTTCGTGCACGTTTATTCTTGTTTATGCATGAGTCCTAATGAGTGATCATTTCGTCAGTGAGCGGCAGGCGCTCATCCTGGCGCAGTTGCGGCAAAGCGGCCGTGTGCTGGCGCAGGATCTGGCCCACAATTTCGGCGTTTCCGAAGACACGGTGCGCCGCGACCTGCGCGAGATGGCGGCGCGGGGGGAATGCCTTCGCGTTTATGGCGGAGCGCTGCTTTCCGACAGCACGACGGTGCCGCTCAAAACGCGGATTACCGAGGATGCTGACCGCAAGGCCATGCTGGCGCGCGCCGTCGTTCCGCTCATTGAACCGGGCATGGTGGTTTTCATCGATGCCGGGTCGACCAATCTTGCCATTGCACGAGCGATACCGGCCGGGCTCAATCTGACCGTAGTGACGAATACGCCCGCCATAGCCGCCGAGCTGACGGGGCGGGCCGATATCGATCTGGTGCTGATTGGCGGCAAGGTCGATCCTGCCGTTGGTGCGGCGATTGATGCCATGGCGCTTCGACAGCTTGAACTGATGCGGCCAGATCTGTGCGTCCTCGGTGTTTGCGGCGTTGCGGCGGAGACGGGCCTTTCGGCGGATGTTTTCGAAGATGCGGTGTTCAAGCGGCTTGCCTGTAGTGCCAGCCAGCGGGTGATCGCCGCCATCACCACGGAAAAGCTCGGCCACAAGGCCGCTTTCCACGTCCATGATTTTTCCCCACCACTTTGCCTCGTGCTGGAACGGGATGCCGACCGTGCCTTGGTCGAGTCGCTTTCGGCACAAGGCGTAGACGTCTATTGCGGCGAAGATGACGCTGCCCCGTTTTCTTATGGTCAAGTCTGAAGGATATTGCCGATGAATGGCCCCACGACATTTTCGCCGACAGGCACACGCTCATCCTATCTGACGCGGCACAGGCTTGGCGTTTCGCTGCTGTTTTTGATGAACGGCTTCATGATGGGGTCATGGGCGCCCAAGATTCCGGAGTTTGCCGCACGCCTGTCCCTCAGCGAAAGTGCGCTCGGCCTGATCATTCTGGTTTTCGGTATCGGTTCGCTGGTTTTCATGCCGATTGCCGGGTCGCAGATCGCCCGTTTCGGCTCGCGTACGGTGAGCCTCGTCACCGCCGCGATCTTTCTGCCCACATTGCTTTTCATTTCCTGGGCCGGCACCGTCTGGGCAGGGGTGATTGCGGTCTTCCTGTTTGGCGGGCTGACGGGTGCGATGGATGTCGCGATGAATGCCAATGCCGTGGCGGTGGAGCGCGATATGCGTCGGGCGATCATGTCGTCCTGTCATGCCTTCTGGAGCCTCGGTGGCCTCATCGGGGCCGGTCTCGGCGGTTACCTCATCACCGCCATCGGTGTGCAGGGTCACGCGATTGCACTTACCGTCATCGCGCTCGTGCTTCTGGTCATTGCGTGGCCGCGGGTTCTGGCGGACCGTCCGCACCCTGAGGAGGAGCGCCCGAAAGGTGGCCTGCCGCTGACGCCACTGCCCTGGATCATCGGCCTGATGGCGCTGTTCTCGATGATCCCGGAAGGGGCCATTCTCGACTGGGGTGCGCTTTATCTGCGCAATGAACTCGGCGCTTCCGTATCGCAGTCCGGTTTTGCCTTCGCAGCCTTTTCCATGACTATGGCGGCGATGCGTTTTGCCGGTGACCTGGTGCGTGACCGCTTTGGCGCTGTGACGACCCTACGGTTCTGCTCGGCCATGTCGATCATCGGCCTCATCATTGCCGGTGTTGCGGGCAACTCCACCATCGCCATCATTGGCTTTGCGATTGCCGGCATAGGCATTTCCAACATGGTGCCCATCGCCTTTTCGGCCGCAGGCAATATGCCGGGGCTGGCACCGGGAATCGGCCTTTCGGTCGTTACCACCATGGGTTACTCCGGTATCTTGGTGGCACCGTCCGCCATCGGCTTCATTGCCGAACATACCGGCCTTGCCAGTGTCTTCATGGCGCTGCCTCTGCTGCATGTGGTGGTTTTGCTGCTTTCGCGGCTCGCCCGCCATGCGGATGGTGCGGGCAAGGAATAGGCGTCTCGAATTTTGCCATGATTGCGGTAAAGTAGAAGCTCCAGCGCGTTGGGTGTTGACAAGCAAGCCCCCTTGTTTCACCTCAATTGCAAGACCTTGCCGCAAGCTCCAGAGACCGCCATGAATTCACCTGCCGATTACGACCCGAAGCCCCGCCGCGCATCCGTCGCTGTCGACGTAGGCGGCGTTATCGTGGGAGGCGGTGCACCCGTCGTGGTGCAGTCGATGACCAATACCGATACGGCTGACATCGACGCCACCGTCCGCCAAGTGGCGGCACTTTTCCAGGCCGGTTCGGAAATGGTGCGCATTACCGTCGACCGAGACGAAAGTGCTGCCGCCGTGCCGAAAATCCGCGAGCGGCTGCTACGACTTGGCATGGATGTGCCGCTGATCGGTGATTTTCACTATATCGGCCATAAGCTTCTGGCCGATCATCCGGCCTGTGCGGAAGCGCTGGCCAAATACCGCATCAATCCCGGCAATGTCGGTTTCAAGGACAAGAAGGATAAGCAGTTCGGCGAGATCGTCGAAATGGCGATCCGTTATGACAAGCCCGTCCGCATCGGCGTCAACTGGGGGTCGCTCGATCAGGAACTGCTGACGACGCTGATGGACAAAAACAAGGAGCAGGGTTTTCCGCTCTCCGCCCGTCAGGTTACGCGGGAAGCCATCGTTCAGTCGGCACTGATTTCCGCCGAGCTTGCCGAAGAGATCGGCCTGCCGCGCAACCGCATCATCCTGTCGGCCAAGGTCAGTCAGGTGCAGGACCTGATCGCCGTTTATTCGATGCTGTCGGAACGATCCAATCACGCCCTGCATTTGGGCTTGACCGAGGCGGGCATGGGTTCGAAGGGCATCGTCGCTTCGTCAGCTGCCATGGGTTACGTGCTGCAGCATGGCATTGGCGATACGATCCGCGTTTCGCTGACGCCTGAGCCGAATGGCGACCGCACCCGCGAGGTGCAGGTGGCGCAGGAACTGCTGCAGGTCATGGGCTTTCGGCAGTTCATTCCTGTTGTTGCGGCATGTCCCGGCTGCGGGCGCACCACGTCCACGGTATTTCAGGAACTGGCGCAGAACATCCAGAACGACATTCGCAAGAACATGCCGATCTGGCGTGAGAAATATCCAGGGGTCGAGGCGCTCAACGTCGCCGTCATGGGCTGCATCGTCAACGGCCCCGGTGAAAGCAAACATGCCGATATCGGCATTTCACTGCCCGGAACCGGCGAAAGCCCGGCTGCACCTGTTTTCATCGATGGCGAAAAGGCTCTCACCCTGCGTGGTCCCAACATCGCCGCCGATTTTGAAGCGCTTGTGATCGACTACATCAAAAAGCGTTTTGGCCAGAAAGATGCGGCGGAGTAATGCGTAAGTTGCAACGGCCTGAATTCCACTGTCATACCTCCTGAACCTCTCGGAGCATCCAGAAAAATGATCAAAAAAATCGCGATCGTCGTCCTTTGCGGCACCTATCTTTCCGCCTGCACCACCACTGATCCCTATACGGGTGAGCAGAAGATGTCGAACACGGCGGGCGGTGCCGGCATCGGCGCCGTCGTTGGTGCTCTCGGTGGTCTGGCTGTCGGCGGCTCGCCGGTTGGTCGCCGCAACGCCGCGCTGATCGGTGCGGGCATCGGTGCTCTCGCTGGCGGCGCCATCGGCAACTACATGGACGGACAGGAAGCCGAGCTTCGCGCCCAGCTTCAGGGAACCGGTGTTTCGGTGACCCGCCGCGGCGACAGCATCGTTCTCAACATGCCGTCCAACATCACCTTTGCCACGGATCAGGACCAGGTCATTCCGCCGTTCTACCAGACGCTCGATTCTGTCGCCATCGTACTGAACAAGTTCGACCGCACTCTGATCGACATCAACGGCCACACCGATTCGACCGGCAGCCTGCAGCATAACCAGGCGCTCTCCGAGCGTCGTGCTGCCTCTGTCGCCAATTATCTCGGTGCACGCGGCGTCGACCAGCGCCGTATTTCGACGCTCGGCTTCGGCCCGTCTCAGCCGATTGCTTCGAATGCCTCGTCGGATGGCCGTGCCCAGAACCGCCGCGTCGAAGTGCTGATTTCGCCGCTCAAGGGCTGATTGGATGATGAAAAGCTGAGAGGTATCCGCTCAGCTTTTCCGTTCGGCGATGAATCTTGCGGCCGCGATGAGAATCGCGGCCTTTTCGCCGTAGGGGGCGAGGAGTTCGCTGGCTTCCGCCACCTGCTCCTGAAGCTTTTCGCGTGCCCATGCTTCGCCGCGTAAGGCCACCAGCGTGCCCTTGCCGCGTGCGGCATCCTTGCCGGTCGCCTTGCCCATGGTGGCGGCATCGGCGGTCAGATCCAGAAGATCGTCGGCAAGCTGGAAGGAAAGGCCAATCTTTTCGCCGAAGAGGCGCAGTCGCTGCCTTTCGGCTTGATTGCTGCCGGCAATGATCGCGCCGGCCCCACAGGCGAAACGCAGCAAGGCACCGGTTTTCATAGCCTGCAATGTAATAATGCCATCCTCGTCGGGCGCTTTCTTTTCGGCAGCGAGATCAAGGGCCTGCCCGCCAGCCATGCCACCAATACCGGCGGCACGCGCAAGCGACAGAACGAGGGCGGCCTTGCGCTCGGCCGCCAGCGGATTGTCATCCGAGGCGATAATGTCGAAAGCAAGCGTCAGCAGGCTGTCACCGGCGAGGATGGCGGTCGCCTCGTCGAATTTGCGGTGCACGGTCGGCTGGCCACGGCGCAGGTCGTCGTCGTCCATGGCTGGCAGATCGTCATGGACAAGCGAATAACAATGGAGGCATTCGAGTGCTGCGCCGACGTGGAGGCCGGCTTCGGCATCTCCGCCCAGAAGGGCGACACTCTCGATGACAAGAAAAGGCCGCAGGCGTTTGCCGCCGTTCAGCACGCCATGGCGCATGGCCTCTAGCAGGTTTTGCGGGCGTGTGATCTCGTCCGCGCGCGCCTTGCCGGAAAGCAGGTGGCCAAGCAGCGCTTCGGTTTTCGCCGCGTTTTCGCGCAGCCGCGTTTCGAAATTCGTCATCTGAGCGTCCATGCGCGCTCTTTGGCATGCCGGACGAATGCAGGCAAACCTTTTCGTGATTCCTGGGTCGCAACGGTGTGACCGGACTCGCCTTGAAGACGGCAATGGACTATGAAAGGCTTCAATTGGCGTGGGCGCGGGGACGGATATTGAGCAGTACGCCTGAAAGCGACGCAGAATACGCCGTGCTGGCGGAAGACCGGAGCAGTCCGAAGGTGGATTTTCGCACGTTGGCAAAGCGCATCATCATGACCTTGCTGGCTTTGCTGATCCTGCCTTATTTGCTGATCCCGGTTTATGCGTTGCCGTTCATCCGGCCTGTTTCAACGCTGATGCTTGCCGATCTCGTGACGCTCCAGGGTTATGACAGGCGCTGGGTGCCGCTCGAGGATATTTCGCCGCGCCTCGTGCAATCCGTGATGATGTCCGAGGATGGGCAATTCTGTTTCCACGGCGGCGTGGACTGGAACCAGATGCAGTCCGTGGTCAGCAATGCACTGGATGGGGCCTCCACCCGCGGTGCCAGCACCATTCCGATGCAGACGGCCAAGAACCTGTTTTTATGGAACGGACGCTCATTCCTGCGCAAGGGACTGGAATTGCCGCTGGCAATCGCGGCTGATTTCGTCTGGTCGAAAAAGCGGATGATGGAGATCTATCTCAACGTCGCCGAATGGGGGCCGGGCATTTACGGTATCGAGGCGGCCGCCCAGCATCATTTCAAGATACCGGCCGCCAAGCTCAGCTCGCGTCAGGCGGCGTTGCTGGCCGTCTCCCTGCCCAATCCGATTGACCGGGTTGCGAGCAAACCCGGGCGCGGCCTGCAGCGGCTGGCCGGCCTTATCGAGCGTCGGGCCCGCGCCTCGGGCGGCTATGTCGGCTGCGTGCTGGACTGATCCTGTGTGCTTGACTGATCCCGGCCCTCTGCCTCAGCCCTTCCTGAAAATATAATCCGTTTCCTGACGCAGCATTTCGCCCGGCCGCAGGATGGCGTGCGGAAAATCCGGGTGATTGACGGCATCGGGCCAAATCTGCGTTTCAAGGCAGAAACCGGCGAAGGGGCCATAGTGGCGGCCATCGAGGCCCGGAACGGGAACGTCGAGCTTGAAGGCTGAATAGAACTGCACACCGGGCTCTGTCGTGTGGACTTCAAGGGCAATATCGGAGGCAGGTGAATAGGCGCGGGCGACCTTGCGCTTGGCGCGACGCTCGGGCGAAAGGCAGAAATTGTGGTCGTAGAGAACCTGTTCGCCATTCTCCTTGCGCCGCATTGGCGTCGGGTGGCGCAGGTCGAAGACGGTGCCTTCGACGGAGCGGATTTCGCCGGTCGGTATCTGCTGTTCGTTGGTCGGCAGGTAAAAGTCAGCGGCGATGCTGATCTCATGGCCAAGTGCGGTATCCGCGCCGTCGAGGTTGAAATAGGAGTGCTGGCACACATTGGCGATGGTCGGCTGGTCGGTCACCGTTTCATAAACAACCGAAAGCACGCCGCCATCGCGGATCGTATAGGTAGCCGTGACCGTGCAATTGCCGGGATAACCGGCGCGTCCATCGGGATCGATGATTTGCAGGACGGCGTGGCTTTCGCCGTGTTCCATCAGCATCCAGTTGCGCTTGCCCATGCCGTCGCTGCCGCCATGCAGATGGGTCACGCCCTTTTCGTTCAGTTCCAGCTGATAGTCGTGCCCATCGATTGCGAACTTGCCATTGCCGATGCGATTGGCGTTGCGGCCGGGCGTGGCGCCGAAATAGGAGGAGTATTTGTAATCCTCGAATTTGTCGAAGCCGAGCACCAGCGGGGCCTGGTGGCCGTCAAGCCGCAGATCCTGGATAACAGCGCCCCAGGTGATGACTTTCGCCGTCAAACCGTCTTTCGAGATAGTGACGCGTTCGACCTTTTCGCCGGTCGCCGTGAAACCGAAATCTTCTCGTGCCGCACCGTCGCTCATCTTGTCATTCTCCCTGGTATCGCGAATTGCCGGGCGGACGTTGCGTCATTTTCCGGCAATTCGCAATCCTGTAGTTTACGCGGCCAGTTTCCCGATGGCTTGGGGGTCATAAGGCGTCGTCTGGTATATCTCGTTGATCCAGTTTCCGAAAAACAGATGGGCGTGGCTGCGCCAGCGGTTCAGCGGGGCAAGCTCTGGATCATTGTGCGGAAAATAATCATGAGGCAGCTTGATGGGGACACCGGAGTTCACATCACGGAAATATTCATCCGCAAGCGAAGTGGAATCATATTCAACGTGGTTAAACATATAGAGCCGATTTCCGGCTTTCTCATGCGCCAGGCACACGCCCATCTCGTCGGACTCCATCAGGATTTCCAGCTCGGGGTGTTTTTCGATATCGGCGCGGCGCACTTCCGTCCAACGCGACACTGGAACCTGAAAATCGTCTGAAAAACCGTTAAGGTAAATCGATGAGGGGCTAAGGTTGCGGTGGCGATAAACCCCGAAAGCCTTTTCCTTCAACTCGTATTTCGGCACCCCGTGGAAATGGTAGATGGCGGCCATTGCGCCCCAGCAGACATTCAGGGTCGAATGGACGTTGGTCTGCGTCCATTCGAAAATCTGCTGCATCTCGTTCCAGTAGGTCACGTCTTCATAATCTAGCAGTTCGATCGGTGCGCCGGTGATGATGAAGCCGTCGAACTTGCGGTGACGGACCTCTTCCCAGGTCTGGTAGAAGGAGAGGAGATGTTCTTCCGGCGTATTCTTGGCGCGGTGACCGCCGATGCGGATGAGCGACAATTCCACCTGCAGCGGCGAGGCGCCAACAAGACGTGCCATCTGGATTTCCGTCTTGATCTTGTTCGGCATGAGGTTCAGAAGCCCGATCTGGAGCGGGCGAATATCCTGCCGGATGGCCGCCGTTTCGGTCATGACCCGCACACCCTCATGAACGAGGGTCTCAAAGGCGGGAAGCGTATCGGGAATCTTGATTGGCATGTCGAACTCTCTTTTCCGGATCACGTAAAGAACGTTGCGAAAACAAAAAAACCGGCAGCGAAATCGCGGCCGGTCCCAGGAAATTGCCCTTTTCCTCGACCCTTTAGCGACTTCTTTAAAGTGGCTGCAAGCCGGTCGGCAAATCACCACTGAGGCGTTTCATAATCCTGAAGCCGGCGAAAATCAATATAGGCTGATTTCATCGGGGTTTCGGCTTTCCATTTTCGGCTGAGGTGCGGTAAGGCAGGGCATGAATAAAGAGCGCTTCACCATTCTGCTTGGCGGCGATGTCGCGGTGACCGATCGTCTGAAACAGGCGGTCGTCAATAGCCGTGTGATTGCGGCCGATGGCGGCATGCGCCATGCCGCACCGCTTGGTCTCACGCCCGAACTGTGGGTCGGGGATTTCGATTCCGCCAGCCAAGAGCTTCTCGATGCCTGGCCGGATGTGACGCGGCAACCCTATCCGGCCGCAAAGGCCGTGACGGATGGTGAGATCGCGGTGTCCGAGGCACTGTCGCGTGGCGCGCATTCGCTGTTGCTGGTGGGAGCGCTCGGCGGCGCGCGAAGCGACCATGCGCTTCAGCACCTTCTTTATGCGGTGGCGCTGGCGGAGCGTGGTTTCGAGGTGACGCTGACCTCGGGTGAAGAAGAGGCGAGGCCGCTGCTTGCCGGTTCGCTCTCCATTGATCTGCCGGGCGGATCGCTGTTCTCGGTTGCCGGCTTCACCACCCTTGAGGGGCTCGATATCGGTAATGTGCGTTATCCGCTCAATGATTTCGCGCTTGCTTTCGGTTCCTCCCGCACTATTTCCAATGTCGCGAATGGCGGCCCTGTGCATTTCTCGCTGAAAAGCGGCAAGGCCATCGTGCTCGCCCGCCCCTATGACCTGACCGGAGCCTGACGCCTTGGCACCCCCAATTCTGAAACTCGACGATATCAAGCTGACCTTCGGCGTGACCCCGCTGCTCGACGGTGCCAACCTCCAGGTGGAGCCCGGTGACCGCATCTGCCTTGTCGGACGTAATGGCTCGGGCAAATCCACGCTGATGAAGATCGCTGCCGGTCTGGTCGAGGCACAATCGGGCGAGGTTTTCCGGCACCCCGCCGCCACCATTCGTTATCTGGAACAGGCACCGGATTTTGCCGGTTACGCCACCGTTCAGGCCTATGCGGAATCGGGGCTCGGACCGGGCGACGATCCCTATCGCGTGACCTATCTTCTCGAGCATCTGGGTCTTACCGGGCAGGAAAATCCGGAAAGCCTTTCAGGCGGCGAAGCGCGCCGTGTGGCGCTCGCCCGCGTGATGGCGCCGGAACCCGATATTCTGATGCTGGACGAGCCGACCAACCATCTGGACCTACCCACGATCGAATGGCTGGAAGGCGAGTTGCAGCAGACGCGCAGTGCGCTGGTGCTGATCTCGCACGACCGGCGTTTTCTCGAAAAGGTCTCGACCTCTACCGTTTGGCTCGATCGCGGTCAGTCGCGCCGTCTCAATCGCGGCTTTGCCCATTTCGAGGAATGGCGCGACAAGGTGCTGGAAGAGGAAGAACTGGAACAGCACAAGCTCGGCAAGGCCATCGAGCGCGAAGAACACTGGATGCGCTACGGCGTGACCGCAAGGCGCAAGCGCAACATGCGCCGCGTCGGCGAGCTTCAGGCCATGCGTGCGGACTATCGCGGCCACAAGGGGCCGCAGGGTTCCGTGCAGGCGACCGTCACGGAAGGGCGGGAATCAGGCAAACTGGTCATCGAGGCCGACGCCATCACCAAGGTTTATGGTGAGCGCGTGATCGTGGCGCCGTTCTCGCTCAGGGTTCATCGTGGCGATTGCATCGGCCTCGTCGGGCCGAACGGTGCGGGCAAGACGACGCTTCTGAAGATGCTGACGGGCGAGCTTGAGCCCGATAGCGGCACGGTGAAGCTCGGCACCAATCTGGAGATCGCCACGCTCGACCAGAAGCGCGAGGATCTCAATCCCAACGAAACTCTCGCGCATTATCTGACCGACGGGCGTGGTGACAATCTCCTCGTTAATGGCGAAGTGAAGCATGTCACTGGCTATATGAAGGACTTCCTGTTCCAGCCTGAGCAGGCCCGCACGCCCATCCGCAATCTTTCCGGTGGGGAGCGCGCCCGCCTTATCCTGGCGCGCATTCTGGCACGGCCGACCAATCTTCTGATCCTCGACGAACCGACAAACGATCTCGATATTGAAACGCTCGATTTGTTGCAGGAGATCGTTGCCGGTTTTTCCGGCACGGTCATTCTCGTCAGCCACGATCGTGATTTTCTCGACCGTACCGTCACCTCCACCATCGCACCTGCCAATCCCGATCAGCCGGATGGGCGCTGGATCGAATATGCGGGCGGTTATTCGGACATGATGGCGCAGCGCAAGGGTGCGGCGGACGAAAAACGCAAGGTCGAAAGGCAGGAAAAGGCCAAGGCCATATCCTCAGCCTCGCCGTCGCAGGAGCCTGCGAAGGCCAAGGGCAAACTCTCCTTCAAGCAGAAATTCGCTCTCGAAAACCTTCCGAAGGAAATGGAAAAGACCCAGGAAGAGATCGCAAAACGCGAACAGCGCATGGCTGACCCGCAACTCTTTGCCAAGGATCAGGTCACTTTCAACAAGCTGGCGCAGGAAATGGAAAAGCTGCGCGAAAAGCTGGAGACCATGGAAGAGGAATGGCTGGAACTGGAGATGCTGCGCGAGGAACTGGAGAGCTGAAGTCAGGCACTCCGCGTTCGCGCAATCCTGGCTCGGCCTTTGACAGACAAGCCGAATTGCCGTTCTATGACCCGCTCGTTTGGAGGAGATCTGAAAATGCGCATGATTTTTGTCAATCTGCCGGTCAAGAATATCGAAGTGTCGAAAAGCTTCTTCACGGCCCTCGGTTTCAGTTTCAATCCGGAATATTCCGACGACCGCACGCTCTGCATGATCGTGGAGGAGAACATTTTCGTGATGCTTCTTCAGGAGGAACGGTTTCGCGATTTCATCAACGGCGATATCGCCGATGCCAAGCAGAGTACCGAGGTTCTGACCTGCCTTTCCGCCGGGAGCCGGGAGGAAATCGACGGGATGATCGCAACCGCGCTTGCCTCCGGCGGTAGCAGCTGGAAGCCGGTTCAGGACCATGGCTTTATGTATGCCGGCAGCTTTCAGGATCCCGACAGTCACGTCTGGGAACTGGTGCATATGACGGGACAGGGCTGATCTCGCCCATCTTGCCAATCACCGACGACGGGACTAAACCATCATCTTGATCTAACGGGGTGTCTTCTGTGCTTTTGTGCAGAAGGCTGAGAGGCTTGCCAACCCGAAGAACCTGATCCGGTTCATACCGGCGGAGGGATTAGACGGCTTAAAGGCAAGCGGCTATTCCTTCTCGTTTTTTGAGGAGATACCCGTGCGCCGTCGTCTTTTCCTGAATTCCGTCATTGCCGCTTCGCTGTTTCTGCCCGGTTTCGCCGCGGCGCAGGACAAGCCGGAACTGACCGTCTACACCTATGAAAGCTTCGCTTCCGAATGGGGCCCCGGCCCCAAGGTAAAGGAAGCCTTCGAGAAGGTTTGCGGCTGCACGGTCAATTTTGTCGGTGTCGCGGATGGCGTGGCGCTGCTCAATCGTCTGAAACTTGAGGGCAGCGGTTCCAAGGCGGACGTCGTGGTCGGGCTCGACACCAATCTTGTCGCGGAAGCCAAACAGACCGGCCTTTTTGACGCCAGCGGCATCGATGCATCGGCGGCCAAGGTGCCGGGCGGTTACAAGGACGATGTTTTCGTACCCTATGATTATGGGCATTTCGCTGTCATCTATGACACGCAGACGGTGAAAAACCCGCCGACGAGCCTTAAAGAACTGGTGGAAGGCGACCCTGCGCAGAAGATCGCCATTCAGGACCCGCGTACCTCCACGCCTGGGCTTGGCCTGCTTTTGTGGGTAAAGTCAGTTTATGGCGACAAGGCGCCGGAGGCCTGGGCAAAGCTCAGAAAGCGCATTCTCACCGTCACGCCGGGCTGGTCGGAATCCTATGGCCTGTTCACCAAGGGAGAGGTGCCGATGGTGCTCTCCTACACCACCTCGCCCGCCTATCACATGGTCGCCGAAAAGTCGGACCGTTATCAGGCTGCGGCCTTTTCCGAAGGGCATTACATCCAGATCGAAGTGTCCGGCCTTCTCAAAAACGCGCCACACAAGGAGCTGGCAAAGCAGTTCCTGGCTTTCACGCTGACATCAGGTTTTCAGGATGCCATTCCCGAAAACAACTGGATGATGCCGGTTGCGGCAACGTCGGCGCCCTTGCCCGAGGCATTTTCCAAACTTGTCGTGCCGCAGAAGACCTTCCTGATGGATCCCGAAGAGGTGGCGAAGAACCGCAAGGCCTGGATCGATGAATGGCTTTCGGCCATGAGCATGAACTGAGGCAGAGGCACGCCCGCGCATGATGTTGCGTCGCGATTATCGGCGGTCGATCATTTTGGGGACGGCGGCTTTTGCCGCCGTTTTCCTGTTCATGGCGCTCGCGGTTTTTGCGCTATTGTCCCTTGCTGTCGGCGCATCCGCCGCCGGTATCATGGATGCCTATACGCTGCGCATCCTGCGCTTCACGCTGTACCAGGCGACGTTGTCCACCCTTTTGTCCATCGTTCTTGGCCTGCCCGTCGCTCTGGCGCTCGCCCGGCGGAAAGAGTTTCCCGGAAGGATCTGGATCATCCGGCTGATGGCGGTGCCGATGGGGCTGCCGGTGATTGTCGGCGCCTTCGGCATCATCACCATCTGGGGCAGGCAGGGCGTGCTGAATAGCGCGCTTGTTTTTGCCGGGGCGGATGAGCCTTTCAGCATATACGGACTTTCCGGCATTCTCATCGCTCACGTCTTCTTCAATCTGCCACTTTGTGTGCGGCTGATGCTGGCGGGGCTGGAGCGTATTCCGGGGGAATATTGGCGCATGGCGGCAAGTCTCGGCATGGGGCCGGTTTCGGTTTTCCGTTTCATCGAATGGCCGGCGGTCTCGCGGCTCATTCCCGGCATTGCCGGGCTGGTTTTCATGCTGTGCGCCACCAGTTTCACGCTTGTCCTTCTTCTCGGTGGCGGGCCGGCGGCGACAACGCTGGAGGTGGCGATCTATCAGGCGCTGCGGTTCGATTTCGATCCGCAGCGGGCGATTGCGCTTTCGGTTCTGCAGATCGTCCTCACCGCAGTCCTGCTTGGACTCCTTGCCTTTCTGCCATCGCCGGAAGCGGAAATCTCCTCGCTCGGTCGCAACATCCGCCGTTTCGACGGCAGAACGACAGGCGCGCGGCTGTGGGACGGTGCGGCAATCGTTTTTGCCGTCTTCCTGGTCGGGCTGCCGCTTGTCGCAATAGCCGTCTCTGGGCTGCAGGCCGATCTGTCGCGTCTGCTCATCGCGCCGATCTTCCTGCGTGCCGCGGCGACCAGTGTTTTAATCGCCATGCTGTCGGCAATTCTCGTCGTCCTCTGCTGCATGGCGATCATCGGCGCACGCCAAGCCATCGGCTCCAGACGCCAGGTGGCGTGGCCTCTCGGCCTGCTTTCCGCCCTGCTTGGGGCGGGTTCGTCGCTGGTGCTGCTTGTTCCGCCGGTCGTGCTGGGAAGCGGATGGTTCCTGCTGCTGCGGGTATTCGGTGACGTCAGCTTTTATGCGCCCGTTCTCGTGGCGCTCATCAATATGCTGATGGCCCTGCCGCTTGCCATGCGGGTGATGGAGCCAGCCTTCACCAGCCATTTTCTGCGCACTGGCCGCCTTTCCGCCAGTCTCGGGCTTCAGGGCTATTCGCGGCTGCGGTTTGCCGATCTGCCGGTTCTGTGGCGGCCCATGCTGATGGCGTTTTCTTTTGCCATGGCGCTGTCGCTCGGCGATCTCGGGGCAGTTGCACTGTTCGGATCGGAAAATTTCGTGACCTTGCCCTGGCTGGTTTATAGCAATATGGGCAGCTATCGCACCAATGATGCCGCCGGTTATGCCTTCATCCTCGGTGTCGTTTGCCTGCTGCTTGCCGCAGGCGGTACTTCACGGCAATCCCAATCAGCAAGGGCTGGCATATGACAGGCGATGATTTTGCCGTTGCGCTGGACAAGCTCAGGTTACGGCTTGGAACGCAGGATTTCGATCTTGATTGCACCTTTCCGCAAGGTCAGGTGACTGCCGTTGTGGGTGCCTCCGGTTCAGGAAAATCGACGCTCCTCAATCTCGTTGCCGGTTTCGAGGCGCCGGATTTCGGCCGCGTGGTTATCGATGGATTGGACATGACGGCACGCGACCCTTCGGAAAGGCCGGTTTCATCGATTTTCCAGGACAATAATCTGTTCGCCCATCTCGATATTTTCACCAATGTCGCTCTCGGCGTCAGCCCCGGCCTGAAATTGCGCGCGGAAGACCGGCAGAGGATCGAGGTGGCGCTGGCGCGCGTCGGTCTTGCGGGTTTCGGCAAGCGCCTGCCGGGCACGCTTTCCGGCGGCGAAAGGCAAAGGGCGGCACTGGCGCGTGCGCTGGTGCGGCAAAAACCGGTCATGCTGCTCGACGAGCCCTTCGCCGCGCTTGATCCGGGACTGCGGGCGGGCATGACGTCTTTGCTTCTCGACTTGCACGCCGAAACAAAAAATACAGTGATTATTGTCACCCATCACCCCGACGACATAAAAAAGCTGGCGCAACGGGTGGTTTTTCTTGATCGCGGCCGCGTTGTCTATACGGGCTCGACCGCAGATTTCTTCGCCACACAAAATGTGAAGGCGGTCGACAGTTTTCTGAATGGCTGATCGCCTTATTTTCGACGCGTGCCGCTGGCAATCGCTTTAGATAACTTCATGGCGCTAATTTGCACTTGCCAGTTTCAAGTTGTTGCCCGAGAAAAGATGGGAATTATTGCGTTCTTCAGGAATATTCCGGACTTGATGGATCGTTTTTACCATTTTGGCATTCATCGCCCTTTGGGGCGAATCTGTTATTCTGGTCTGCAATTAACGGATGATCAGGAACGTTAAGGGGCAGGCATAGAGAATGAAAAATAGCATGACTGCACAGCGGAGGCTTTTCTCCGGTTCAGGCCTTCGCCGTTCCGGCCGGCTTGCTGCGGCGTGGTCCGCGCTGACGGCGTCTGCCGTGCTGCTGTCATCGTGCCAGTCCCTGTTCAGCCCGGCCTACCAGTCCACATTGCGTCCCTCTGACAATCCGCAGACCGTGGAACAGGTGCAGAAGAACGATCCGCGTGCCCAGATGGGTGCGCGCGAACATCCGCGCATCGTGGCAAGTTATGGCGGCGAATATCGCGATGCCAAGACGGAGCGGCTGGTCGCCCGCATTGCCGGAGCGCTGACGGCTGTCTCGGAAAATCCGCAGCAATCCTACCGCATTACCATTCTCAATTCGCCCGCCATCAACGCTTTCGCCTTGCCCGGTGGATATCTTTACGTGACACGCGGGCTTCTGGCGCTCGCCAATGACGCCTCGGAAGTGGCGGCCGTGCTGTCGCACGAGATGGGCCATGTGACCGCCAACCACGGCATCGAACGCCAGCGCCGCGAAGAGGCGGAGGTGATTGCCAGCCGCGTGGTTGCGGAAGTCCTGTCGAGCGACCTCGCCGGCAAACAGGCGCTGGCGCGCGGCAAGCTGCGGCTTGCGGCCTTCTCCCGTCAGCAGGAATTGCAGGCCGACGTCATCGGCGTTCGCATGCTGGGCGAGGCCGGTTATGACCCCTATGCATCGCCGCGTTTTCTGGATTCCATGGCGGCGTATGCGCGGTTCTCTTCGGCCGATCCCGAGAACGACCAGAGCCTCGACTTCCTTTCCAGCCACCCCAACACGCCGCAGCGCATCGAGCTTGCACGCCGTCATGCCCGCGCCTTCGGGCAGGAAGGGCAGGTTGGGGACCGTGGCCGCGACTGGTTTCTGGATGGCATAGACGGCCTGCTTTACGGGGACAGCCCGCAGGAGGGTTATGTTCGCGGCCAGACATTTCTGCATGGAACGCTGGGTATCCGTTTCGACGTGCCGGAAGGTTTCGTCATCGACAACAAGGTGGAGGCCGTTCTGGCGACTGGCCCGGGCGACATGGCCATCCGTTTCGATGGCGTGGCCGATCCGAAACAGACCAGCCTTGCCAATTACCTGACCAGCGGCTGGGTTGCCGGCCTGTTGCCGGAAACCGTCAAGGAAACACAGATCAACGGTCTGGAGGCAGCGACAGCCCGCGCCAGCGCCGATAAATGGGATTTCGATGTGACCGTCATTCGTGTCGGGCAGCAGATTTTCCGTTTCCTGACGGCAGTGCCGAAGGGCAATACGCAGCTCGATTCCATCGCCAATGTGCTGCGCACCAGCTTCCGCAAGATGACGCCGCAGGAGATTGCCTCGCTGAAGCCGCTCAGAGTACGCGTAGTGACTGTGAAGCCCGGTGAAACCGTTGCGACAATGGCGGCCCGGATGATGGGAACGGAGCGGAAGCTCGACATGTTCCGTATGATTAACGCGATGAGCGCCACCGCCACGCTTCAGCCCGGCCAGCGGGTCAAGATTATTTCGGAATAGACCCAAAGAAAAACCCCGGATCGCTCCGGGGTTTTTTGTTGTCTGGCATCTGCTGGAATTATTGCCACTCGCGCACGTCGACGAAATGACCGGCGATTGCCGCAGCCGCAGCCATGGCCGGCGAGACGAGGTGGGTGCGGCTCTTATAACCCTGACGGCCCTCGAAGTTGCGGTTCGAGGTGGAGGCACAGCGTTCGCCGGGCTTCAGGCGGTCGTCATTCATGGCAAGGCACATGGAGCAGCCCGGTTCGCGCCATTCGAAACCGGCATCGAGGAAAATCTTGTCCAGACCTTCCTTTTCCGCCTGTTCCTTGACGAGACCGGAGCCGGGCACGATCATGGCCGAGACGGTGGAAGCCACCTTGCGGCCATCGACGATCTTTGCCGCCGCCCGCAGATCCTCGATGCGGCCATTGGTGCAGGAGCCGATGAAGACACGGTCGATGGCGATATCGGTGATGCGCGTGCCGGGTTTCAGGCCCATATAGTCAAGCGCGCGCCATTTGGAAGTGCGCTTGTTTTCTTCTTCGATATCATCGGGATTGGGAACGATGCCTTCAACGGAGGTCACATCTTCCGGAGACGAACCCCAGGAGACGATTGGCGGCAGATTGGCTGCATCGAGGATGACAACCTTGTCGTAATGGGCGCCCTCGTCGGATTTCAGCGTCTTCCAGTACGCGATGGCCTGTTCCAGCGTCTCACCCTTCGACGCACGGGGCTTGTCCTTGATGTAATCGAAAGTCGTCTCATCGGGTGCGATCAGACCGGCGCGGGCGCCGCCTTCGATGGTCATGTTGCAGACCGTCATGCGCCCTTCCATGGAGAGCGAGCGGATCGCCTCGCCGGCAAATTCGATCACATGACCGGTGCCGCCGGCCGTGCCGATCTCGCCGATGATGGCAAGGATGATGTCCTTGGCCGTCACGCCTTCCGGAAGCTTGCCATCGACACGCACCAGCATGTTCTTGGCCTTTTTCTGGATCAGCGTCTGGGTGGCCAGAACATGCTCCACTTCCGACGTGCCGATACCGTGCGCCAGAGCGCCGAACGCGCCGTGGGTGGAGGTGTGGCTATCGCCGCAGACGATCGTCATGCCGGGCAGGGTGAAACCCTGCTCGGGGCCGACGATATGGACGATGCCCTGGCGCTTGTCGCGCTCGGAATAATATTCGACACCGAACTCTTTGGCGTTCTGCGCAAGCGCTTCCACCTGAATGCGGCTTTCCTCGTTCTTGATGCCTTCCAGCCGGTCGGCTGTGGTCGGAACATTATGGTCGACCACGGCGAGCGTGCGGGTCGGCGAATGCACGGGTCGGCCTGCAATGCGCAAACCTTCGAAGGCCTGCGGGCTCGTCACCTCATGCACGAGGTGACGGTCGATGTAGAGAAGACAGGTTCCGTCCGGGTCACGATTGACGACGTGGTCGTCCCAGATCTTGTCATATAAAGTGCGAGGTGCGCTCATGGCTCTATGCCTTGTCATGGAAAAGGGTAATCAGGGTTCAGAAAGGCGGTGGACAGCGGGTGCTGTCAGGCGAGCCTAAGTCGGCTGTTGAGCGCCCCGGAAATGCGCGCAAAGAACCGTGCCGGCAGACGCTTGTGGTCCTGCAGGACGTAAACATTCTGAGCGAGACATCCGAATTTAGATCCCATGGCAACTTTCATAGCAGATCGATGGTTTTACGGCAATATGAATGCTTGGGGACACGCCGAAGGATGGATTAGTTTCGCCCATATGCACTGCACCAAGATTGAATCGCCTACGCTGCAACGCTTTGCGATCGATATGGTGCGGCGCAACTTGCCTATTTTGCGGCGCACATATAGATGGGTTCCCTTATCATTTGCATTCGACGAGAAATCGAAGGGAGGAAAGCACATGGTATCCGAAAAGGCCCTCATATCGAAGATCACCTGGCGGCTGATGCCGTTTCTTGGCCTTCTCTACCTCATCGCTTATATTGACCGCCAGAATGTCAGCTATGCCAAGCTGCAGATGGTCGATGCGCTGAGCCTCAGCGAATATGCCTACGGTCTTGGCGCTTCGCTGTTTTTCATCGGTTATTTCCTCTTCGAAGTGCCGAGCAACCTGTTCCTCAACCGTTTCGGCGCCAGCAAATGGTTTGCCCGCATTCTGGTTTCCTGGGGCGCCGTTACTATCGCGCTTGCCTATACGCAGAATGCCACGATGTTTTACATCCTGCGTTTCCTGCTCGGGCTTTGCGAAGCGGGCTTCTTCCCCGGCGTGTTGTTCCTCATGACGCTCTGGTTCCCGCGTGATTATCGCGGCCGCATGATCGGTCTCTTCATGATTTTCAGCGCGCTTGCCAATGCGGTCGGCGCGCCGCTCGGCGGCATGCTGCTCGATCTCGACGGTTTCCTCGGTTATGCCGGATGGGAATGGGTTTTCCTGGCAACCGGCATACCTGCCGTCATCGCCGGCATCGTCACCTTCTTTTATCTGGATGACACGCCTGATAAGGCAAAGTTCCTCACCCAGGATGAGAAGGACTGGCTGAAGAACCGGCTGGCCGAAGAAAACAAGGGCATGGAAGACCATGCGGAAGATGGCTTCAAGGCCCTGATCAACCCGCGCGTTCTGTTCATGGCGCTGTGCTATGTCGGATTTCCGCTGGCTGCCTACGGGCTTAGCTACTGGCTTCCGACGATCGTGAAGAGTTTTGGTGTTTCCAACACCACCAACGGCTTCATCAATATCATCCCCTGGATTATCGTCGCCATCGCCCTGTTCGTCGTGCCTTCCGCAGCCGACAAGGCGAAGAACAAGACGCCCTATATCGTTGGTCCGGCTTTCGTTGGCGCTTTCTGCCTGCTGATGTCGGCATTGCTCAGCGATCCGGTGTTGCAGTTCGCCTTCCTTTGTGTCGCTGCCGCAGGTATCTTCGCCGGCCAGCCGGTGTTCTGGAGCCTGCCCGGCCGTTTCCTCAAGGGAGCGGGTGCGGCTGCGGGTATCGCCGCGATCAATTCCGTCGGCAATCTCGGTGGCTTCGTGGCGCAGAATGTCGTGCCCTGGATCAAGGACCAGACCGGCAGTACCATCGCGCCGATGTTCTTCCTTGCTTTCTGCCTGGCGCTGGCAGGGGTGCTGGTCATCATAGCAGCGCGTAGAATGGGCGATCAGGTCAAGGCTGCCTGACTTTGGAAGACTGCGACAGCTGACGCGATTGCTCACAGTCGCATATATAAAAATTGTGGCCCGGAGGTTTCCGGGCCACAATCATTTAAGCGATGGAATATGAAATTCTCTTTGATAGAATTATGCGGTGAACCAATCGCTACCCGTCAGCTGAACACCGGAAACGATGATCTTCTCGCCCTTGTGCTCGCCAGAGACGTTGTAGCTGAGGATAGTGTCGTTATCGATCGTCGAGATCGCCCAGTTGTCGAGTACCGTGCCAACCAGCTTGAGCTTGTCCATGGAGGCGTTGAAGCCTTCGATGGTATCGGTCGCGAAGCCCTTGGCCATGTCGCCGAGATTGAAGACGAAGGTATCGGCGCCACCGCTTGCAATGATGTGGTCGATGCCCTTGCCACCGGTCACCAGCGACGAAGCAAGCTTTACGCCGCTCAGGTCGATGGTGTCGTTGCCAGCACCCGCGTCGATCTTGACGGAGGTGAAGCTACCGTCAGTGATGCCAGCGCCGCCGTTCACTGCGCCGGTATTGGCAGCAAGACTACCCGTGCCAGCTGCAGAAGCGTCGTTAAATGCAGCGCCAGCCTTGACGATGATCGTGTCGTTGCCCGCGCCGGTGTCGATGTTGAAATTGTTCACCCAGGTCTTTTCATTCGAAACGACAGAGACGGTGACCGTGTCATTGCCTGCGCCGGTCGAAATGTTGCCACGCTTGGCATTGAGAACTTCAACGTTGGACGAACCGGTACCACCGAGATGAACGTCGACCTGAACGAAATCCTTGAAGGTGAGGTTTTCAGAGGTGTCGGACTGGGCGAGAGCGTTCTTTACCGAGTTCCATGCCGAAGACACGTCGAATTTGAAGCCGTTCGCGGCGGCATCATAACCAACATCGACCGTACCGCCAGCACCGGTGCCGGCGACAGCGACAGAGCCGACGTTGACACTGCCGGATTCCATCGAGGAACCAGTCTTAACCTGCGCGGTCGATTCCGTGAGGAGCTTATAAGCTTCCTGATCAATGAGGCTGGTGAGCGAGGAAACCGAAGCGGCGCCACCATTACCGAACGTTACTTTTAACGCCATTTTAAACTCCTATAAATTTTTGAGAAATCGATGAATTGAAATTAAGTTTCTGTTAATTATTGCGGGTAACATTTAATACATAAAAAACCATAATACAATATAAGAAAATCGTATTTTCAAAAAAATCGCGTATTTGGTGTGTTGAAATTTTTTCTCTTTTTTTCTTAAAAAGTAAGAAACTATTCCTGCACGAAAGTCTTTTTGAGTCTGTCCTGGAATGGCTTCACAAAATAGGAGAGAACACTTCTCTCGCTGGTCTGGATAAATACTTCCGCCGGCATGCCAGGATACAACTTCCCACCAGGTAGATGCCCCATGCCAGCTTTGTCGGGTCTGATGCGCAGGACGTAATAGGATGTGCCAGTTCGGGAATCCGTCTGCAGGTCAGGGGCGACGACAGCAACTTCCGCGCTCAAGTCCGGTGTCGTGCTTTGATTGAACGCCGTGAAGCGAACGGTGACCGGCTGTCCGACGTAAATCTGATCGATGTCTCGCGGCGTTATATTGGCTTCGATTGCAAGCTCATCCTTGTCAGGAACCACCAGCATCAGCACTTCACCGGGTTGAATGACGCCGTTTATGTTGTGCACTGAAAGCTGATAGATACGACCGGCAATCGGTGAGCGGATGTCGAGACGATCGAGCTGGTCGCGTGTTGCCGCCAGCCGCTCTTCATATTCGGCAACTGTTGCTTCGATCGATGTCAGATCTTTCGTGACTTCCGATTTGCGGTCTTCATCGAGTTGAAGCAATTGCAGGTCCAGTTCGCTCAGCTTGCCCACGGTCTGCGCACGAGCCGCAATATATTGGCCCTGCTGACCTTCGAGATTGGAAAGCTGGCGCTTCAGGAGATTGAGGCGCTGGAGCGTGACGAGTCCCTTTTTCAAGAGCTCATCTGTCTTGGAGACATCTTCCTTCACAATGGCGAGTTCGTTTTCCGTGGCCTCAACCTGTACGTCGAGGCCGCGTGCCTCGTCGGCCAGTTGAAGCTTGCGTGTGGCAAGCTGCTTTTTCATGCCGATCAACGCGTTGCGACGACTGTTGAAAAGGTTCTGTTCGCTATCGATGAAGGTTTTGGCCGACTTCAAACTCGTCAGTGCCGTCAGGTCTTCGGTCACGGTGAAAGAGGGTTCTTCGGCAATCTCTGCCCGCAGGCGCGCCCGACGCGCATAGAGTTGCGCAAGCGTATTCTCAATGATGGAGAGGTTTGCCTGAACGACCGTGGCGCTTAGCCGCAACAGGATCTGACCGGCCGCGACCCTGTCGCCTTCGACGACATTGATCTCACTGACGATGCCGCCGGAAAGATGCTGGATTTTTTTGGAATTGCCTTCAACGACCACCCGGCCCGTGGCCACCACGGCGCCGGCAAGCTTTGCGAAAGCCGCCCAGCCGCCCATCCCGACGAGAAGGCCGAGACCGAGAACGACCACGGCGGCCGAATGCCTGAGAATGGATGAGTTCGTCGTACCGGTTTTTTCTGCATCAGCCATTTTCGCTCACCCGGTTCTCAATCTTGCGCGTTTCTTCCCCCTCCGGCACCTGGCGGATATTCTGCCGCAGGATTTGCGCAAGCACCTCTTCCTTGGTGCCGAAGCGCAGCATCCGGCCATTGCTCATCACCATCACCATATTGATGCTTTCGAGGGCGCTGGGGCGGTGTGCAATGACGACGACAATGCCGCCGCGCGCCCTGATGTCGCCGATGGCATTGCGCAGGGCTGCCTCACCTTCGCTGTCCAGATTGGAATTCGGCTCATCGAGGAGGACGAAGAAGGGCTCGCCGAACAGCGCGCGGGCAAGGCCGATGCGCTGTTTCTGCCCGCCCGACAAAGCCTCGCCGCGATCGCCTATAGAGGTATCGTAGCCATTCGGCAGGTTGAGGATCAGCTCATGCACCTGTGCGGCCTTGGCGGCGGCAACGATCGATTCCGCAGTCGCGTTGCGGTCGAAACGCGCGATGTTCTGCGCGACCGTTCCCGGCATCAATTCCACCTGCTGAGGCATGTAGCCGATGGATTTGCCGAGGAACTCGAAGTCCCACTGGTTGAGTGCTGCCCCATCGAAGCGGACGGAGCCGCGCTCATAGGGCCAGATGCCGGTCATCAAACGCGCCAGGGTGGATTTACCCGAGGCGCTTGGACCGATGATGCCGAGACCATCGCCCGCATTCAGCGTGAAGGAGATGTCGGCGACCGTATCGCGCGCGCCATTGGGCGGGCCACCGGTGACACGATCGACGGCAACGGTAAATTGCGGACGCGGCAGGGAGAGCGGTGGGGCAGGCTCCGGCACCAGTTCCAGAAACTCGTTGACGCGCTTCCAGCCCTGCCGTGCGGTCATGAAGCTGCGCCAGTTCGCGATCGCGTGTTCGACAGGGCCGAGCGCCTTTGCAGAAAGGATTGATCCTGCGATGATGCTGCCCGCCGAAGCATGGCCGTCGATGACAAGCACGGCGCCGATGGCCATGACGCCGGATTGCAGCAACAGGCGGAATGTTCGCGACATGGCGCCGAGCATGCCTGCGGTATCTGACGTTGACAGGGTCACGGAGCGATACTTGGAGTGCAATTCGTCCCACATCGACGTCACCGCACCCATCATACCCATGGTCTTGATGGATTCGATGTTGCGCTGGCTGCTGCCGACAAGCACGTTTCTCTGGCCCCGTGCGGTGTAGGCCTGCTTCGTCGCCCTTTCGGTCAGCCAATTGGTCAGAAGCGTCAGCACGACGAGAACCACGGCCCCGCCGAGCACCGCAAAACCGATCCAGGGATGCAGGGCAAAACAGATCAGGAGATAGATTGGCAGCCAGGGAATATCGAAAAAGGCTGCCGGGCCCGGTCCGGAGAGAAACTGGCGGATCTGATCGAGATCACCGACGATCTGCAGCCCGTCGATCTTGCTGGAGGCCAGAAGCGGGGCACTGATCGATGCCCTGAAAAGCTTCTGATTGAGCGCATCATCCATATTGTCGGAGATGCGCGCCAATATACGGCCTCGCAATGCGTCGAACCCCATCAGAAACGCGTAGAGAACGATCAGGAGAACGACCAAAGCCACAAGAGATGGAATGCTCTTGCTGGGCAAAATGCGGTCGTAAACTTCCAGCATGAAAAGCGAGCCGGAAAGATTAAGGATGTTCATCAACGCGCTGGCGAGGCCAACCGCGAAAAAAGCGGACTTATTTTTTGTTAAAAAAGAATTAAATAAAAACATAATAACACCTAAAACAGCAAGAAAATTGCACAATAAAAGGGATTAGGCAATGCTATTCGAGGATGGGCTAAAACACCCGCCTGAAAAAACTAAGTAAATATCTGTTATCTGTTTGGAACCTGTTGGTTTATCCAGAAAAAAACTGAAATGGGACCAGCAGACGGGAAGAAGCGACGGCGTTTCTTAAGGTTTCTGGCCCGCCGCCCGTAATTCGGGCCAGGTATCCAGTTGGCAGTTTGCGGCCTGCGGTTTGCGATTGGCAGCCTGAGACCACAAAAAAGGCGACCCGAAGGCCGCCTTTTGTGCATCCATCGAAATGGAAATCTTATTCCGCCGTAGCTTCTGCAGCCTTTGCTGCTTCTTCCGCTGCCTTGGCTTCTGCGGCTTCGGCTGCTGCCTTTTCGGCGGCGAGAGCCTGTGCTGCTGCTACCTTTTCAGCTTCCAGACGTGCCTTTTCTTCGGCAGCTGCCTGGCGCTCGGATTCGTTCAGCTTACGGGCGCGCGTACCGGTGTTTTCAACGATACGGGCAGCCTTGCCGCGACGGTCGCGCAGGTAGTAGAGCTTCGCGCGGCGAACCTTACCACGGCGAACGATTTCAACGCCTTCGACCAGCGGGGAGTAGATCGGGAATACGCGCTCGACGCCTTCGCCGTAGGAGATCTTGCGAACGGTGAAGCTTTCGGAAAGGCCGCCACCAGAACGGGCGATGCAAACGCCTTCGTAAGCCTGGATACGGGTACGGGTACCTTCCGTCACGCGAACGTTGACGCGCAGCGTGTCGCCCGGAGAAAACTCGGGCAGGGTGCGCTTCGCTTCGATCTTGGCAGCCTGTTCGGCTTCCAGCTGCTGAATGATATTGGTCATGTTAACCTCTGATTTCTTCTGAAACAGCCAGAGCGCTCAACGGTTCGCCTGTCGGTCAATGCCTTCAGACCATGCCTTGCGGCAGGAGCGGGTTCGCCATTCTTTGCTTGCGGTTAAAGGGGTAAACCCCAATTCCAAGCGCGCACATATACTAGCATGCGCCATTTGTCATCCCTTTCATGACAATATTTTATCGATTACCCGCTGTGCTCCGGCTGTTGCGAAGCGGCTTGCTGCCGGATATGGCATGAGAACCTTGGGAGGGGCCATGTCAGTTTTCATCGTTCTCATGTTGTTTGCGACCGGTTTTTTGTCTGGTGTCGTTAATGCGATCGCCGGTGGCGGCACGTTCCTGACCTTCGGGGCAATGACGCTGGCCGGTCTGCCGCCCATCGTCGCCAATGCCACCTCGGCGATCGTGCAGTTTCCGGGCTACATCACCTCGGTGATCGCCTATGGGCCGGAAATCCGCGCCCATTGGCGCGAAGCGGTCTCGCTGTCTGTCGTTTCCGTCGTGGGCGGGCTTGCGGGGTCGCTTCTGCTGCTGTCGCTCGACAATCCTGCCTTCCGCCAGCTCGTGCCATGGTTGCTGCTGGCCGCCACGGCGGTTTTTGCTGCGGGCCCGTGGCTCAGGCCGAAGGCGAGTGCGGAGCGCTCTCCCGGCAATCTGCCGAGCCTCGTCTTTCAGGGGCTCGCTTCGATCTATGGCGGTTTTTTCGGGGCGGGCATGGGCATCATGATGCTTGCCATCCTCGGGATAACCTCCGGCGGCAGCTATCATCATCTCAATGCGCTGAAGAACCTGCTATCGGTGGTGATTGCCGTCATCGCCATTACGATCTTCGTCAGCGGCGGCGTCGTGTCCTGGTGGGCGGCGCTCATCATGTTTCCGGCGGCAGCACTTGGCGGCTATGTGGGCGTGCACACGGCAAGACGGGTGCCGCAATGGATCATCCGCTGGCTTGTCATTGCAGTCGGGCTAGTACTGACGGCCTATTATTTCGTCTCGGCCTGAGTTTTTTCCAGCAGATCCGGCCGTCTTTCCTTTGTCAGCACCAGCGCCTGCTCGTGCCGCCACTTGTCGATAGCGGCGTGATTGCCTGACGTAAGGATGGCGGGAATATCGCGGCCTTCCCAGAGTTGCGGGCGGGTATAATGCGGATGTTCCAGCAACCCACCCTCGAAGCTTTCATGCACGCCCGAGAGATCGTTGCCCATGACGCCCGGCAGGATGCGGACGACAGCATCCAGCAGCGTCAGCGCCGCCGGTTCGCCGCCGGAGAGGATGTAGTCGCCTATCGATACTTCCTCGAGCCCGCGCGCCTCGATGACGCGCTGGTCAACCCCCTCGAAGCGGCCGCAGACGATGATCGCGCCGCCGCCGGCCGCCAGCTCGCGCACGCGGTTCTGGGACAGCGGTTTGCCGCGCGGGCTCATCAGCAGCCGTGGCCGGGTGTCGCCATTCGAAACATGATCAATGGCCGCGGCCAATACATCGGGTTTCAGCACCATGCCGGCGCCGCCGCCTGCCGGCGTATCATCGACGCTTCTGTGCCTGTCGGTGGCAAATTCGCGGATTTGTACGGGCTCCAGCGACCATTGCCCGCGCTCCAGCGCCTTGCCGGCCAGCGAATATTGGAGATGCCCTGGAAACATTTCCGGGTAGAGCGTCAGAACGGTCGCCTTGAAGGTCATGGATTTATTTCTTACCGAACGGCGGCATGCCGTTTTGGTCCTTGTCGTCAGGATTGTCGATCAGGCCGGCGGCCATCGGGTCGATGAGAATGCGCCCGGCTTCCAGATCGATCTCGAGCACGGCTGCCTCGGAAAAGGGAATGAGGGCTGGCCGGCGGCCGGCGCCTTTCAGTTCCAGCAGATCACCCGCGCCGAAATCGTAGACGGCGCTGACGGCGCCGTAGCTTTTTCCTTCGGAATCAACGGCTTCCAACCCTTCGAGATCGGCATAATAAAACTCGTCATCGTCCAGTTCGTCATCCGGCAGATTGTCGCGTTCAATGAAGAGTTCCAGCCCGTTCAGGCTTTCGGCCGCATTGCGGTCGTTGATACCACGGAAACGGACGACGACGACATTCTTGCCCTCTCGAACCTCCAGAATTTCAAAGACGCGGCCATCGGCGGTGACCAGATTGCCGTAATCGCCCAGCGCCATCGGGTCGGCCGTATAGGTGCTGACGCGGACTTCGCCGCGCAGGCCCTGCGCGCCGCCGATTTTTGCCATGAGTATCGGGTTTTCCAGCTTTGCCATCGGGCCGTCCGTCTTCTGGTGTTGGTTGCGTCAGCTTTAAGGTTTGTTGACGCCAAAATAAACAAAAAACGGGTGGCATGGAAAACCATGCCACCCGTTCTTCAAAAGTTTCCGTGCAGATTATTCTGCAGCGGAGGCTTCCGCAGCAGCAGCGGCTGCATCTTCAGCCTTCTGCTTCTTTTCAGCAACGCGTTCCAGAGCGCGCTTGCCCGGCAGTGCCTTTTCCGGGTTGTTGCGGGCGGCGCGCTCGGTGATGCCGGCTTCTGCGAGGAAGCGCAGAACGCGGTCGGTCGGCTGTGCGCCCTTTGCGATCCATTCCTTGATGAGGTCAGCCTTCAGCTCAACGCGCAGCGGGTTGTCCTTGGCAAGCATCGGGTTCCAGGAACCGACCTTCTCGAGGAAACGGCCGTCGCGGGGCGAACGGGCGTCAGCAACGACGATCTGGTAATACGGGCGCTTCTTGGAACCACCGCGTGCGAGACGAATTTTCAGTGCCATGTGATTTACTCCTTAAGATGGCTTGTCCGCCGGTCAGGCGGTCTTTTCATGACCGCCATGTTCGGCGGCTATTGCTTCATGATGCCGGATGACTTCCTTGATGACGAAGTTTAAAAACTTCTCGGCGAAATCCGGGTCCAGATTGGCGTCCTTCGCAAGACGGCGAAGGCGTTCGATCTGGTATTCCTCGCGCGCCGGGTCGGCCGGCGGCAAACTGTATGTTGCCTTCAACACGCCCACCGCCTTGGTGCAGCGGAAGCGTTCGGCAAGAATGTGAACCAGTGCGGCATCGATATTGTCGATTGACTGGCGGTATTCGGAAAGCTGGGCTTTCACCTCTGTATTATTCATTGGCGTCGCCCTCACTTCTTTTTCGGGAAACCGGGCAGGCCCGGCATGCCACCAAGACCCGGCAGCTTTGCCCCACCGAGACCGGGCAGTCCGCCAGGCAGACCACCCATACCAGGCATTGCACCCGGCTTGCCGAGACCGGCGGCTTCAGCCTGTTTCTGGAGCGCCTCAAGCTGCTTCGGATCGATGTTCGACAGATCAGGCATGCCGCCGCCCATCATGCCACCAAGACCCATCTTGCCGGCAAGGCCGCCCATCATCTGTTTCATGATGCCGCCTTTGCCCTTGCCGCCCATGGCCTTCATCATGTCGGCCATGCCGCGATGCATCTTCAAGAGCTTGTTGATTTCGGCGGCATCGGTGCCGGAGCCGGCGGCGATGCGCTTCTTGCGGCTGTGCTTCAGAATATCCGGATTGGCGCGCTCGGCCTTGGTCATGGAAGAGATGATGGCGATCTGGCGGTCGAACATCTTGTCGTTCATACCGGCCGAAGCCATCTTGTCCTTCATGCCGGCCATGCCGGGCATCAGCCCCATGATGCCGCCCATGCCGCCCATCTTCTTCATCTGACCAAGCTGGTCGGCCAGATCGTTGAGGTCGAACTTGCCCTTGGCCATCTTCTCGGCCATGGAGCGGGCTTTTTCCGCATCGATGTTTTCGGCGGCCTTTTCGACCAGCGAGACGATGTCGCCCATGCCGAGAATACGGTCGGCGATACGGCGCGGATGGAACTCATCGAGTTCGTTCATGCGCTCGCCGATACCGATCAGCTTGATCGGCTTGCCGGTGACGGCGCGCATGGAGAGGGCCGCACCACCGCGTCCGTCGCCATCCATACGGGTGAGCACGAGACCGGTAATGCCGACACGCTCATCGAAATTGCGCGCCAGATTGACGGCGTCCTGACCGGTCAGCGAATCCGCGACCAGCAGGATTTCATGCGGGTTGGATTTCTTCTTGATGTCGGCCATTTCCAGCATCAAGGGTTCGTCGATGTGGGTGCGGCCGGCGGTATCGAGAATGACGACGTCGTGGCCGCCGAGTTTCGCAGCCTGCACGGCGCGCGCGGCGATATCTGTCGGCGACTGGCCGGCGATGACCGGCAGCGTGTCGACGCCGGTCTGGACACCGAGCTGGCGCAGCTGTTCCTGCGCGGCCGGACGACGCGTGTCGAGAGATGCCATCAGCACCTTCTTCTTGTCGCGGTCGGTCAGGCGCTTGGCGATTTTGCCGGTCGTGGTGGTTTTACCCGAGCCCTGCAGACCCACCATCATAATGACGACGGGGGCGGCCGCGTGCAGGTCGATCGAGACGCCTTCGGTGCCGAGCATTTCGACAAGCTCGTCATGCACGATCTTGACGACCATCTGGCCGGGCTTGATGGATTTCAGAACCGCTGCGCCAACAGCCTTTTCACGCACCCTGTCGGTGAAGGAACGCACGACTTCCAGCGCCACGTCCGCTTCCAGAAGCGCACGGCGAACCTCGCGCAGGGCGGCGGCAACATCGGCTTCCGTCAGCGCGCCACGGCCGGTCAGTCCATTCAGAATGGAACCAAGGCGGTCCTGGAGGTTTTCAAACATCGTTTCTTCCTTCTTCGTTCCGGGGTTTCCGAAACGTCGGTGCTTTCGCTGGCAAAAACAAGACGCAAAGCCAAAAAGCACCCGAGGGCGCATCGCGCTGTCGGGTGTTGACCTCCGGGATCTCTTTATACCTTTTCGGGTCCCGGTCGGCGGCTTGGAGTCGTGAAACTGCCAGCTGATGGGCGGGATAAACAGGAAAGTGCGGGAAAAGTCAAGGCGGCGCCGGTTTTCGGCCGACAACGTCCGCAAGTCATCTTTGCGTGATCGGCTGCAAGCCGCTATTGGCAGCGCTTGAACGGTGCCATTGCGCTTCCTATACCTTTGTCATGAAACGTCGAAACTTTTTTCGTTTTTCCGCACTTGGCCTGCTCGCTCTGGCGGGCGGTGGCCTTTATGCACGCCGTTCGAGCGCCAGCGCCTATTACAGCGGCCCGATCTCCGATCACTTCGACGGAGTGCGCTTTTTCAATCCCGGCGGGACACCGCCCGGCAACTTCATGGGCCTTTTGAAATGGCGCTTTAATGGCGAGCGCGCCACATGGCCGGAAACCTATCCCAGCCCTTTTCCCTTCGCGAAACCGGAGACCCGGATCGAAGGCAGGGATATGCGTGTCACCTTCGTCGGCCATGCCTCCTTTCTCATACAGACGGCGGGGCTGAATATTCTTGTTGATCCGGTGTGGTCGCAGCGCACCAGCCCGTTCAGCTTTGCCGGCCCCAAGCGGGTTAATCCGCCCGGCATCCGTTTCGAAGACCTGCCGCCCATCGATCTGGTGCTGGTGACGCATAATCACTACGACCATCTGGATATGGAAACGCTGAAGCGCCTGCATGTGGCGCACAAGCCGCTTTTCATCACGCCGCTCGGCAATGACGCCGTCATCCGTACGGGCGTCGAGGCGGCGCGCATCAAGGTGGGGGACTGGGGCGATGTGGTGGAGACGGGTTCGGTGAAAATTCACTTCGAACCATGCCATCATTGGTCGGCGCGCGGTTTGAACGATCGGCGCATGGCTCTCTGGGCTGCCTTCGTCATCGAAACGCCCGGCGGCAAGATCTACCATATTGGCGATACCGGCTTCCACGAGGGTCTCAATTACGCTGCTGCTCGCAAGAAGCATGGTGAGTTCCGCCTCGCCAACCTGCCTTTCGGCGCCTACGAACCGCGCTGGTTCATGAAGGGCCAGCACCAGAACCCGGCGGAAGCCGTGGAGGGTATGAAGCTTTGCGATGCGGCGCATGTCTGCGGCCACCATTGGGGTACGGTGCAGCTCACCGATGAGGCGGTGGATGCGCCGCTTGCGGCTCTCAAGGCAGCACTGACGGAGCAGGGGGTGGAGGAGAGCCGTTTTCGGCCGATGCGCCCGGGTGAGGTTTTCGACGTGCCTTCCGCCTGACGGCCGCCCCGTTTGCGCTGCTACAGTCTGGTAATTTGTCGGCCTTTCCGCCATATAGGGCGAAAGCGCGGGGAAATCCCGCATGCAAACCAGTTTCAGGCAGTTTTTTAGGTTTAAGGCAATGGCGGACACGGTCGAATTTGCGAAGATGAACGGGCTTGGCAACAAGATCCTCGTTATCGATATGCGCGGCCGCAAGGATATGGTCACGCCAGCGGCTGCCATCGCCCTCAATTCCAATCCCGCCACGCAGTTCGACCAGATCATGGCGATCCACGATCCGCGTGTCAGCGGCACGGATGCTTTCATCGATATTCTCAATTGTGATGGCACCAAGGCACAGGCTTGCGGCAACGGCACGCGCTGCGTGGTGCAGGCGCTGTCTTCCGAAACCGGCAAGACCAGCTTCACCTTCCAGACCGTCGCCGGCATTCTGAACGCCGTCGAGCATGAAGACGGCATGATATCGGTTGATATGGGCCTGCCGCGTTTCCGCTGGAGCGACATTCCGCTGTCTGAAGAATTCCACGATACGAGCCGCATCGAATTGCAGATCGGGCCGATAGACGCGCCGATCCTGCATTCGCCTGCGGTCATGTCCATGGGCAACCCGCATGCGATTTTCTGGGTGGATCGCGATCCGATGACGTTTGATCTCGAACGTTTCGGGCCGCTTCTCGAAAATCATCCGATGTTTCCGGAAAAGGCCAATATCACGCTGGCGCAGGTGATTTCCGACAGCGCGCTTCGCACCCGCACCTGGGAGCGCGGCGCGGGGTTGACGCTTGCCTGCGGTTCCGCCGCCTGTGCGTCGGCTGTTTCCGCTGCCCGTACCGGCCGCACCGGTCGAAAGGTCACCATCGATGTTGCCTCCAGCCCCATCCGCGTGCCGCTGACCATCGACTGGCGTGAGGATAACCACGTCGTCATGACCGGCCCTGCCGAATGGGAATGGTCGGGTTCCGTCGATCCCGTCACCGGCGTCTGGGCGCGGGATGCGGTCGAGCGGGGGGCTGTATGAGTGGCGTCGAGGTCATAACCTTCGGCTGCCGTCTCAACACCTATGAATCGGAAGTGATGCGGGCGGAGGCCGAAAAGGCGGGGCTCAACAATGCCGTGCTGGTCAATACCTGCGCCGTGACGGGCGAAGCGGTGCGGCAGGCGCGCCAGGCCATCCGCCGCGCCCGGCGGGATAATCCGCATGCACGCATCATCGTCACCGGCTGCGCCGCCCAGACAGAAAAGCAGACCTTCGCCGACATGCCGGAAGTGGATGCGGTGCTGGGCAACGAGGAAAAGCTGAAAAGCGCCTCCTATCGCGCGCTGCCAGATTTCGGCGTTTCAGCGGAAGAAAAGCTGCGCGTCAACGACATCATGAGCATCAAGGCGACCGCGCCGCAGATGGTGAAGCACATTGACGGGCATGTGCGCGCCTTCATTCAGGTGCAGAATGGCTGCGATCATCGCTGCACCTTCTGCATCATTCCCTATGGGCGCGGAAATTCGCGCTCCGTGCCGATGGGTGCGGTGGTGGATCAGGCCCGCAGGCTGACGGAAAGCGGCTATTGCGAAATCGTGCTGACCGGTGTGGATGCCACGAGTTATGGGGCCGATCTGCCGGGCGAACCGTCGCTCGGTTACCTCGCCAAGACATTGCTGAAGCAGGTGCCTGATATTCTTCGTCTCCGGCTTTCCTCGATCGATAGTATTGAGGCAGATCATCATCTGATGGATCTGATTGCTGATGAGCCGCGTTTCATGCCGCATCTGCACCTGTCCCTTCAGCATGGCGACGATATGATCCTGAAACGCATGAAACGCCGTCATTTGCGGGCCGATGCCGTTCGCTTCTGCAACGAGGTGCGATCGCTGAGGCCCGATATCGCCTTTGGTGCGGATATGATCGCCGGTTTCCCGACCGAAACGGAAGAGATGCTCGAAAACGCCGCGACGCTGGCGGAAGAATGCGGCATTTCCAGCCTGCATGTCTTCCCCTACAGCCCGCGTGCCGGCACGCCAGCGGCGCGCATGCCGCAGCTGGACCGGGCGCTGGTGAAGGAGCGGGCGGCACGGCTTCGGGCGCGCGGCGAGGCGCTGAGGCAGGTGCATCTGCAAAACATGGTTGGTTCGGTGCAGACGGTCCTCGTCGAAAACAACGGTTTTGCCCATACCGACAATTTCACGCTGGTGGCAGCGCCTGATCTTGCCCCGCGCACTCTTGCGCAGGTTGCGATTACCGGCCACAACGGCAAACATCTGAACATGAAGCTTCTGGCGGCGGATGCGGCCTGAGGCGACCAAAGAGAAAAGACACGGGAACAACCATGGCCCTCGGCTTCATCAAAAAAGTCTTTTCGTTCGGCAAGGACAAGGCCGAAACGGAAGAGCGGCCGCGAGAGGAGGCTGCGCTTGAGCGTGGCAATGAAAATGCCTCCTTCGAAGCCGCGCTGAGCGACGCTGAAGCGCATGACCCTGTCGACAAAGACCCGGTTTCCGAACTGGAAATGGAGACGGCCGGCGGGCCGGCCGCCGACGAGGCCATCGATGTTGCCCCGGCTGAAGACGATGAGGAAGAGGATGCGCCGCTTCTTCCAGGTGCCGAGCTTTCCGGCGATATGGGTTTGGTGCCCTTATCCCTGCTGCAGGCGGAAGCCGCTGCCGAGGAGCTTTTGCCGGAATCCCTGGCTGCGGGGCTCGATGCGGATGCGATGGATGCATTGCTCGATGAGGCGGAAGCCGCGAACGCGGTCGAATCGTCTGCCATTGCCCCGGTCTTGCCCAAGGGCTTTTCATCGGCAAGCGAGCGGGAGGAACCTGTTCCTGCCGCACCTCAGGTAAAATTGACGTGGTTCCAGCGCCTGCGGGCCGGTCTTGCCCGCACCTCGTCGCAGCTGACCACGCAGATTTCTGCACTCTTTACCAAACGCAAGCTGGATGAGGATACGCTCGACGAACTGGAAGATCTTCTCATCCAGTCGGATCTCGGCGTCGAGACCGCCATGCGCATCACCGGCGCCCTGTCTTCGGAACGCTACGGCAAGGATGTGAGCGGCGAAGATGTGGCGCGCATCATGGCGGGCGAGATCACCAAGGTCCTGAAGCCCGTCGCCAAGCCGCTGGAGCTTGATCTTTCGCACAAGCCGCATGTCATTCTCGTGGTCGGTGTAAACGGTACCGGCAAGACGACGACCATCGGCAAGCTTGCTGCCAAACTTTCCGGCTCGGGCTTGAAGGTGATGCTCGCGGCTGGCGATACGTTCCGCGCGGCGGCGATCGAGCAGCTGAAGATCTGGGCCGACCGGACCGGCTCGCAATTCATCGGCACCAAGCTCGGAGCAGATGCCTCCGGTCTTGCTTACGACGCTTACGAGCAGGCCCGCGCGCAGAAAAGCGACGTGCTCATCATCGATACGGCTGGCCGTTTGCAGAACAAGACCGAATTGATGGCGGAACTGGAAAAGATCGTGCGCGTGCTCGGCAAGCTCGATCCGGATGCTCCGCATACCGTGCTGCAGACGCTGGATGCGACGACGGGACAGAACGCCTTGAACCAGGTGGAAATATTCCGCAATGTTGCGGGCGTTTCGGGCCTGATTATGACAAAATTGGATGGCACGGCGCGGGGCGGTATCCTCGTCGCCATCGCTGCCAAACATAAGCTGCCGGTTTATTTCATCGGTGTGGGTGAAGGTGTTGACGATCTGGAGCCCTTCGAGGCGGAAGATTTCGCCAAGGCCATTGCGGGAGTTTGAGTATGGATATCGAAAGCAATTCCAAGGAAAGCGAAAAGATGGTGGCGGAAATCAGCCCGCTGTTGAAATTCGTGCTCGAGCTTGGTCCGCTCATGGTGTTCTTTTTCGCCAATTCCCGGGGCGAATGGCTCGCTTCCACCTTTCCGGTGCTGACGGAATTCGGTGGTCCGATCTTCATCGCTACTGGCCTTTTCATGATCGCGACGGCCACCGCCTTGACCGTGTCCTGGATTTTGACGCGCAAGCTGCCGATCATGCCGCTGATATCTGGCATCGTGGTGTTTGTGTTCGGCGCGCTGACGCTTTGGCTGCAGAATGATACCTTCATCAAGATGAAGCCGACCATCGTCAACACGCTGTTCGGTGTCATTCTGCTGGGCGGCCTGTTCTTTGGCCAGTCGCTGCTGGGTTACGTCTTCAATTCGGCCTTCAAGCTGACGGACGAGGGCTGGCGCAAGCTGACGCTGCGCTGGGGCGTGTTTTTCCTCTCTCTCGCGGTGCTGAACGAGGTGGTGTGGCGCATGTTCACCACCGATACCTGGGTGGCCTTCAAGGTGTGGGGCACGATGCCGATCACCATCATCTTCACCATGGCGCAGATGCCGCTCGTCATGCGCCATTCTGTCGAACCTCTCGGCAAGGACGAAAAATGACAGTTGCGGAAATGTCGGCTTCCCGTTCGCGTTCGCTTAGATGGTTCGGTGTGGCTGCCGGGCTGCTTCTGCTGCAGATCGTCATTCTCTATGCCATGGGCCGTATTCCCATCTGCGAATGCGGTTATGTGAAGCTGTTCGAGCCGGGCGTGAACACGCCGGGCAATTCCCAGCATCTGGCCGACTGGTATACGCCCTCGCATATCATTCACGGATTCCTGTTTTACTGGTTCGCGTGGCTGCTGTTCCGCAACAAACCGTTTTCCATGCGGCTTTCTTTCGCGGTTCTGATCGAGGCGGCGTGGGAACTTCTCGAAAATTCGCCTATTATCATCGATCGTTACCGCACGGCGACCATGGCGCTGGGTTATACCGGCGACAGCATCCTGAATTCGGCGATGGACACGGTTTTCATGGCGCTGGGTTTCCTCTGTGCCGCGCGCGTGCCGGTGTGGCTGACGGTCGTGATCGCCATTTTCTTCGAAATCTTCACCGGCTGGCTGATCCGCGATAATCTGACGCTGAACGTGGTAATGCTGGTCTGGCCCGTCGACGCGGTCAAGGAATGGCAGAACGCGCTCCCGCAAATGTAAACTGGTCCATCGGAATTCCAGCCGGAAAGCCGCAAAAGCATCTTTTTATATGCAGGTTTTCTTAATGGCGTTCCGCTAACGTCGGGGTACAAAGCTCGTCTCTTTCCCGGCAGACCCCGTTGCAAGATAATTTCGCCTATCTTCTCCCCTTCATCATGCTGACATTCGGCGTGGTGTTCCTGTTCCTGCAAAGGATCGGCCACGCTTCGGCGCGCTATTGGGGTATCGGATATCTTGCGGCGGCTTTTGGCTTCGCCACGCCTCTGGTGCTTGGCGGCCTGCCTTTCGAAGTCCAGGCGATCCTTTCGAACCTGTTGTTCTTCTCCGCCTTCTTCCTTTATGGCCACGCGCTGCTCACCCATTTTGAGCGGCCGCTTTATACCAAGGCGCGGCTGTCGATCGTGGCAGTGGCAGTATTGCTGGTCTCGTTCCATGTTTTCGTCACGCCGGATCTGAAACGCGAACTCGTCATCGGCGATCTCGTCTGCGCTCTGCTGCTCGCCTTTCCGGTATGGCTCGTGCGCAAACGGCCCGTCGCGCTCGCTGACAGGCTGATGGTGGCCATCGCTTCGCTCGTGGTGCTGGAAACGCTGGTGCGCATCGGCATGTTGCTGGTGATGACGCCGGGCGGCTCGATGATCGAGCTCAGCGAATTCTTCGAATCGGACTATGCTTTTTACATGCAGCTCGCCGCCAGCATCTTCGGCTTCCTGCTGGCGCTGTCTGTGCTCGCAAGCCAGATTTCCGTCACCGTCAACCGTCACTTGCATGCGGCGGAACATGATCCGCTGACGGATGTGTTGAATCGCCGTGGTTTCGACCGGCGCGTTCCCGATTTTCGCAACGATACGCCAGAAGGCGCGATTATCGCCTGCGACATAGACCACTTCAAGCGCATTAACGATGTCTACGGTCATGCGGCTGGCGATATCGTGCTCATCGGCCTTTCCGATCTCCTCAGGCGAAACGCGCCCGAGGATGCGCTGGTGGCGCGTTTCGGTGGTGAAGAATTCGTGGTCTTCCTGCCCGGACAAACGGCTGCTGTGGCCGGTCAGCTTGCCAATGGCATGCGTACGGGTCTTTCGTCTCTCGACTGGCGCAACCGCGGCGTTACCAGCCAGATCAGCGCAAGTTTCGGCGTCTCGGCTGTTGCGAGGGGAGACCATTCCGTTCACGATGCCATCAAGCGGGCCGATGACAGTCTTTATGCCGCAAAGCGCGGCGGTCGCGATCAGGTCGTGCTGGAAGGCATACGTTTGCCTGCGGAAGGGCCTGCGCTCAGGGTCATTGCCAAGGCGTGACGCCCTTCTGGCGCGGCGGCTATTTTCCTGTCGCCGCCGCGATGGCCGGCAGCAGGTCTCGCTCTATGCTGCGGGCGTCGAAGGGACCGACCTTTTTATAAAGGATCGTGCCATCGGCACCGACCAGATAACTTTCGGGAATGCCATAAACACCCCAGTCAATTGCCGCCTTGCCGTTGGGGTCGATACCTATCGCAGCAAATGGGTTGCCGAGTTCGCCGAGGAAGCGCAGCGCATTGTCCGATTTGTCCTTGTAATTGATGCCGACGACGGTGATGCGGCTATCCTTTGATAATTCCTGAAGCAGCGGGTGCTCCTGCCGGCAGGGAATGCACCAGGAAGCGAAGACATTGACCAGCGTCAGCTTGCCCTTGATAACGGCGTCGGTGAGCGCCGGCAGGTTGGAGCCCTCCAGCGGCGGCAGCGACAGGGCGGGGGCCTTGGTGCCGATGAGTGCGGAGGGAATGGCGCTGATATCCAGCCCGTTCACGTCCTGATCGTAGAGCATCTTGCCGGCAATGAGGGCAAAACCACCAAACAGCAGAAGCGGCAGCAGCGCCAGCGCATAACGGGCGCGGCCCGTTGTTTTGGCCTTGGTGTCGTGGTCGGCCTGCGTCATTGCGCATCACCTGCGGAAGCGGCTCTCGCCCGACGGCGAACGCCGGATGCTTCGAGTTGCTTCAGCTCCCGTTTGCGCGCCTGGCCATCAACGACGACCCAGGCGATGAGACAGAGAACGACAAGGCCGGTCGCCGCATAGGACATGCCGATATAAAAGGCGTGTGTCATCACCTCAGCCCTCCCGGTTGGCCATGCGCGCGGCAAGCCGCCGCTGCGCGGCCACGCGCCTGCGCCAGATTTCATTGCGCATGGCGGCGATGTGCAAGGTGAAGAACAGCAGCGTGAAACCGATCGCCATGGTCAGAAGCGGCCACAGAAACTCTGCATCGATGGCGGAACCGCCCATGCGGATGACGCTTGCCGGCTGGTGCAGCGTATTCCACCACTCGACCGAAAACTTGATGATCGGAATATTCACGAAACCGACGAGGATCAGCACGGCGCTGACGCGGGCGGCTCTCGACGGGTCATCCATGGCGCGGTTCAGCGCTATCAGCCCGAGATACATCAGGAAAAGCACAAAAACGGAGGTGAGCCGCGCATCCCAAACCCACCAGGTTCCCCACATGGGTTTGCCCCAGAGCGAGCCGGTGATGAGCGCAATCAGCGTGAAGGCAGCACCAATGGGGGCGGCGGCCTTGTGGCTGACATCCGCCAGCGGATGACGCCAGACGAGCGTGCCGATGGCAGAGACCGCCATGACCGAATAACACATCATCGCCAGCCAGGCGGAGGGCACATGCACATACATGATACGCACGGTGTAACCCTGCTGGTAGTCACCGTCAGTGGTGAAGGACAGATAAAGACCAGCGGCCAGCACCAGCGCCGTTAGCCCAGCGAGCCAGGGCAGAATGCGCGCCGCCAGTGCTAGAAACCGGGTGGGGTTGGCGAGATCGCTGAATTTGGTGATGGTGAAGGTCTGCTCGTTCATGCCGTTTGTGTAACCCGAGAATGGCCGCCCCGCAATTGATCCCTGTCAACAGGGGATCATCCATCACGGTTTCGTCAATCCATAACATTGCGCAGTGCCAAAGCGGCGAAGAAAGGGCCGGTCACGGCTGAAAATAACGTGATCGCGCCGAGAATGAGGAATGGCGGCATGAAGGGCGCGGGGTCCTGCACCGCCGCATAGGAAGCGCTGACGCCGAAGATCAGCACCGGAATGGCGAGCGGCAGGACGAGGATGGAAACCAGAAGGCCACCACGCGGCAGGGCAACGGCAACCGCCGCGCCCACCGCGCCGATGAAGGTGATGGCGGGTGAGCCGACGAGAAGCGTGAGCATCACGGCACCGATCGCCACCTCGTCCATGTTCATGAACAGGCCGAGCAATGGTGATGCCAGCACCAGCGGCAAGCCGGTTCCCACCCAATGCGCCAGGCATTTGACGAAGACGGTCAGCACCAGCGGGGTTTCCTGCATCAGAATGAGATCGAGGGAGCCGTCATCCCGTTCGGCCTGAAACAGCCGGTCGAGGCCGAGAAGGGCGGACAGAAGCGCCCCGATCCAGACGATGGCCGGGCCGATGCGGGCGAGCAGGTTGAGATCGGGGCCGACGCCGAAGGGGATGACGGCAACGACGGTCATGAAGAACAGCACGCCGATCAGCGCACCACCGCCGGCGCGGATGGAGAGCTTGATGTCGCGGAGGAAGAGGGCGGTCATTGGGGTTGCTCCGCGCCTGCGGCTTTACCCCCCTCTGCCCTGCCGGGCATCTCCCCCTCAAGGGGGGAGATAGGCAAGATGCCCTTCCACCACTCCATTCTCGAGCGTTGAGATTGTCGAGGCCTAGCCGCGAGTCGATCTCCCCCCTTGAGGGGGAGATGCCCGGCAGGGCAGAGGGGGGTAAGCCGCGTGCACATCACCATCATGCCCAAGCCTCCACACCCGCAAACCCCGTCATCTGCAATTCCTGCGCCTTCTCCAGTCCCAGAGGCTGATGGGTCGCAGCCAGGACGATCCCGCCTTTTCCGAGGTGGCTTTTCACGAGATCGGTAAACATGGCGTCCGCAGCCCTGTCGAGCGCCGCCGTTGGCTCGTCGAGAATCCACACCGGCCGCCAGGCAACGAGGAGCTTCGCCATGGCAAAACGTCGTTGCTGGCCGGCCGAGAGATAACCGAAGGGCAGGTGGGTGATGCCGGCGAGACCGACGATCTCCGCGGCCTCATCGATGGCCACGCCCGTGCTGCCGGGGAAATCGCCGAGGAAGTCCTTCCAGAAGCGCAGATTTTCCGCGACGGTCAGTTCGGTTTTCATCGCATTGCGATGGCCAAGATAATGGCAGGCCTCCGAGGGCCGCATCTCGGCGTCTATTCCTTCGCCGGCTACTTTCACCCGCCCCTGTTCGGGGTGCAGCAGGCCGGCCACCGTGCGCAGAAGTGTGGATTTTCCCGAGCCGTTGCGGCCGGTCAGTACCAGTGCCTCTCCGTCGCTTAACTTGAAGGAAATGTTCATGAATATGAAATCTTCGCCACGTCGCACGCCAAGATTTTCCGCCGTCAAATCCATGCTGCGATTCCGTTTCAGATTTCGTCGTCTCGATAAAAAAATCGATTAGCTTCGTGGAATGGTCTGGCACGTTTCTCCGAAATTATCTATATGGGTGTCAACCACGCCAGCGGCCGGCGTGAACATCATCTTGCGCCGGACTTGACGATTGCGAGGAGCAATTTTCACGTGCGGACAGCGGAAATGGTCGTACCCGCATCCTGATGTGCATGAGTGCATAGGTGTCCGCACGAACGTGTTGGCTATCAGTGTAAGCGGGGTTTTAATCCATGCCCAAGTCACTCGACAGTTTTCAATGTCGTTCCATCCTTACCGTTGATGGTAAGGACTATGTCTATTTCAGCCTTCCCAAGGCCGAAGCCAATGGCCTGAAGGGCGTTTCCAAGCTGCCCTATTCCATGAAGGTTCTTCTGGAAAACCTGCTGCGTTTCGAGGATGGCCAGTCCGTCACCAAGGCGCACATCATTGCGGTTTCCGAATGGCTGAACAACAAGGGCCTGACCGAAACCGAAATCGCCTACCGCCCCGCCCGCGTTCTCATGCAGGACTTTACCGGCGTTCCCGCCGTGGTCGACCTGGCTGCCATGCGTGACGGACTCAAGGCTCTCGGCGGCGATCCGGAAAAGATCAATCCGCTCGTTCCGGTCGATCTCGTCATCGATCACTCTGTTATCGTTGACGAATTCGGCACGCCGAACGCCTTTGCCCGCAACGTGGAACTTGAATATGAGCGCAACGGCGAGCGTTACCGCTTCCTGAAGTGGGGCCAGCAGGCTTTCAAGAACTTCCGCGTCGTTCCCCCCGGCACCGGGATCTGTCACCAGGTCAACCTCGAATATCTGGGCCAAACCGTGTGGACGAAAGAAGAGGAAGGCGAGACGATCGCTTATCCTGATACCTGCGTCGGCACCGACAGCCACACGACTATGATCAACGGTCTCGGTGTTCTCGGCTGGGGTGTTGGTGGTATCGAGGCTGAGGCAGCCATGCTCGGCCAGCCGGTTTCCATGCTTCTTCCCGAGGTCATCGGCTTCAAGCTGACTGGCAAGGTGAAGGAAGGCGTCACCGCGACCGACCTCGTGCTGACCGTCGTGCAGATGCTGCGCAAGAAGGGCGTGGTTTCGAAATTCGTCGAATTCTTCGGTCCCGGCCTTGATTCGATGACATTGGCCGACCGTGCGACCATCGGTAACATGGGCCCGGAATATGGCGCGACCTGCGGCTTTTTCCCGGTTGATGGCGAAACCATCAATTACCTGACCATGTCCGGCCGTGCCAAGGACCGTATCGCCCTCGTCGAAGCCTATTCGAAGGCGCAGGACATGTGGCGCACCGGCGACGGTTCCGACCTCGTCTTTACCGACACGCTGGAACTCGACCTTGGCGACGTCGTGCCGTCCATGGCCGGTCCGAAGCGTCCGGAAGGCCGCCTGCCGCTCGAAACCATCGCGCCGAATTTCGCAACGGCTCTCGAAAACGACTACAAGAAGCCCGGCCAGCTCAACAGCCGCTATGCGGTTGAAGGCGAGGATTTCGATCTCGGCCATGGCGATGTGGCGATTGCCGCCATCACCTCCTGTACCAACACCTCCAACCCCTCGGTTCTTATCGCTGCCGGCCTTCTCGCCCGCAATGCGGTCGCCAAGGGGCTGAAGTCCAAGCCGTGGGTGAAGACCTCGCTGGCACCGGGAAGCCAGGTCGTTGCCGAATATCTCGACAAGTCAGGTCTGCAGAAGGATCTAGATGCGATCGGTTTCAACCTCGTCGGTTTCGGCTGCACCACCTGCATCGGCAATTCCGGCCCGCTGCCGCCGGCGATCTCCAAGACGATCAACGACAAGGGCCTGATCACATCAGGCGTTCTCTCGGGCAACCGCAACTTCGAAGGCCGCATTTCGCCTGACGTTCAGGCGAACTATCTGGCATCGCCGCCGCTCGTCGTGGCCTATGCCCTTGCCGGCACGGTCCAGAAGGATCTGACCAAGGAGCCGATCGGCGACGACCAGAACGGCAATCCTGTTTATCTCAAGGATATCTGGCCGACCTCGAAGGAAATCCAGGAATTCATCCTGAAATACGTCACCCGCGAGCTTTATGAAACGAAGTATGCCGACGTGTTCAAGGGTGATGCGAACTGGCAGGCCGTGCAGGTTCCGCCGGGCCAGACCTATGCCTGGGACGACCAGTCTACCTATGTTCAGAACCCGCCTTATTTCGTTGGCATGGGCAAAAAGGGCACCGGTCTCAAGAACATCAAGGGCGCGCGCGTCCTCGGTCTCTTCGGCGACAAGATCACCACCGACCATATTTCTCCGGCCGGTTCGATCAAGGCTGCATCGCCTGCCGGTGCTTACCTCACCGAGCATGGCGTTGCCGTGGCCGACTTCAACCAGTACGGCACGCGGCGTGGCAACCATGAAGTGATGATGCGCGGCACCTTCGCCAATATCCGCATCCGCAACCACATGCTTGGTCCGAACGGTAAGGAAGGTGGCTACACCATCCACTATCCGTCCAAGGAAGAGATGTCGATCTACGACGCTGCCATGAAATACAAGGCGGAAGGCGTCCCGCTCGTCATCTTTGCCGGTGTCGAATATGGTAACGGTTCGTCCCGCGACTGGGCGGCCAAGGGTACAAACCTGCTCGGTGTAAAGGCTGTGATTGCGCAGTCCTTCGAGCGTATCCACCGCTCTAACCTCGTCGGCATGGGGGTCGTTCCCTTCGTCTTCGAAGAGGGCACGACCTGGGCGAGCCTCGATCTCAAGGGTGACGAAGTTGTCGAGATCGATGGTCTCGAAGGCGAAATCAAGCCGCGTGAAAAGAAGATCGCCAAGATCACCTATAGCGACGGTTCGGTGAAGGAAGTTCCGCTTCTTTGCCGCATCGATACGCTGGACGAGGTGATCTACATGAACAATGGCGGCATTCTGCAGACCGTTCTTCGCGATCTGGCCGCATAAAACTTCAACAATCGAAGGCGCCGGGAGAAATCCCGGCGCCTTTCATTTTCAAGTCTTGTTTTTTGTGATTGTCGCTCACCCCTTCGTGACTTTCTATTGAAGGGCAATAGACGTTATTTTCCGGTTTGCATCCCGGCAGGATTGATCGCATCAATTCGTCTGGATCTCTTCCGGACAAAGGTTTTTGTAATGCCGCTGAAATTCCCCCTGTCGATATGTCTTCTCGGCACGTTCCTCGTCACCTCCGCGCAGGCGCAGGAGGCCGTGAAGGGCGTCGTCGAATTGTTCACATCGCAGGGATGCGCCTCCTGCCCTCCGGCGGATGAGGCCCTGCGTAAGATGATCCAGAAGGGCGATGTCGTCGGGCTTTCTTACCATGTCGATTATTGGAACTATCTCGGCTGGACCGATTCGCTGGCATCGAAGGAAAATACCGAACGGCAATATGGTTACATGCGCGCACTCGGCCGCAACGGGGTCTATACGCCGCAGGCCATTCTGAATGGTCGCGACCACGTCAAGGGTGCGGATGTCCGTGGGATTTACGACAGACTCGATGCTTTCAAACGCGAAGGCCAGGGGCTGAACGTGCCGGTCTCGTCGAAATTTGCCGGTGACGAGGTGGAGATCGATATTGGCGCGGGCAATGGCAAGGCCGATGTCGTGGTCGCCTATTTCACGCGCGAGCAGACGGTAGATGTGCAGAAAGGCGAGAACCAGGGCAAAAAAATGTCCTACTGGCATAGCGTCTACGATGTGCAGACCGTCGGCATGTGGGATGGTTCACCGATGACGGTGAAGCTTCCGGCAAGCGTGGTGGCAAAGGTGAAAAAGGGTGGCTGCGCCGTGCTGTTGCAGACTGCCAATGCCAGCGGCGATCCGGCGGCTATCGTCGGCGCAAGTATTCTGCTGGGGAATGAAACACAGTAATCGCCACTCTGGCGAGGGAAGATCCGATCCGGGCATTGGGGGCTGGGGGTAAAGGGTCAATGCACCGGACCGGGTCATCTTGGTGCCTAGGCATCAATTGACAATAGGACTATTCCACCCAATTCAGGCCATGGTTTGACCGAAATACGGCAGGCTCCCCTAAAATGGGTGCCTAAATGGTTACCAATTTTTACCTCTGCTTTTATGGCGTCAGCCCCTCTGCGGAGCTTTGGCAGCAGGTGCGGTCACGCCTCCTGCTTGCCCATTGCTGTCTGAAGCGTGTCAAACCCTCCTGATGGCGCAAGGCTTGCAATTTCGCTGCCTCAGGCTCACATTGTTCTGATGATTTGGGTGGATTCGGAGGTATTGGATGACCGATCAACCGGATGTGCAGCGGGTGCAGACCGCTTCACGCGACAATTCCACCATTATCGATCTCCGTGAATATAAGACGAACAAGGACCCTTTGCCGGTCACTTTTCACCGCCGCGAGCTGGATGCGATTCTGCGTATCTACGGCCGCATGGTGGGCGAGGGAGAATGGCGTGACTACGCCATCGACCATCTGAAGGAGAAGGCGGTGTTTTCCGTCTTTAAACGTTCGGGTGAAATGCCGCTTTACAGGATCGAGAAGAACCCCAAGCTGGCGACGAAGCAGGGCGCCTATTGCGTGGTGAATGTGGATGGCCGCATTCTCAAGCGCGGCCATGAGCTGCCGCAGGTTCTCAAGGTTTTCGACAAGGTTCTGAAGCTTATCGAGTGATTTTAACTGGCTGGTCTACCTCCAAGGAGGGCAGGCAGGCTGATGTGAGGGAAGACTATTCCCAAATAAAAAGGCGGCCGAACGGCCGCCTTTTACATGTTTGTCTCAAAGCCTCTCATCCTTAGTCGTTGCGGTTACCGAGGAACTGCAGCAGGAAGGTGAAGAGGTTGATGAAGTCGAGATAGAGCGTCAGTGCGCCCATGATAGCCTTGCGGCCAGCCACGGCAACGTCGTCGGCATCGAAATACATTTCCTTGATCTTCTGCGTGTCATAGGCGGTCAGGCCTGCGAAGATCAGCACACCGATCGCGGAGATCGCGAACTGCAGGGCGCCGGAACCAAGGAAAATATTGACGATAGAGGCGATGATGAGTCCGAACAGACCCATGATCAGGAACGACCCCATACCGGAGAGGTCCTTCTTCGTCGTATAACCGTAAAGCGAGAGTGCGCCGAACGAAGCAGCGGTCACGAAGAACGTCTGTACGATACTTCCTTCAGTATATCTGAGGAAGATCGAAGACAGCGACACACCCATAAGAGCGGCATAAACCCAGAAGGTCGACTGAGCCGCGGAAACGCTCATGTTCTGAATGCGGAAGCTAAGGAAGAAGACCAGTCCGAGCGGTGCCAGCATGACGACCCAGCGCAGCGGAGACGCATAAACAAGGGCACCCAGGGAGGTCAGCATCTTGCCATTCGGCAAGGTTGCGACCGCGGCGGCGGGATCAGTTGTCGTGGCAAGCATGGCAAAGCCGAACGCCGCGACACCGGTGATGACCAGAGCCAGCGCCATCAGGTTGTAAACCTTCAGCATATAGGCGCGAAGACCTTCATCGATCATCGCACCAGACTGTGCACGCGTCTGCGCCATGCGGTTCTGGTAGTTATTGAAGTCAGCCATTGTTTCCTCTTTTGAGCTCCGTGATTGCTACGGTGTCGGGATACCTCCCGGGCGCCGCTGCGGAGCTTCAGCAAGCCTACTCACGAATATGATGGCAGAACGTGTCGGATACAAGGCCTTTTACTGCCGAAAAGACACCATATGCGCGAAAAGCACTCACGTTTTGGCGATCATTACAAAGAATTAATCGTTAAAGTTAAGCGGCGCACAACCGATGATCATTCCCCCGCCTGCCGCAGAACCGGTGCCGCCTTCTGCCCGAGAATCCGCCACGTACCGATGAGACCGATACCAACGGTCATGACGAGGGCAATGACAAGCGTGCCGATCGCCACGTCCGGCAGGAAGCTGGACGGCAGTTTCATGATGCGGGCGACCACGAACCACGCGGAAACGCCGCCGGCAAAAAGCGCGAAGACGGCGGTGGCGAGGCCGAGCATCATATATTCATATGAGAAAGCGCGGATGAGCAGGTTTCGCGTGCCGCCCAGCGTTTTCAAGATAACCGCGTCATGGGTGCGGGCGCGGTTGCCGGCGGCGAGCGCGCCTGCAAGTACCAGCACGGATGCGATGAGCGCCACGGCCGCCGCCGCGCGGATGGCCGTGGCGAGCTGACCGACCAGCCGGTTGACGACATCAAGCGCGTCCTTCACGCGCACGCTGGTGATCGTTGGATAGCTGTTGGTGACGGCGCGCAATATGCGGCCCTCGTCGCTGGCGGTTGCGGAAGGATCGGCAAGGGTCGCAAGCCAGGCATGCGGTGCCCCACGGAAGGTATTGGGCGAAAACACCATGACGAAATTGATCGAGAGAGATTCCCATTCGACATTACGCAGATTGGCGATCTTGGCGGTGATGCTGCGGCCGAGCACGTTGACGGTGACTTTATCACCGATCTTGAGGCCCAGATCCCCCGCCTCTTTCGCCGCGAAGGAGACCAGTGGTTCGCCGCTGTAGTCCGACTCCCACCATGTTCCCTCCGTCAGCGTCGCGTTTTCGGGTCTATTTTCCGAATAGGTTATGCCCCGGTCACCGCGCAGCAGCCATCGTCCTCCCGGCGGCACCTCCATTTTAGTCACATCCGTGCTGTTCAGGGCCATGATACGGCCGCGCAGCATCGGCACTTCGGTCAGGGTTCCCTCGGGCGCTTCGCGCTTCACGAGGTCGCGGAAACCCTGAACTTCGCTGCCCTGAATATCCACGAAGAAGAAATTCGGCGCCTTTTCCGGCAGGCTGTCGGTCAGTTCGCGTCGCAGATTGCCGTCGATCAGCGTCAGCGTCACGAGCAAAGTGAGGCCGAGGCCGAGGGAAAGAACGACAGAGGGGGTAAGCGCGCCGGGGCGGTGAATATTGCCAATCGCCAGCCGAAGAGCGGCCGAATGAACGCGCGGACTGCGTTTGGCGATGGCCTTGACGCCCGAAGCCACTAGCCGCAGCACCACGAAGGCAAAAGCGATTGCGGCAAGGAACACCGAGGCGATGAAACGGTCTTCCGCCGAAAAAATGGCCAGTGCGGCGAGCGCCGCCAGAAGCAGGCCGGTTGCGGCGAGATAGGGCCAGGAGGGCCAGCTGCCCTCTTCGAAACCCTGTTCGCGGAAAAGTGCCGTTGCCGGAACTTCACGCGCCTGCCCGAGCGGCACAATGGCGAAGGCGAGCGTCGTCAACAGGCCGAACAGGGCCGCGAGACCCAGCGCGCCGGGATAAAAGGCAAGCCCTTCCGGCACCGGCAGCACACCTTCCAGAAACCGCATGGCGACAAGCGGTGCGACGGCGCCGACCACAAGACCGATCACGATACCGACGGCGGCAATGAAGGCGATCTGGAAGAGATAGGTCATGGTGACCACGGAGGCCGGTGCGCCCAGGCATTTCAGTGAGGCGATCGTGGTGCGCTTGGAATCGAGGAAAGCGCGAACGGCGTTGGCGACGCCGACCCCGCCGACGATGAGGGCGGTGAGACCCACCAACGTGAGGAATTGTGAAAAGCGGTTGACGTTTTCGGTGAGCGAGGGGGCTGCGCGGTCGCTGGTGCGAATGGACCAGCCGGCCTGGGGAAAGGCCTTGTTGGCTGCGTCGGTCATGGTTGCCCGCGCCGCCGGGTCGTTCAGCTTGATCTTGTAGGCGTGTTCGACGAGGCTGCCGGTCTGGATGAGGCCGGAAGCGAAGAGGGCATCGCGGCTGACGACAAGCCTCGGGGCAAAACCGAAGCCGTCAGACAGCGCATCCGGCTCATCGACCACGGTGCCGGTCAATCTCAACTTGGTATTGCCGAGCAGGATTTCATCACCGACCTTGATACCAAGCCGTTCCAGCAGAAGCGGCGCTGCGACGGCGCCATAGGTATCGCCGCTGCCGGCCAGAAGCTCGCTGAGTGGCCGATCTGGGTCGGCGACGAAGGCGCCATAGAGCGGATAGGCGCCGTCAATGGCTTTCACCTCCGTCAGCGTCTGTTCGGAGCCGTCAGCAAGGCGGGCCATGGAACGTAGTCCGGTGGAAACAGCGACGGTGCCGAGGCCGTCGAGATAGGATCGCTCTTCTGCCGTTGCCTCCCTGTTACGCAGTTCGAAACGCACGTCTCCGGCCAGAATGGATTGGCCTTCGGTGGCAATGGCGCTGGTGACCGCGCGGGACACCGAGTTGACGGCGGCGATGGCACCGGTTCCCAGCGCGATACAGGCGAGGAAAATATAAAAACCGCGCAGACCGCCGCGGATTTCACGCCGGGCCAGCCTTGCGGCGTTTCTGATGTTGGTAAAGGACGGGAAAATAGAGCCGATCATGCCGATACTGCCCGTGCCATCTGCGGGCGGGCGCTATCGCCCTCGATCTCGCCGGAACGCACCTTGATCTGGCGCGAGCAGCGGGCGGCGAGCGACGGATCATGGGTGACGAGCACCATGGTCATGCCGCGCTCGGCCTGTTTGGCAAACAGAAGGTCGGCGATCTGCTTTCCGGTATCGGTATCGAGATTGCCGGTCGGTTCGTCGGCGATCAGCACAGCCGGTGAGGGGGCAAGCGCGCGGGCGATGGCGACACGCTGCTGCTCGCCACCGGACAACTGTCCGGGATAGTGGTTGAGACGTTCACCAAGCCCGACGGCGATGAGTTCGCGCTTGGCGATCTCGAAGGGATTGGGGGTATTGGCCAATTCCAGCGGAACCGCCACATTCTCCAGCGCCGTCATATTGGCGATGAGGTGGAAGGACTGGAACACAATGCCGATATTCCGGCCGCGAAAATCCGCCAGCGCATCTTCGCCGAGATTGTGCAGTTGCGTAGCCGCAATGACAATTTCACCACTATCGAGCCGCTCCAGACCGGCAAGTACCATCAGCAAAGTCGATTTTCCCGAACCGGAAGGGCCGACGATACCGACCGCTTCCCCTTCGTCGATGGAAAGATCGATGTTCTTGAGAACGTGAACGGAGGCGGCGGCGTTACCGAGGGTGAGGTCGGCCTTCTTCAGCTCTATGATGCTTTTCGTCACAATTCTCGTTCCTATATAGGATGATGAAGCGGTCTGGCGGTCGATGCGGTCGGTGTTTCAGACAATGTGAACCAAGTTAGGAAAGCCGTGATGAGATTTAAAGCCGCCCTGTTTCACTTCATCGTCATTCTCGCGGGCGCCTTTTCCGTCGCTTCCGCAACGGCGCAGGAGCGGACATTGCAACTGGTTGGCTTCGGCGACAGCCTGATGGCCGGGTATCAGCTCCCCCCCACCGACAGCTATACGGCACAGCTTGAGGCTGCATTGAAGGCAAAGGGCATCAATGTCGCGATCACGAACGCCGGCGTCTCCGGTGATACCTCCTCCGGGGGTCTCGCCCGGTCGGAATGGTCGGTTCCCGATGGAACCGACGGGGTCATTCTGGAGCTCGGCGCCAATGACGCGCTGCGGGGCATCGCGCCGGAACAAACGGAAAAGAACCTTGATACCATTATTTCCGGTTTCCAGAAACGCAACATAGCCGTGCTGCTAGTCGGCATTATGGCGCCGCCGAATATGGGTGACGATTACGCCAAGCGGTTCAACCCGATCTTTCCAAGGCTGGCTAAAAAATACAACCTGCCGCTTTATCCCTTCTTTCTCGATGGCGTCGTGACGGATGACGCCTTGAAGCTCGAGGACAAGATGCACCCCAATACCAAGGGGGTGGCGGTGATGGTGGAGAAATCTTTGCCGGCTGTTGAAAGCTTCATCAAGACAATCGGTGCGCAAAAAAAATAAGCACTTGCGCCCATCTGCATTGCATGATTCGCTATGCTTGTTCTGCTAAAAGATTCGGGGAGCTCGCCATGCCGAGACTGTTTACCGCCCTCGAAATTCCGCGCAATGCGGCGATGAGCCTCTCATTGTTGCGCGGTGGTCTGCCGGGAGCCCGGTGGATCGATGTGGAGAATTATCACATAACCCTGCGTTTTATCGGTGACATCGACGGACGCACCGCCGATGAGGTCGTGGACAGGCTGGATCGGATCGAAAGACCGGAGTTCCAGCTTAATCTCACCGGCATGGGTTCCTTCGGCTCCAAGAAACCGCATTCCATCTGGGCGGGGGTTTCGCCCTCCCCGGAAATGCATGCGCTGCAGGCCGAGGTCGAAAGGATTTGTCAGAGGGTCGGCCTCCCACCCGATCCGCGCAAGTTCATGCCGCATGTCACGCTGGCGCGGCTGCGCTCCTCGCGTGTGGATGATGTGGTGCATTATCTTTCCGGACGCGGCAACTTCCGCACCTCGCCCTTCACGGTCGGCCGTTTCGTGCTGATGTCGTCGAAGGAATCGGTGGGCGGCGGGCCTTATGTCGTTGAGGAGGCTTTCCCGCTTCACGAGGCGCGGTCCAGCTCCATCTTTTCGAGCAACGATCTGCATCCCGCCAAGAGCATGTTGTAGACATCAAGGAACCCGTCCTCGGCCCCATAATAGGGGTCGGGGACGTTTTCCCGGTGGCCTGCGGCATAATCCATGAAGAGATGGATTTTGTGCCGATGCTTTTCCGGGCTCAGTTGAAGCAGGTTCGCCAGATTGTTTTCGTCCATGGCGAGGATGAGGTCGAAGGCCTCGAAATCACCCCGTGTCACCTGTCTTGCCCGTTGTCGGGAAATATCGATGCCGTGTCGCCGCGCCATGGCGATGGATCGCGGATCGGGCGCGTCGCCCGCATGCCAGCCGCCGGTGCCGGCGGAATCGACAGTGATCCGGTCGGACACGCCTTCACCATCGGTGAGGTCTTTCAAAACCCCTTCGGCAAGCGGCGAGCGGCAGATATTGCCCATGCAGACGAAAACAACGGTGATATGTTTCATGAACGATGCGTCGATCCAGTCGTTGAGGCGTTAGTGGTTATCAAGCGGAGGCAAGATTCATGAAATATCCCAGACTTGAACCGGACGCCATCCGGCAGGCATTGTCGAAACTCGAGGGCTGGTCGCTGCGTGAGGACGGGGCGGCGATCGTTCGCTCCTTCAAGTTTTCGAGTTTTGCCGAAGCCTTCGGTTTCATGGCCGAGTCTGCTCTTGCGGCGGAAAAGCTCAATCATCATCCGGAATGGTCAAACGTCTATTCGCGCGTGAAAGTCTGCCTCACCACCCATGATTCGCAGGGTGTGACCGAGCGGGATTTTCTTCTGGCCGAGGCCATGCAGAAGGCGGCTGCGGGCCGGGGGAATTGAACGACAGGCGTTTAGTCCCATATAATAACCGTGACCGGAGGACCGTCGATCATGGATGATGTGAAAATCGGTGAAATTCTTCTGCCGGGTGAAACCGACAAGCAGCAGGAGCGTGAGAATGTCGTTCGCGCCAAATTCTGGCCCAAGCTGAAGCGGGTGATGACGAAGGTACCCTTCGCGCGCGACGCGGCGGCGGCCTATTATTGCGCTATCGACCGCGACACGCCGTTGCGCGCGAAGGGTATTATTCTGGCTGCCCTTGCCTATTTCATCATGCCCATCGATGCGGTGCCGGACATGCTGGCGGTCGTCGGTTTTACCGATGATATCGCGGTCATTACCGCGGCGCTCGCCATGATCCGCGCCCATATCAAGATGGAACATTACGAGGCGGCTGACGCCATGCTGAAGCGACAGCAGGAAGCCGGGTAACGTCTCTGTGATGTGTCCATCCGGCATAGCCCGGCGGGTGACAAATTCTTGCCTGAATTTATGTGTTTTACACACGAGGGAAGGGCGTGCCACGCCGTTCTCCTCAGGGCATCGGCAAGTCGCCAATCTGTAACACCGCAGGACGTTTTCGGCATTTTATGCGTGTTGTTGACGGTTTGGTAACCGCTTTCCGACCACAATGAGAAAAGACGATCCGCACCTGAACGTGGCCGATCCAGAATCTGGGCTCGCCGCTGCTTCGGGCCAATGGAAGACAATAACCCGGCAGGAAATTCTATGTTTGTAAGAAGTGTAGCAACCGCAGCGGCCATTTTGCTGACCAGCGTCGGCGTAGCATCTGCACAGTCGCCCACGCGCATCCAGCAGTTCAATGCCTGGGGTGCCTATTCGTACAAATCGGGCAACAGCACCGTCTGCTACGTTCTTTCCATCCCCACCTCCAAGGAACCGGCAAGCGTTGACCATGGTGATATTTTCTTCATCGTCTCGCAGCGTCCCGGCCAGAACATCTCCTACGAGCCGCAGGCCATGGTGGGTTATCCGCTGAAGCAGGGCTCCAAGGTCAATGTGACGATCGACAACAAGAACTTCGTCATGTTCACCAAGGACAAGGCTGCCTGGGTTGAAAACGCCGCTGAAGAACCGGCTCTCGTCGCCGCCATGAAGGGCGGCAAGTCGATGACCGTCAAGGCGGTTTCCGGCCGTGGCACTGCGACGTCCTATTCCTATTCGCTGTCGGGCATCTCGGCTGCTTTCAAACAGATCGAGAGCTGCAAGTAATCCTGACGCTTTGTCAGATTTGTGATTGGCCGGTCCTCGACCGGCCATTTGCGTTTTTGCCAGTTTGATGCTAAAGGCGCGGCAACATTGACAGGCGGATGCGCGAAAAGTGCTCCGCCTTTGATTTTCTCGACATGCAGACGATTTTTCGCCTTTCCGACAGGCGGTCGTGCGATGCATGGAACGATGGGATAACGTGATGTCCGTAATGCAAGCTCCTGCCGGCCTGGCAGTCAAAACCCCGTTGATCGCCAACAGCGATCTCATGTCCGGCAAGCCGTCGCTGATCGGCCTGACGCGTGATGAAATGGGCGAGGCCCTGGCCGAGATCGGTGTGCCGCAGAAGCAGGTGAAAATGCGCGTCAGCCAGTTGTGGAACTGGCTTTACGTGCGCGGCGTCTCCGATTTCGACAATATGACCAATGTCGCCAAGGAACTTCGCGAGAAGCTGAAAGCGGCCTTCACCATCGCCCGCCCGGAAATCGTCGAGGAGCAGATCTCCAATGACGGCACCCGCAAATGGCTGATGCGTTTTCCGCCGCGCGGCGCTGGCCGTCCCGTCGAGATCGAGACGGTCTATATTCCCGAAGAGGGACGCGGCACGTTGTGCATATCGAGCCAGGTCGGCTGTTCGCTGACCTGCTCTTTCTGTCACACCGGCACGCAGCGGCTGGTGCGCAACTTGACGGCGGAGGAAATTCTCTCCCAGCTTTTGCTCGCCCGCGACCGGCTGGGTGACTTCCCTGATGGGTCGACGCCGGTCGGCGCCTATGTGCCGAGCGAAGGCCGCAAGGTCTCCAACATCGTGATGATGGGCATGGGCGAGCCGCTCTATAATTTCGAGCATGTGAAGACAGCACTTCTGATCGCCACCGATGGTGACGGCCTGTCGCTTTCCAAGCGGCGGGTGACGCTCTCCACCTCGGGCGTCGTGCCGGAAATCTTCCGCACGGGCGACGAGATCGGCGTGATGCTGGCGATTTCACTGCATGCGGTGCGTGATGATCTGCGCGACATGCTGGTGCCGATCAACAAAAAATATCCGCTGAAGGAGCTGATCGAGGCCTGCCGCAACTATCCCGGTGTTTCCAATGCCCGCCGCATCACCTTCGAATATGTGATGCTGAAGGATGTCAATGACAGCCTGGAGGACGCCAAGATGCTGGTTCAGCTGCTGAAAGGCGTTCCGGCCAAGATCAATCTCATTCCGTTCAATCCCTGGCCGGGCACGAACTACCAGTGCTCGGAGTGGGCGCAGATCGAAAAATTCGCCGACTTCATCAATCAGGCGGGTTATGCTTCGCCGATCCGCACACCGCGCGGCCGCGACATTCTCGCCGCCTGCGGCCAGTTGAAGTCGGAATCGGAACGCATGCGCAAGACCGAAAGACTGGCTTTTGAGGCGATGATGATCGCCAACCACGGCGCAGATGACTGAATAAGCCGCAATTGCGCCATAAAGCTGGCTTTCCGGCGGTTCTCCGATTGATTTCGGTCTGTCTTGTTCCTAGAAAGACGAAAACAGGGAACCAACAGGAGGATATCCATGCGCGCATTCATTCTGGCTCTCGCTGCCGCGAGCGCCATCGTTCTGCCGGCCAAGGCTGAAAACGTTACCGTTGCCGTCACCGCCATTGTTGAACATCCGGCGCTCGACGCTGCCCGTGACGGCGTGAAGGCTGCCCTTACTGAGGCCGGTTACAAGGAAGGCGAAAACCTCAAGTTCCTTTACGAGTCCGCACAGGGCAATCCCGGCACCGCAGCGCAGATTGCGCGCCAGTTCGTCGGCGACGCCCCTGCCGTCATCGTGCCGATCTCGACGCCGTCGGCCCAGGCTGTCGTTGCGGCCACGCGCGACATTCCGGTCGTCTTCACGGCTGTTTCCGATCCGGTCGGCGCACAGCTTATCAAGAGCATGGAAAAGCCCGGCGGCAACGTGACCGGCCTTTCCGACATGCTGCCGGTTGGCGAACATCTGGCGCTCATCAAGGAAATCTCCCCGAACGCCAAGTCCATCGGCTTCATCTACAACTCGGCCGAAGCCAACTCCGCCTCGACGCTCGCCCTGCTGAAGGCCGAAGCTGACAAGGCCGGCCTGAAGGTTATCGAATCCGTCGCCACCAAGTCCGCTGAAGTTCAGGGCGCAACGCGCGCGCTGGTCGGCAAGGCTGACGTGATCTACGTTCCGACCGACAACACCATCGTTTCCGCTTTCGAAGCGGTAGCCGGTGTTGCCTCCGAGGCGAAGATCCCGCTTTACGCCGCAGATACGGATTCCGTTGCCCGTGGCGCGGTTGCAGCCCTCGGCTTCAACTATTTCGACGTTGGCAAGCAGACCGGCGCCGTTGTTGTCCGCATCCTCAAGGGTGAAAAGCCGGGCGATATTCCGGCCACCGTGGCTGTTGGTACGGACCTCGTCATCAACAAGAAGGTTGCCGAAAAAGTTGGCGTCACCTTCCCTGAAAGCGTGACGAAGCGCGCCACTAAGGTCATCGACTGAACCGAAACCAGACTGAATTGCGGGCGGCGGTATTTCGCCGCCCGTTTTACGTGGCACGAGACGGTGCCCGTATCCGCCTGATGGCGGCAATAACAAGGACATTACCGTGAGCCAAATCGCCTTCTGGGGTGCCGTGGAGCTGGGACTGGTCTTCGCTTTCGTGGCGATCGGCGTCTATCTCGCTTTCCGCGTACTTGATTTTCCCGACCTGACCGTGGACGGTTCGTTTCCGCTTGGCGCTGCCGTGGCTGCCGTGCTGATCATCGCCGGTCTGAATGCCTGGGTCGCGACAGCGATTGCCATGGTTGCTGGCGCTGCCGCGGGCATGGTGACCGCAACGCTCAACGTTCGTTTCAAGATCCTCAACCTGCTTGCCTCGATCCTGACGATGATCGCGCTGTTTTCCGTCAATCTCAGGGTGATGGGAAAGCCGAATGTGGCGCTGCTCAATCAGGGCACGATGGTATCGCCGTTTTACGGCCTTGGCCTTTCCGAATATCTGGTGCGGCCGCTCTTTGTCGGCGTGCTGGTGCTGATCGCTGTCATTTTCGTCTGGCGTTTTCTTGAAAGCGATGCGGGTCTTGCCATGCGGGCGACCGGCGCCAATGCGCGGATGGCGCGGGCGCAGGGTGTGAAGACCGGAAACCAGATCTATCTCGGCATGGCGCTTTCCAATGCGCTGGTGGCTCTCGGCGGCGCATTGTTTGCGCAGACCAATGGTTTTGCGGATGTGACCTCCGGGGTCGGTACCATCGTCGTCGGGCTTGCGGCCGTCATCATCGGTGAGACGTTGTTTGGCGCACGCGGCATCCTGATCGCGCTCATCGGCTGTGTCTTCGGCTCCATCGCCTATCGTCTCGCCATCCAGCTTGCCCTGTCGAGCGATGTGCTGGGTCTCAAGGCGTCCGATCTCAATTTCGTAACGGCGGTATTGGTGGCCATCGCATTGATCCTGCCGCGACTGCGCCGTGGGGGAGCAACATCGTGATTTCGCTTTCCGACATTCAGGTCGTCTTCGGGCGCGGCACGCCGCTGCAAAAGCAGGCGCTGGCCAAGATCGATCTTACCATCGAGGATGGTTCCTTCGTCACGGTCATCGGCTCCAATGGTGCGGGCAAATCCACGCTTCTCGGTGTTCTGGCCGGCGATGTTCTGCCAACGGCAGGCAAGGTGATGATCGGCGGCGCCGATGTCACCCGCAAGCCGACCGCCAGCCGGGCGGGACGGGTAGCGCGCGTGTTTCAGGACCCGCTGGCGGGAAGCTGCGGTGCGCTCACCATCGAGGAGAACCTGGCGCTTGCGGCGTCTCGCGGCGAGCGTCGCGGGTTGTCGTCGGCGCTTGGACGCGGCAGGCGGGATTTCTTCAGGGAACGTATCGCTTCGCTCAATCTCGGTCTGGAAAATCGTCTGAAGGACCGTATGGACCTTCTGTCGGGTGGGCAGAGGCAGGCCGTTTCGCTTGTCATGGCAACGCTATCAGGTTCGGATGTGCTGCTGCTGGATGAACATACGGCAGCACTTGATCCCGGCATGGCGGAATTCGTGATGGAACTGACCCGCAAGGTTGTGTCGGAGCGCAAGCTGACGACCCTGATGGTCACCCATTCCATGCGTCAGGCGCTGGATTATGGTACGCGAACGATCATGTTGCATGCGGGCGAAATCGTGCTCGATGTCTCCGGTGACAGCCGCAAGGATCTCGAGGTCGAAGACCTGATCGAGATGTTCCGCAAGATACGCGGCCAGACGCTTGACGATGACGAGCTGTTGATCGGCTGATTGCAAAAAGGCGCCTTTCGGCGCCTTTTTTTTAGCCCTCAGCGCGTTTGGGTGAAGAAAATCTTGACCGCGAAAAGCGAGAAGACACCGGCGATCGTATAATCGAGTCCGCGCAGAACTTTTCGGTTGCGCTGCAGCCAGGCGGAAAGAACATCGGCGGCAACAACGATGCCGATGCCGATCGGCAGCGCCACGATGATGGACCAGATGCCGAGGAAGATCAGCTTGCCGGTGACGTGCGGATCGGTTGCGCTGACGAATTGCGGCAGGAAGGTCATAAAAAAGATGATGACCTTGGGGTTCAGCAGATTGACCCAGATACCGTTCAGGAGGGCTGACTTCAGGGAGGCCTGCGCCTTTTCGCCGGTGCTTTTCACCATCACGAAATCCGAGCCCTTGCGGATCGCCTGTATGGCGAGCCAGACCAGATAGGCCGCACCACCGGTTTTCAGGATCATGAAGGCGGTCGGCGAGGCGACGATGAGGGCTGCGACGCCGAAAGCGACCAGCATCGTATGCACGGTAATGCCGATATTGGTCCCCACCAGCGTCATGAAGCCCGCCGCCCGGCCTTCGCGCAGCGAGCGGCTGATCCAGAGCGTCATGTCAGGACCCGGCGTCACCGCCAGAAGCAGAATGGCAATGGTGAAGGTGATTAATGTCGGCAGGCTCGGAACGAAATCCATCGCGGCACCCGTAAAATCTGGAGATTGCGGTTGCTTAACGCGGTTTCGTGTTTCTGCCAATGTTTTTGACTGATGACATGCCTGCAACGGGAAAATAGCCGCCGCACCCTTTTAGGAATGGCGGCTGGAATTTCAGTTTTTCAGGAAGCTGGTGAAGGCGGCGGAATATTCCGTGTGCCAGCGTGAGAGCGGCGGGCGGTTCTGGATGATGTCCTGGGCCGCCCAGAGAATGCGCTTCTCATCCGTCGGGCGGTCCACCTCGCCGTCAGGGCAGAGAATGTAGAAATCGCCGCGGCCGATACTCTCGATCATGAAATCGACGGTTTGCTCACCGGTCCAGGCGCCCTGCGGCTTTTCCGTCCGGCCATGAGCAGTCAGGCCGGTGAAGACGAAACCGGGGATTAGCAGGTGGGCGGAAACCGCGCCGTTCGGAATATTGCGCAATTCGTGCTGAAGTGCTTCCGTGAAGGTTTTCACACCTGATTTCGAGACGTTATAGGCCGGATCGCCCGGAGGCGTGGTGATGCCCTGTTTCGAGCCGGTATTGATGATCAGCGACGGTTCGCCATGGGTGATCATGCCCTGGCCGAAGACGCGGCTGCCATTCACGACGCCCATCAGATTGACGCCGATAATCTTTTCCCAGTTGGCCTGCGGCCCGAAGATGGCGCTGCCTGGTTGGATGCCGGCATTGTTCATGAGAACGTGGACGCGCCCAAAACGCTGGATCACGGCACGTTCCAGCGCCTCCAGCTCATCGAGTTTCGAGACGTCAGTCGGGATGGCGACGATCTGCGCTTCGCCATCCTTGGCGACGGCCAGAATATCCGCATGCGCTGCGGCGAGCTTTTCGCCATCGAGATCGACGAGCACGACGCTCATGCCGAAACCGGCGAATTTGCGGGCGGCGGCTAATCCGATGCCGGACGCCGCACCAGTGATGACAGCGACATTATCTTCCTTGAATGCGGGGTGGATGGTCGTCATAGGTTTCTCCTTCGCGTCGTTTCTGCTGTTTCCAGCGGTTTGCAACGTTGCCTGAACCTGAGTGGCTTCATTCACGGTCTTCAAGTCGATCGCGCCGCTTTATGATAAAGCGCGAATTTTTTAAATGCATATGACAATTGCTTCGTTCCCAACGGCGTGGCCGGTCTCACCCATCGTCATGCCTGCCCATCAATTGTTTTGTCGCTTATCTCACGGAAAAGCGCTTCACACATTTCGGGTTGCACTGTAAAAGTGCCGAAATCCCAAGGAAATGGCGGTGCCCTGATGCCGTCATCATGCAGATGGACATCACTATGGCACTCCCGAAAGACGTTAAGAAAGTCGTTCTCGCCTATTCCGGCGGCCTCGACACCTCGATCATCCTGAAGTGGCTTCAGACAGAACTCGGCGCTGAAGTCGTTACCTTCACCGCCGATCTCGGCCAGGGCGAAGAGCTTGAGCCGGCACGCAAGAAGGCCGAGATGCTGGGCATCAAGGAAATCTTCGTCGAGGACGTCCGCGAAGAGTTCGTGCGTGATTTCGTGTTCCCGATGTTCCGTGCCAACGCCGTTTACGAAGGCGTCTATCTGCTCGGCACGTCGATTGCCCGTCCGCTGATTTCCAAGCACCTGATCGAGATCGCCAAGAAGACCGGCGCTGACGCCATCGCCCATGGCGCCACCGGCAAGGGCAACGATCAGGTCCGTTTCGAGCTTTCGGCCTATGCGCTGAACCCTGACATCAAGATCATTGCTCCGTGGCGTGACTGGACGTTCAAGAGCCGTACCGACCTCCTGAACTTCGCCGAACAGCACCAGATTCCGGTCGCCAAGGACAAGAAGGGCGAAGCGCCATTCTCCGTCGACGCCAATCTGCTGCACTCCTCTTCCGAGGGCAAGGTTCTAGAAGACCCGGCGGTGGAAGCGCCTGAATATGTGCATATGCGCACCATTTCCCCGGAAGCGGCTCCGGACAAGGCGACCGTCATCAAGGTCGGTTTCCGCAAGGGCGATGCCTGCTCCATCAACGGCGTTGAAATGTCGCCGGCAACGCTTCTTGCCGCGCTCAACAATTACGGTCGTGAGAACGGCATTGGCCGTCTCGATCTGGTCGAGAACCGTTTCGTCGGCATGAAGTCGCGCGGCGTTTACGAGACGCCCGGCGGCACCATCCTGCTGGCTGCGCACCGCGCCATCGAATCCATCACGCTCGACCGGGGTGCCGCGCATCTCAAGGACGATCTGATGCCGCGTTACGCCGAGCTTATCTATTACGGTTTCTGGTTCTCGCCGGAGCGCGAAATGCTGCAGGCCCTGATCGACAAGAGCCAGGAACACGTCGAAGGCGAAGTGACACTGAAGCTCTACAAGGGCAATGTCATGGTAACCGGCCGCGAGAGCGAGAAGTCGCTCTATTCCGACGCGCTGGTGACCTTCGAGGATGATCACGGCGCTTATGACCAGAAGGATGCTGCTGGCTTCATCAAGCTCAATGCGCTGCGCCTGCGCACGCTCGCCAAGCGTAACCTCAGCAAGTAATTCTGCTGACGTGAAGATTATGAAACCCGCGGGCGGTGACGCCGGCGGGTTTTTCATGTCTTGCTTCCGGAGACGATGCGGAAGGTGATGTAGCTGGCAACGGCGGTGAATTCCATCACCGGGATAATGATGCCGAAACCGGTCAAGGGCGAACCGATAACCGAGGCGCAGCTCGTTTTGTCGACATGATCGATTCTGGCGGCATTGCGGTCAGCAGCTCTGGCCCGGCTGTTCAGGCTGGAGATTGTCGCGAAGTGTCTGCAGGAAGCCGCGGAAAAGCGCGACTTCTTCTTCGTTCAGGCCGCGCGTAGCGTGACGGACCAGTTCATCGATTTCCTGGCGCACGGCTTCCAGCATGTCGGTGGAGTTTTTTGTCAGCACTATGCGTTTCGATCGTCTGTCCAGCGGGTCCTGCTGGCGTTCGATGAGATCGAGGGATTGCAGCTTGTCGAGATAGGCGCATATCGTCATGGGCTCGATGCCGAGACGGGCGGCAATATCCGACTGCTTGCTGCCATCCACGACGGCAACCGTTAGCAATGCGCGTGCTTCGCCGGGGGTCAGGCCTAGTCCGGCTTCAGAAATTCGGCGCTCAAAAGCACTGTTCAGCAGGCGTGCGCCGCTGTTTAGCAGAAATGCCAGTGAATCTTTTTCGCGTTTCGTGCCCATGCTTCGCCTTTTTGTAAGTCAGCCTTACTAAATTCCGGGCGATAATCAATGGTGCACAAATCATATTGTCGAAAATCGAGTAAAACATGCGTCAGTTCAATTGCGGGATATTCGGCAATATAGTCGACGATTGTTACGCCGAAGCAAAAAACACAGGGCCGAAATCGGCATCGTGCGTCATCACCGTCCGGCATATTGAATTGGCGGTGGAGGCATGCCCATATGGGTTTGAAACGGAATTGCACAAGGAAGATGAAATGCCATTGAAGACCGCGCTTTATCCCGCACTCGTTGACTGGAACGGTCATAATGGTCTGCCGAAATTCGATGCGGTCAAGGATGAGGATTTCGCGCCGGCCTTCGATGCCGCCTTTCCGGCCCACGAACAGGAAATCGATGCGATTGCCGGCAATGCGCGGGCGCCGAGTTTCGAAAATACCGTCTCTGCACTGGAAATCGCCGGTGACGATCTCTCGCGTATCTCGTCGCTGTTCTGGAACAGAGCCGGCGCCAACACAAATGCTGTAATCCAGGCTCTGGAGCGGGAAATCGCACCGAAAATGTCACGGCATTATTCCAAGATCGGCATGAATGAGGCCCTGTTCAAGCGGATCGACACATTGTGGGAAAAGCGGGAGGCGCTTGGGCTGACGGGCGAACAGAGCCGCGTTCTAGAACGACACTGGAAGGGTTTCGTGCGCTCTGGTGCCAAATTGCCCAGGGATCGGCAGGAGCGGCTGGCTGCGATCAATGAGGAACTCGCCGGTCTCGGCGCGAAATTCGGGCAGAATGTGCTGGCGGATGAAAAGAACTGGAAGCTTCTGCTTTCCACGGAGGAAGAGCTTGCGGGCATTCCCGGTTTTCTGCGCGATGCGATGGCAGGTGCTGCCCGCGAACATGGCGAGGATGGCAAATTTGCCGTTACCCTTTCCCGCTCGATCATTGAGCCATTCCTCACCTTTTCCGAACGACGCGACCTGCGCGAACAGGCCTTCAAGGCCTGGGTGGCGCGGGGCGAAAATGGCGGCGAAACCGACAATCGCGAGATCGTTCGCCGCACGCTCGAACTGCGCGAGGAGAAGGCAAGGCTTCTCGGTTATGCGAATTTTGCTGCCTATAAGCTCGATGATACGATGGCGAAGACACCGGATGCGGTAAACGGTCTTCTCGGCCAGGTCTGGGAAAAGGCCGTTCAACGGGCGGGCGAGGAAGAGGCTGAACTTGCCGCCATCATCGCCGAGGAAGGGAAAAACCATGAGGTGCTGCCGTGGGACTGGCGGCATTATGCGGAAAAGCTCCGGGCACAGAAGTTCAATTTCTCCGAGGCGGAATTGAAGCCTTATCTGCAGCTGGAAAAGATCATTGAAGCCTGTTTCGATGTGGCAGGGCGGCTGTTTGGAATTCATGCGGTCGAAGTGAAGGGTGTTGCGGGCTACCACCCGGATGTGCGGATTTTCGAAATCCGCGATGATAAGGGCGATCTGAAGGCCATGTTCCTCGGCGACTATTTCGCCCGCCCCTCCAAGCGATCAGGCGCATGGATGAGTTCCTTCCAGTCGCAGCACAAGCTGCCGCTGAAGAACGGCACGGTCGGTGAAATCCCGATCATCTACAATGTCTGCAATTTCGCGAAACCGGCCGAAGGGAAACCCGCGCTGCTTTCGCTCGACGATGCGCGCACGCTGTTCCATGAATTCGGCCACGCCTTGCATGGCATGTTGTCCGATGTCACCTACCCCTCGGTATCCGGAACGGGCGTCTCGCGCGATTTCGTCGAATTGCCGTCGCAGCTTTACGAACATTGGCTGACGGTGCCGGAAATTCTGGAAAAATACGCCCTCCATTACGAAACCGGCGCGCCGATGCCGAAGGCGCTGCTGGACAAGGTTCTGGCCGCGCAAACCTTCAATGCCGGTTTCAACACGGTGGAATTCACCTCTTCGGCGATCGTCGACATGGCGTTTCACACCCGTGACAGCGTTGCCGATCCGATGGCGGTTCAGGCTGAGGTTCTGTCTGGCCTCAATATGCCGAAATCCATCGTCATGCGGCACGCGACGCCGCATTTCCAGCATGTGTTTTCGGGCGACGGTTATTCCGCCGGTTATTATTCCTACATGTGGTCGGAAGTTCTCGACGCCGATGCCTTTGCCGCCTTTGAGGAAACCGGCAATGCTTTTGATGGCGAGATGGCGCGCCGGCTGAAGGATAATATCTATTCCGTCGGGGGCTCGATCGATCCTGAAGAAGCCTATCTCGCGTTCCGCGGCAAGATGCCGAGCCCGGATGCGATGCTTTCGAAGCGCGGTCTCGTATAAGAGACTGTCATAATTCTCAGCTAGAACCTCAGCGCAGGGGGCTTATGACATGAGCCCCCCCTTTCGCATTTGCAAAAAAAAGGTTATGAGCGCGCCAAACTAAATTGGCGTTTCTCATCATTATGGCGCCCAACCTCAGAGATTTTGAACAATGGCACTTCGCAACATCGCGATCATCGCGCACGTTGACCATGGAAAAACGACGCTCGTGGACGAGCTTCTGAAGCAGTCCGGCTCGTTCCGCGATAACCAGCGCGTGGCTGAGCGCGTGATGGACAGCAACGACCTCGAAAAGGAACGCGGCATCACCATTCTCGCCAAGGCGACCTCGGTGGAGTGGAAGGGTGTTCGCATCAACATCGTCGACACCCCCGGCCACGCCGACTTCGGCGGCGAAGTCGAGCGTATCCTGTCGATGGTGGATGGCGCGATCGTTCTGGTCGATAGTTCCGAAGGCCCGATGCCGCAGACCAAGTTCGTGGTCAGCAAGGCGCTGAAGGTTGGTCTTCGCCCGATCGTTGCGATCAACAAGATCGACCGTCCGGATGGCCGCCATGAGGAAGTCATCAACGAAGTCTTCGACCTCTTCGCAAACCTCGACGCCACGGACGAGCAGCTCGACTTCCCGATTCTCTACGGTTCTGGTCGTGACGGCTGGATGAACGTCAACCCGGAAGGGCCGAAGGATCAGGGTCTCGCACCGTTGCTCGATCTGGTTCTCGAACATGTTCCGGAGCCCAAGGTTGAAGAAGGTCCGTTCCGCCTGATCGGCACGATCCTTGAAGCAAACCCCTTCCTCGGCCGTATCATCACCGGCCGCATCGCTTCCGGTTCGATCAAGCCGAACCAGGCTGTGAAGGTTCTGGGTCAGGACGGCAAGCTGATCGAAACCGGTCGTATTTCCAAGATCCTCGCCTTCCGCGGTATCGAGCGCACGGCAATCGACGAAGCCCATGCGGGCGACATCGTTGCCATTGCCGGTCTTTCCAAGGGTACCGTCGCCGATACCTTCTGCGATCCGTCCGTCACCGAGGCGATGACTGCGCAGCCGATCGATCCGCCGACCGTTACCATGTCCTTCATCGTCAACGACAGCCCGCTTGCCGGCACCGAAGGCGACAAGGTCACGAGCCGCGTTATCCGCGACCGCCTGTTCAAGGAAGCCGAAGGCAACGTCGCGTTGAAGATCGAAGAGGCCGAAGGCAAGGATTCGTTCTTCGTTTCCGGTCGTGGCGAATTGCAGCTGGCGGTTCTGATCGAAACCATGCGTCGCGAAGGCTTCGAGCTTGCCGTTTCGCGTCCTCGCGTCGTGATGCACAAGGATGAGAACGGCACCCTGCTGGAGCCGATCGAAGAAGTCGTGATCGACGTTGATGAAGAGCATTCCGGTGTCGTCGTTCAGAAGATGTCCGAGCGCAAGGCTGAAATGGCCGAGCTTCGTCCTTCCGGCGGCAATCGCGTTCGTCTGAAGTTCTACGCTCCGACCCGTGGCCTGATCGGCTACCAGTCGGAACTGCTGACCGACACGCGCGGTACGGCCATCATGAACCGTCTGTTCCATGACTATCAGCCCTTCAAGGGCCAGATTGCCGGTCGCGTCAACGGCGTTCTCCTGTCCAATGGTTCCGGCGAGGCTGTTGCCTATGCCATGTTCAACCTGGAAGATCGCGGTCCGATGATCATCGAGCCGGGTGAGAAGGTTTACGCCGGCATGATCATCGGTATTCACACGCGCGACAACGATCTCGAAGTGAACGTGCTGAAGGGCAAGCAGCTGACCAACATCCGCGCCGCCGGCAAGGATGAAGCTGTCAAGCTGACGCCGCCGATCCGCATGACGCTCGACCGCGCTCTTTCCTGGATCCAGGAAGACGAGCTGATGGAAGTGACGCCGAAGTCGATCCGTCTGCGCAAGATGTTCCTCGACGCAAACGACCGCAAGCGTTTTGAAAAGGCCAAGCTCGCAATCTGATTGCGGCTAGTCGGCACGAATTTGAAAAACCCGGCCTTGAGCCGGGTTTTTTTATGCATTCGTTTTTATGTGTGCATGAGTCGAAAGGAGCTTGTGCGAAAGGTTAAGGATGCGTTAATTTTTCCTGGTCGTCCACATGAATAGGCTGTGGGTAAGCCTGCCGGCGTTAACCTTTATGACTGGCAAGTTTCCGCAGCCGGGGCCAGAATCGCGTTATGAAAACGTTATCCATCGATGTTCGCCGTGCCGAGCCGCATGATGCGCGCGCCATCTCCGAAGCGCACCGTCTGTCGTGGCAACAGGCCTATGCGGGGCTTATTCCGCACCGGCCGTTGACGCAGATGCTGGAGCGCCGGGGTGAAGGCTGGTGGAAGAAGGCGACCAGAGGCTCTGCCACCATGCTGGTGGTGGAAGTGGCCGGTGTGGTTGCCGGATATGCGACGCTCGGTCTTAGCCGCGCGCGCGGGCTGCCGCATGACGGCGAGATTTACGAACTTTATCTGCGACCGGAATATCAGGGCATCGGGCTCGGCTCGCTGCTGTTTACGGAGGCCCGCAGGCTGCTGACATCGCTTGGCTGCAATGGCATCGTCGTTTGGTGCCTCGAAGACAGTGACGTCGCCAATCGGTTCTTCCGTTCGCATGGCGGCCGCGACATTGCCGAAGGCATGGAAGATTTCGGTGGCAAGTCGTTACGCAAGGTCGGTTTCGTCTGGAACTGACAAGAGTTGCGGACGGATTACGTGATGGTGTGGTTTTTTGCGGCCGCCATGCGTATTTGCGATAACCTCAAATCCGGCATTCTGTCTTATCCGCTCAAAGCCATGTTGCAATACGGCGACTTTCCCAGTATCGAAAACCAAATCCAACCCGTCGAATTGAGGGAAGCGAATGCGTATCGATGCAATTTCCATAGGCAAGAACCCGCCGGATGACATAAACGTTATCGTTGAAGTGCCGGTCGGTGGCCATCCGATCAAGTACGAGATGGACAAGGACGCGGGTGCGCTGATCGTTGATCGCTTCCTCTACACGCCGATGACCTATCCGGGTAACTATGGCTTTGTGCCGCACACGCTGTCCGACGATGGCGACCCGATCGACGTTCTCATCTGCAACACCCGTCCGCTGGTTCCCGGCTGCGTGATCAATGTCCGCCCTATCGGCGTGATGATCATGGAAGATGATGGTGGCAAGGACGAGAAGATCCTCGCCGTGCCGGCTCCGAAGCTGACGCAGCGTTACGACAAGGTCCATAACTACACCGACCTGCCGGAAATCACGCTGAAGCAGATCGAGCACTTCTTCGAGCACTACAAGGATCTGGAGCCCGGCAAGTGGGTGAAGATGGGCGGTTGGCAGGATGTCGACGTCGCCAAGAAGCTGATCGTCGAAGCCATCGAGCGTTACAAGACGCAGGGCTGACAGGCCTAAACCGCCAGCTTTTTAATAAGCTTTTCGAAATCCTCCGGGTCGGTATCGATCCGGAGGACTTTTTTGCGCGCTGTTTCGCCTGAAATGAAGGTGATGGAAGATTTGGGGAGGCCGAGTTTTTTCGCCAGCAAAACAATGAGGGCCTTGTTCGCCTTGCCGCCTTCCGGCACGGCGCTGACACGGGCTTTCAGATGCGCGTTCCCGTCCGCATCCTGCTCCACGCCGTCAATTGCATCACGCCCGCCGTTCGGCGTCAGGCGAACAGACAGGCGGATATGATCATCGTGTTTTCGCCAAGGGCCGCTCAAACGGTCATCGGGTAAAGCGTGTTCCACATGAAGGAGCGGATGAAGAAGATGATCAGCAGCAGGATGATCGGCGAGATGTCGATACCGCCGAGATTGGGCAGAATGCGGCGGATGGGGCGCAGGGCCGGTTCCGTGACATTGACCAGGAAACTCCCGATGGCGTTCACGAACTGGTTGCGGGAATTGATGACGTTGAAGGCGTAAAGCCAGGAAAAAATAGCGCTGGCAATCAGCACCCACGTATAGAGGTTCAAGGCCAGATCGATGGTCTGAAACAGGGCAAGCATCAATATCTCCGTATCTTGGTTGCAAGACATTTAGACATTGACGCGTGAACCGGCAAGTGTTCCGCCAGATCGTAATGATCTTTGGTCTGATCGACCGGCGGTCATCATAATCCGATTCAAGGCTTTGCGCGGGATTCCAGACGAAAGCCCCTCATACTTTTCGCCCTCCCGCTGTTGAGGGCTGGCGATTCTTGTCATATCGCTCTATTGCAAAGCTCTGATCTTGTCTCGCGAGCACCCAGCCGATGTCGTCCCTGCCTTCTGCCGAAAACCGCTTTGGCGCATTCCGGCATAGTTCCTATCGCCGCTTCTTCAGCGCCCGGTTTTTTTCGGCCTTCGCCATCCAGATCGTCAGCGTTTCCGTCGGCTGGCAGATGTATGAGGTGACAGGCAACGCCTTTTATCTCGGCCTGATCGGTCTTTTCCAGTTTCTGCCGTCGCTGCTTCTGATCCTTGTCACGGGAACGGTCGCCGACCGGCACAATCGCCGGCGCATCATGGCCATATGTCTGCTGATGGCGGCGCTTTGTGCTGTGGCGCTCCTCGGCCTCACGCTGACGCATAGCTTTTCCCCCTGGCCGGTCTTCGCCATTCTCGTCGTCTTCGGCATTGAGCGGGCCTTCATGGGGCCTGCGGTCCAGTCGCTGGCGCCCAATCTCGTGCCCGTCGAAGATTTGCCAAACGCAATCGCGTGGAATTCGTCCTCCTGGCAGATGGCGTCGATCCTCGGCCCGGTTGCCGGTGGCCTGCTTTATGGCCTCGGCGCGTCCGTCGCCTATAGCGTGGCGTTCGTGCTGTTCATCGTGTCCGCAACGCTTGCGGTGGCGATCCGCAAGCCGGAACAACGCGGGCCGGCAAAAGCCATCAACCTGGAAACCATGCTGGCCGGGTTCAAATTCATCTCGCAGGAGAAGATCGTCCTCGGCGCGATCTCGCTCGACCTTTTCGCTGTCCTGTTGGGCGGTGCTGTTGCGTTGATGCCGATCTTTGCCAAGGAAGTGCTGACACTCGGACCCTGGGGTCTCGGGCTTTTGCGCGCGGCACCCGGTATCGGGGCGATCACGGTTGCGGTTATTCTGGCGTTCAAGCCTATCCGGCACCGTGCCGGTCTGCTGATGTTCGTCGGCGTCGGCCTCTTCGGTGTTTCCACCGTGGTCTTCGGGCTCTCGCAAACCGCGTGGCTGTCCATCGCCGCGCTGGTGGTCATGGGTGCATCCGACATGGTGTCGGTTTATGTGCGCGAGACCCTGATTGCGCTCTGGACGCCGGATGAGGTGCGCGGGCGCGTGAATGCCGTGAACATGGTATTTGTCGGCGCATCGAACGAATTGGGTGAGTTCCGCGCCGGCACCATGGCCCATGTCGTGGGTGCTGTGCCGGCCGTCGTTATCGGCGGGGCAGGGACGCTTGCGGTGGCAGTTATCTGGGCGCTTGGTTTTTCCAAGCTGCGCAAGATTGACAATCTGGACGCGCCGCAATGACCCTGTAAGGTCTCAGCGCTGCGCCTTGCCTTCAAAGACCAGATCGAGAAAATTGCCAAGCCATGCCCGGAGCGGTGTGTCGAACAGCATGCGGCCTTCCAGATGCTGGCTGCCCACCTGCGCATTCGGCATTCCGAAACGTTGCGCGCCGCGCACCACCCAGCTATGCATCATGGCGCGCGTGAGTTCGGCGTGAAACTGCAAGCCCCAGGCATTTTTTCCATAACGATAGGCCTGGTTGGGATAGGTCTCGCCTGAAGCCAGAAGCTCGGCGCCGCGCGGCAGTTCGAACCCCTCCTTGTGAAAATGATAGACCATCTTCGGCCAATGCGGCATCAAAAGACGCCCGTGTTCGGTGGCGTGAAGTGGATACCAGCCGATTTCCACCTTGCCGTCCCTGTCGGCCTCGACCTTACCGCCCAGATGTTTGGACAGCATCTGCGCGCCGAGACAGATGCCGAGAAAGGGTTTGTTTTCCTTCAGCGGCACCTTCAGCCAGTCGATTTCGGCTTTGACATAATCATGCGGATCATTCGCGCTCATCGGGCCGCCGAAGATGATGGCGCCGGCATGGCGTTCCAGCGTCTGTGGCAAATCATCACCCAGTGCGGGGCGTCTTATGTCGAGGCGGTACCCTTTTTCCACCAGTATCTGGCCGACGCGGCCGGGCGTGGAACGTTCCTGATGCAGGACGACTAGCAGCGAAGGTTGTTCTCTCTGTTGCCTGGAGGGGTCAAACAGCATCGTCTTCGTTTTCGCTTTCTTCAGCGGGCCCGGACCTCGTGGCGGCCTGCTGACGTTGCAGAACCCTGTCGCGCACGGAAACACCAAGCAGATCGGCTACCCGCCAGATCACATGATCTTCCATTTCGCTTCGTTCGCCGTCAGCGTAAACAATATCCCATAATATTCCAATAAGCTCCACGCGCTGATCTTCATCGAGATGGCGGCGGATATCGGCGGTGAAGCGGTAATAATCGACGGCCTCCTTGCCGGCCTCCTGACCGGCGGTGAGAAGGGCATCGAGCTTGCCGCCATCGAGATTGTAGTATTCGTGCAGAATCTCGCGCAGGCGGTGACGCTCGCTTTTCGAGACGGTGCCATCCGCTTCCATCACCTGGAAACAGAGAGCGGCCACCGCTACCCTCAGATCATCAGGGCTGAAATCACCCGCATTCGGGCCGACGAGGTTCTGAATAAACGACTGTATTTGCTGGAACATCGATAGCCTGTTGGTCAGAAGAGTTTGAGCCGGGTCTTGGGTTCGGCTTCCGAGCCGGGTTTCTTGACACCCGGATCATCCGGCGCGCCGCCGAAAAACGGCACGGCGTCGGCCTTTTTATCCGACGCATCGGTTTCCACCGGCGCTTCGATCGGGACGGCCTTATTCTCTTTCGGCGTGGAGACGATCGGCTTCACCTCAATCGGCGTGGCCGGGACGGGTTTCGGCTCCGCACGGGGGGCCTCCGGGGCGGCGTCGACAATGATTGTCTTTACAGCCGGTTCGGCCCTTGCGGGTGCTGCGGCAATCGCATTTTCGATTGTCAGGTCTTCGACGGGTCCTTCGAGCTGGCCAAAAGGCGCTTTCCATTCGAAGGCATCCAGACGGCCGGTGACGGGCGAAACCGGCAGCCATTTTTCAGAAACGATGCCATCGGCCACCCAGGCGGGGTCCCGCGGCGCGCGCAGCGCCTGTGCCATCCAGTAGCGCACCCGGCCCTGATCACCGGTTTCGGCCTCCTCGATGTCGGCCATCAGCAGGAAGATGCTTTCGCGCGGCTCGATCCGCGCGGCTGCCTCGGCCTTGGCCCGCGCCTTGGCGAATTCCTTGGCGTCGAGCGCTGCCTGCGCCACGGCGAACAGCGATTCGATATTGTTGGGTTTCAGGCTTTCCAGCCGCTCGGCGCGTTTCAGCCGGTCAATGGCAGTATCCCCGCTGCGGGCGCGGACATAAAGCTCGGCGATTTGCGGATGCGGGTCGTTCTTCCAAACGGGTTCCAGAACCGTGGCCGCCTTGCGCAGATTGTCCTCGCGCAGATGGGATTTTGCCGCGATCAGCGCTGCCGGAACGAGGCCCTTTGCGAGCTTGAGAGCATGCTTGGCATCCTCTCGCGCACTCACCGGATCGCTTTCCAGTTTTTCGCCGGCCTTGGCGGTGAGAAGCACGGCTTTCAGCCGTTCCGCTTCACCACGCTCGATCACGCTTGCCGCCTTCTGCTGGTCTAGCAGGCGGATGGCGTCGTCCCATTGTCCGTTGCGACAACGGTTTTCCAGCGTCGCCTGCGCAGCCCACGGCAGATAGGGGGCCTTTTCCGCTGCGTCCTCGGCATATTGCTGGGCGGCTTCATAAGCGCCCTGACGGCGGGCTTCGATGTAAAGGCCACGAAGGCCAAGTTCTCGGGTTTCCGGGTCGCGGGCCATGGCCTCGAATTTGCGGCGCGCCTCGTCATATTTGCCTTCGATGAGATCGGCCTGTGCATCGAGCAGGTGGATCAGCGGCTCCTGATCGGCGCTGAGCAGACCCTGTGTGCGTGCCGTCATCTTGCGGGCGAGGATGGCATTGCCAGCGCCGGCGGCGATGAGGCCGGTGGACAGGGCCTGATAACCGCGGTCACGCTTGCGGGCGCGGAAATAGCGGCGAGCGGCATTGGGTGAGGTCCAGACGGCGTTAACGACCCACCAGATGAGCATGACGGCGGCAACCAGCGCCGCGATAATCGAGGCGGCGACCATCAGGCTCATTTCGATCAGCTGGCCCTGCCAGACGATGGAAAGCGCGCCCGGCCTGTCCGCCAGCCAAGAGAAACCGAAACCAAGCGCCAGAACGATAACGGCGAAAGTCAGAATTCTGGTCATGCGCTTACCCCTGCCTGCCGGTGCTGGTGATGGCACGGTTCAACGTACCGCCCACCAGATTTTCGACCTCGATACGCGCATCCAGAGATTTCTTGTAATCGGCGGATGCCGTCTTGGCGGCCTCGGGAAGCCCGTTCCATTCAAGTGCCGCACCTTGCAGATCGCCATTGCGCAGCTTGTTTTCCATACGCGCGATCATCGCGTCGGGGGTCTCACCCTCGATATTTCCAACCGGACGAACCTTCACCAGCGAGAAGGCGCTTTCGGTCAGGCGTTCCATGATGCCCTGATTGGGGTCGGGCTGGTTGATGGCCGACAGCATCACATTGGCGACATCAGGGAATTTCTGCATCAGCTCCGAACGCGACGGCACGCCCGTGGCGGCGAAGGATTGCAGCGATGCGATGGCCGGATCGTCAGGCGTCACCTTGGAGAGCGTGTCGAGTTCTGTGAGGAACGGACCACCGCGATCGATCGCTGCCTTCAGTGCGGCCGATGCAATGGCGCGGGCGACTTCGATATCGTCGCGCGGCTCGTTGAGCTTGGTTTCCGCATTCGCAAGGCGGCGCGTCAGTTCTGATGTGGCGGAGGCCTGCGCGGATCGCTCCGATTGCAGGGCAGCTTCCAGAGCGGTGACTTTTTCCGAAAGCCCATCTACCTGCGGCGCTTCACTTTTCGCGGATTCCAGCGTTGCGATGCGCTGTTCCAGCGCCGATGTGTCTGCCGCCGGAGCATTGGCGAGCTGCTGTCGCAGGCCGCCGATATCGGATTTCAGGGCCGCGATTTCATCGCTTCCGGCCCCGCCCGCGGTAAAGGAAGGCAGAATGCCTGCATATTGCATGCTGCCAGCGGCCGCCAGCGCCACCAGGCCGCCAACGATGCCGGCGGCGATCAGACCCGAGGTTGCGGCCTGTTTACGCTCCGCCTGTTGTGGTGTGGAGGGTTTGGCCGGTCCAGATGAGGCGGTGGCCGTTGAGGGTTTTGCAGCGGCGGCGGCGCTGCCGGATGCGCTGGTGGAGGCTGTGGAGCCAAAGGCCGGTTTCGAAGCGGCTCCAGCAGCCGAAGAGGCGCTCGCCCCGTACGCGCTCGTTGCCGGCTTGGCATCGGCTTTTGGCGGTACGGGAGCTGGTGAAACGGGCTCTTTTGGCTTGTCCGCAGGGCTTTCTGCCTTCGGCGCGGAAGGTTCTACCTCCGTCTTGCCGACGTTGGGCTCAGGCTCGAGAGGGGTTTTGGGCGGCTGGTCCCAGACTGGCGGGGGATTGCCAGCGGCTGCTGCGGGCTTTGTCTCTTCAACGCCCGGCTCTGCGGTTGCGACCGGCGTTTGGTCACCCGCCTTGTCGTCCGTCCTGGCAGCGTCTCCCTCGGCAGAAATTGCTTTCACGTCTTTCGCGTCCAGGTCGATTGTGACCGGTTCGGCTTTGGACTTGGAGTGGCGTGGCGGCTTTCCCGATACCATGACAACCTCATTTCTGCCTGCAATACTCTAAACCTAGTCAGTGACGGCGGCAAAGGAAAGAGGCGAGGTCGAATTAGGTTCCAGAGTTATGGTGCAGAAGTTCGAACATCGCGGCCTCGCTCGGCTCTTCGGTGGCCTTGGCATTGGCACGGAAGATTTCCGGAACCAGAGACAGCACGTTGCGGCTGATGCAGATAAATTTTGTCGCCGCCAGCGCCGTCACGTATCTGTCCGCCGATACATGGCGGAAAAAGGCCCGCGCCGCTTCAGAGGAATAGAGCAGGACCATATCGGCGGTCGTGTCGAGAAGCGTCGTTTCGAGCGTGTTTTCAGAGATATCCGAGGGCAGCATCTCGTAACAGTCGACCGTTCTGAAGGGAATGCCCGCGGCGGCAAGGCCCTCTTCGAAGACGGAGCCACGCGGCCGGCCGGCGAGGTAGAGCAAGGGTTCTTCTTCGGTCAAAAAAGCGCGGTGCTGTTTCACCAGCGCGGTCAGACCCAGAGCATCTCCTGAGGCAGTGAATATCTGCTCGAAGCCGGTTTTTTGCGCTGCTTCCGCCGTTGCCCCGCCGACGGCGAAAAGCGGTTTCGACAGATAGGTGGTAAGCTGTTCTTCGCACGTTGCCAGCGCCCGCAAGGCTTCGGCGCTGGTCACCGCGATGGCGCCAGCCGGATCGGACAGCGCCGAGGTGGCGCGTTCGCCATGATGGACGGGATGAAACAGCGGAAGAAGCACCGGCGCATGGCCAAGCGCTTCAAGCTTTGCGGCCGTCCGTTCGCCCGAACGCTGCGGCCGGGTGACGACGATCCGCACCGGCTCAGCTCCAGCCTTCGAAGAAATTGCTGCCCGCTTTGGCGCGCACCTCTTCGCCGGCCTTTTTCCCCAGTATCAAAGCGTCCCTGCAGTTGCCGGAGATTTCGACGCCGTGGCTTATCTGGCCATCGGGGGTAAGGATCAGGCCGGAAAAATGCAGGTTATCACCTTCGCAGGTGGCGTAACCGGCAATGGGGGTACGACAGGAACCGTCAAGCGCTGCCAGAAAGGCACGCTCACAGGTCACGGCGTCATAGGTGGGCCTGTCGTTTATGGGAGCCAGCAATTTATCCATGCGGGCGTCACCGATGCGGCTTTCGACCCCGATCGCGCCTTGGGCTGGAGCTGGCGGGAATTCTTTTGGATCGAGAATTTCCGTCGGCACGTTGTCCTTGCCGAGCCGCTTCAGGCCGGCAAAGGCAAGAAGTGTGGCGTCCGCCTGGCCTTCTTCGAGCTTGCGCAGGCGCGTGTCGACCAGACCGCGGAAAACGATGACGCTGAGATCCGGGCGCAGGCGGCGGATCAGCGCCTGGCGGCGCAGAGATGCGGAGCCGACAACGGCGCCCTGCGGCAGCTCCAGAAGCTTCGGTGCCGTGCGGCCGATGAAGGCGTCGCGCATGTCTTCACGCGGCAGGAAAGCGGAAAGATAGAGGCCCTCAGGCAAAACCGTCGGCATGTCCTTGGAGGAGTGCACGGCGATATCGAGTTCGCCGGACAGGAGCTGGTTTTCCAGTTCCTCCGTGAACAGGCCCTTGCCGCCGATTTCCGACAGAGCGCGGTCGGTAATCCGGTCGCCCTTGGTGGATAGCACGACGATTTCGAACATCTCTTCCGGCAGACCATGCGCCGCCATCAGCCGGCTGCGGGTCTCATAAGCCTGTGCGAGCGCCAGCGGGCTGCCGCGCGTGCCGATTCGGAAAGGTTTTGTTTGCATCCGCGTCTATCCATTGTTACCGGAGTTGTCTTAGACCAACTCCGCGCATGATCGCAATGAACGAACAGATTTGATGACCCCCTTTCTTCGTATCCTCGGCATAGAGACAAGCTGTGACGAAACCGCTGCATCCATTGTGGTTCGGCATGCGGACGGGCGTGGTGAGATCGTCTCCGACGTCGTTTTGTCGCAGCTTGAGGAACACAGTGCCTATGGCGGTGTGGTGCCGGAAATTGCCGCGCGCGCCCATGTCGAGGCGCTGGATACGCTGGTGGAAGAGGCGCTGGAACAGGCAGGCGTCACCCTTGCCGATGTCGATGCCATTGCCGCCACCTCCGGCCCTGGGCTCATCGGCGGGCTGCTGGTGGGGCTGATGACCGGCAAGGCCATCGCCAAAGCGGCCGGCAAACCGCTTTACGCCATCAACCATCTGGAAGGCCACGCGCTGACGGCGCGGCTGACCGACGGTCTGTCTTTTCCCTATCTGATGCTGCTGGTTTCAGGCGGCCATACCCAGCTGGTGCTGGTGCGTGGCGTTGGCGAGTACGAGCGCTGGGGCACCACCATCGATGACGCTTTGGGTGAAGCTTTCGACAAGACCGCGAAGCTTCTCGGTTTGCCTTATCCCGGCGGGCCAGCGGTTGAGAAGGCGGCAGCGAAGGGTGACCCGAACCGGTTTCCGTTGCCGCGCCCGATGGTCGGCGAAACCCGTTTGGATTTTTCCTTCTCCGGCCTGAAGACAGCGGTGCGGCAGGCCGCGACCGCCATCGCGCCGCTTTCGGAGCAGGATATTGCCGATATCTGCGCCTCCTTCCAGAAGGCGGTGTCGCGCACCCTGAAAGACCGTATCGGCCGTGGCCTTGCGCGTTTCAAAGAAGAATTTCCGCATCTCCATGGAGAACCGGCTCTTGTCGTGGCCGGCGGCGTAGCCGCCAACCAGGAAATCCGCCAGACCCTGCAGGCACTTTGCGATACACACGGCTTCCGCTTCGTCGCGCCGCCACATCGGCTTTGCACCGATAATGCTGCGATGATTGCCTGGGCGGGGCTGGAGCGCATGGCGGACGGCAGGCAACCCGATGCGCTTGAGGTCGCGCCGCGCTCTCGCTGGCCGCTTGACGGCAGTGCAGAGACATTGATCGGTTTCGGTAAAAGAGGAGCCAAGGCCTGATGCAGCGGGAGAAAATCGTCGTCATTGGCGCCGGTGCCTTCGGAACCGCGCTTGCCGTCGTCATCGCGCTGGAAAACCGGCATGATGTGACCCTGCTCGGCCGCGATCCGTCGCTGATAGCCGATCTAAGGAATGAACGCGTACACGAGGCCGCCCTACCGGGCGTGGAGCTGCCGGATACACTTGAATTCTCGGCCGAGCCTGACGTGCTGGCTGACGCCAGTATTGTGTTGTTCGCCATGCCTTCGCAGGCCCATGCCGACGCCGCGCGGCACTATTGCCCTTATCTGGCTAGTGACTCTATCATCGTCACCTGCGCGAAGGGTATCGACCGCAGCTCCGGTCGGCTGCTGACGGAACTTCTGGAGACGGAACTGCCGCATCATCCCATTGCTGTTCTGTCCGGGCCGGGCTTTGCTGCCGATATCGCGCGCGGCTTGCCGACCGCCATGGCGATTGCGGCGGAGGACGCCGCGGTTGCCGACCGGCTGGCGACCACGATTTCCGGCAGGACCTTCCGGCTTTATGCCTCGACAGACCGCATCGGCGTGCAGCTCGGCGGCGCGCTGAAGAATGTTCTCGCCATCGCCGCCGGTATCGTCGAAGGCGCTGGGCTCGGGGATTCCGCCCGGGCAGCGCTGATTTCGCGCGGGCTTGCCGAAATGTCGCGTCTCATCGTCGCCATGGGCGGCAAGGCCGATACGGTGCGCGGTCTTTCCGGCCTTGGCGATCTGGTGCTGACGGCGACCAGCCACCAGTCACGCAACCTGCGTTTCGGCATCGCGCTTGGCCGGGGTGAGGGCAAGGACACGTCCGGCGGGCTGGTGGAGGGTGCCTTTGCTGCAGCCGTTGCCGCCCGGCTCGGCGAACACCATGCTGTCGACATGCCGGTGACCGAGGCGGTGGCCGCCATTATCGATGGCAATCTGGATGTGGCGAGCGCCATGCAACAATTGATGACACGGCCGATCACCACCGAATGAGGTGGGGCGGCCGAATAATATTTTACGCATGTCCTGGTCCCAAAACCGCTGACCCATTTGGGAGACATGCTCTAGCAAGGAGACGACAATGCTGTTTGCCTTTATCTGCAAGGACAAGCCCGGCCATCTGAACGTGCGCATGGAAACGCGCCCCGCCCATCTGGAACATCTGAACAAGCTGAATGCCGAAGGCACGCTGAAGATCGCCGGCCCGTTTCTGGATGCCGAAGGCAAGCCGAATGGCAGCCTCGTCATCGTGGAGGCTGCTGATATCGAAGCGGCGAAGGCTCTCGCCGATGCTGATCCCTATGCCAAGGCCGGCCTGTTCGAAAGCGTCGATGTGAAGCCCTATAACTGGGTCTTCAACAATCCGGGAGCGTGATCGGAAATGGCGAATTACTGGCTTTACAAGTCCGAGCCGTTCAAATGGTCGTGGGAAATGCAGAAGGCCAAGGGTGAGGCCGGCGAAGAATGGACCGGCGTGCGCAACTATCAGGCCCGCAACAACATGCGCGCCATGAAGATCGGCGACAAGGGTTTCTTCTATCACTCCAATGAAGGGCTGGATGTCGTCGGTATCGTCGAAGTCTGTGCCTTGTCGCATCCGGATTCGACTGCGGAGGGTGATCTGAAGTGGGATTGCGTTGATATCCGCGCCGTCTGCGATATGCCCCAGCCGGTTTCCCTGAAGGATGTGAAGGCAAACCCAAAGCTCGAAAAGATGTCGCTCGTCACCTCCATGCGGCTTTCCGTGCAGCCGGTGACGGAAGAGGAATATCTTGAGGTCTGCCGCATGGGCGGCCTCGCCAATCCGCCGAAATCGCCGGACTGATGTTTCGGTGAGGACCGATCCCGAACGCTTCATTCTCGAAAACACCGGCATCCTGCATCCGCCGCATGTGCCGGAACTGCGTCTGCATCTCGCCAGTGAAGCCCATGAGCTGTGGCTGAAGACGGAGGAGGAGCTGGAGGAGATCGGCCTGCCGCCGCCCTTCTGGGCTTTCGCCTGGGCCGGCGGGCAGGGGCTTGCCCGTTATGTTCTCGATCACCCTGAAAGCGTTTGCGGCAAGCGTGTGCTGGATTTCGCCAGTGGCTCTGGTCTGGTTGCCATCGCGGCAGCAAAGGCCGGTGCAGCCAAGGTTCTGGCCGCCGACATCGATCCGTGGACGGAAACGGCCATTCGGTTGAATGCGGCGCTCAATGGCGTGGATATCAGCTTTACGGGGTTCGACCTCGTCGGCAATCCGGTCGATGCCGATGTCCTCTTGGCTGGCGACGTGTTCTACGACCGCACTTTTGCGGATCTTCTCGTGCCGTGGTTTCTGGAGCTGACGGAGAAGGGCGTGATCGTGCTCGTCGGCGATCCGGGGCGAGCTTATCTGCCCAAAGAACTGCTTCGCGCCGAGGCGACCTATCAGGTGCCGGTGACGCGGGCGCTGGAAGACAGCGACGTGAAGAAGACCACGGTGTGGCGTTTTATCTGATCAGGGCCTGATGATGCAGACGCCATGTTCGTAGGCGCAGGCATCGTCTGCGTTTTCGGCATGGACAGAGATGATCTTCGCCTTGGGCGCAAGTTGCAGACCCGCTCGATCCGTAATAGCTTTTCGTGAAAATCCGCTGCTGATCGCGAAATAATTGCCGTTTCCGCGCACCCGAAGGGCCGATATGCCGCCGACATAGGTGCCGCCGGGCAGGGCGGATGGCAACCCATCGGTAGAGAAGCTTACCTGGGATTGATGATGCCGATATGGGTGGCGGCCATAAAAATCCTCTGCCGCTGCCGGTGGCATAAAGGTTAAAATGGCGCCTGCAACCATCATGATCAGGGCGGCGATTCGGCGCTGTAACATGAGCTTCATGCTCCGCTTTTATTGGTTAACCAATCGTAAATTACACCTTTTCTGAATTACGTAAAGGTAAATATTTTGAGGGCGTAAATCTTGGAAACGCTCGATTTTTTATTTTAACATGAAAAAATCCAAAAAAAATTCGTGAACCAATCGATTAAATTCGAATCGGTCATGAAATGTGCTTGTGATGACGCCCCCATGTGATTAAACGTCGCGGTTGGTGCAATGCACATTCTTTCGTCATGTGCTGTTGCTTGGGGGCGTCCTGTCTGAATGGGCGCACGGGAAAACGCCGCGAGGTTCTGATGGCGAATGTGACAAATAACCGGCCTCTGTCGCCGCATCTTCAAATTTACAAGCCTATCCCGACGATGGTTGCATCCATCGTGCACCGCATCACTGGCGGCGCGCTTTATTTCGGGACGCTTTTGGTCGCCTGGTGGCTGATCGCGCTTGCTTCTGGCCCTGCCTATTACGACTGGGTCACCTGGGCGATGGGCACGATCATCGGCAGGCTTATCCTGATCGGCTATACCTGGGCTCTGGTTCACCACATGCTGGGCGGTCTTCGCCACTTCATGTGGGATCTGGGTCATGGTTTCGACAAGCACTTTACCACCAAGCTGGCAAAGGCCTCGTGGGTCGCGTCGATCTGTCTGACCGCGCTGATCTGGGTCATTGTCCTGATCGTGCGCTGAGGAGATTTTTCATGGATATGCGTACACCTCTCGGAAAGGTTCGCGGTCTCGGCTCTGCCAAGGAAGGCACCGACCATTTCCTGCGCCAGCGCGTCACCGCGGTCGCCAACGTTCCGCTGCTGATCTTCTTCGTGATCTTCCTCATCAAATATGCCGGCGCGCCCTATCCGGAAGTCGCCGCCGCGCTGTCAAACCCGCTCGTTGCGGTCATCATGGCGCTGGTGCTGGTGTCCGGCCTCATCCACATGAAGCTCGGCATGCAGGTCATTATCGAAGACTACATTCACGCCGAGGTTTTGAAGCTCGTTCTTCTGATGCTCAACACGTTTTTCGCGATTCTGATTGGCGGTCTTTCCATCTTCGCCATTCTGAAAATCGCATTCGCAGGATAAGTCCGCCATGGCATCGATCAGTTCACCTTCCCAGAATGGCAAGGCCTACACCTATGTCGATCACTCCTATGACGTGATCGTGGTGGGCGCCGGCGGCGCAGGTCTTCGCGCCACGCTCGGCATGGCCGAACAGGGTTTCAAGACCGCCTGCATCACCAAGGTTTTCCCCACACGCTCGCACACGGTGGCAGCGCAGGGCGGTATCGCCGCTTCGCTTACCAACATGACGCCTGACTGTTGGCAGTGGCACCTTTACGACACGGTAAAGGGCTCCGACTGGCTTGGCGACGTCGACGCAATGCAATATCTCGCCATGGAAGCGCCGAAGGCGGTCTATGAGCTGGAGCACTATGGCGTGCCCTTCTCGCGCAATGCCGAGGGCAAAATTTATCAGCGCCCGTTTGGCGGCCATATGCAGAATTACGGTGAAGGCCCGCCGGTGCAGCGCACCTGTGCAGCCGCCGACCGTACCGGCCACGCCATTCTGCACACGCTTTATGGCCAGTCGCTGCGCCACAACGCTGAATTCTTCATCGAATATTTCGCGCTCGACCTGATCATGGCACCGGATGGCCGTTGCACCGGCGTCGTGGCATGGAACCTCGATGACGGCACGATCCATCGCTTCTCCGCGAAGATGGTGGTGCTGGCGACCGGCGGTTACGGCCGCGCTTATTTCTCGGCAACCTCGGCCCATACCTGCACCGGTGACGGCGGCGGCATGATTGCCCGTGCCGGCCTGCCGCTTCAGGATATGGAGTTCGTGCAGTTTCACCCGACCGGTATTTATGGCGCAGGCTGCCTGATCACCGAAGGCGCGCGCGGTGAAGGCGGTTACCTCGTCAACTCCGAAGGCGAACGCTTCATGGAGCGTTATGCGCCATCGGCGAAGGACCTTGCCTCGCGTGACGTTGTCTCCCGCTGCATGACGATGGAAATCCGTGAAGGCCGTGGCGTCGGCAAGAACAAGGATCACATCTTCCTGCATCTCGATCACCTCGATCCGGCGATCCTGCATGAGCGTCTTCCGGGAATTTCCGAAAGCGCCAAGATATTTGCGGGCGTCGATGTGACGCGCGAGCCGATCCCGGTTCTGCCGACGGTTCACTACAATATGGGCGGCATTCCCACCAACTATTGGGGTGAAGTGCTGAATGCCGATGCCGACAACCCGGAGCGCATCGCGCCCGGCCTGATGGCTGTCGGCGAAGCCGGTTGCGCCTCTGTTCATGGTGCGAACCGTCTCGGCTCCAACTCGCTGATCGACCTCGTGGTCTTCGGCCGCGCCGCTGCCATTCGTGCAGCCCAGGTCATCGACCGCGATGCGCCGGTTCCTGCGCTCGACGTTGCTGCCTGCGACAAGATCATGGAGCGCTTCGACAGCCTGCGCTACGCCAATGGCTCGACGCCGACGGCGGTGCTGCGCGACAAGATGCAGCGCGCCATGCAGGACGATGCGGCCGTGTTCCGCACGCAGGAATCGCTCGAAAGCGGTTGTCAGCGTCTTTCCGCCATTTGGAAGGAACTTCCCGACGTCAAGGTCACCGACCGTTCGATGGTCTGGAACTCCGATCTGGTCGAGACGCTCGAGCTGCACAACCTCATGGCCAACGCGATTACCACGGTCTACGGCGCGGAAGCGCGCAAGGAAAGCCGCGGTTCGCACGCTCGCGAGGATTTCGTCGACGGTCCGTTCGCTGGTCGCGACGACGTGAACTGGCGCAAGCATACGCTCGCCTGGGTCAGCCCAGAAGGGGACGTCAAACTCGATTATCGCCCGGTTCACACCGACCTGATCGCCGAAGGTATCGATCCGAAAAAGATCGAGCCGAAGGCGCGCGTCTACTGATTTGAGGAACTGGATATGGTTGAACTCGCTCTCCCCAAGAATTCCCAGATCAGCGAAGGCAAGGTCTGGCCGAAGCCTGCTGGCGCCAAGAATGTGCGCGAATACCGCATCTATCGCTGGAACCCGGACGACGGCCAGAACCCGCGCATCGATACTTATTACATTGATGTCGATGATTGCGGGCCGATGGTTCTCGATGCGCTTCTCTACATCAAGAACAACGTCGACCCGACGCTGACGCTGCGTCGCTCCTGCCGCGAAGGCATTTGTGGTTCCTGTGCGATGAACATCGACGGCACCAACACGCTCGCCTGCACGAAGGGTATGGAAGAGATCAAGGGCACGGTAAAGGTTTATCCGCTGCCGCATATGCCTGTCGTGAAGGACCTCGTTCCTGACCTGTCGAACTTCTACGCCCAGCACCGCTCGATCGAGCCCTGGCTGAAGACGGTTTCGCCGGCACCGGCCAAGGAATGGAAGCAGAGCCATGAGGATCGTCAGAAGCTGGATGGTCTCTATGAGTGCATCCTATGCGCCTGCTGCTCCACCTCCTGTCCCAGCTACTGGTGGAATGGCGACCGTTATCTCGGCCCCGCCGTTCTGCTACAGGCCTATCGCTGGCTGATCGACAGCCGCGATGAGGCAACCGGCGAGCGTCTCGACAATCTCGAGGACCCGTTCCGCCTTTATCGTTGCCACACCATCATGAACTGCGCGCAGGCCTGCCCGAAGGGCTTGAACCCGGCCAAGGCGATCGCAGAAATCAAGAAGATGATGGTCGAGCGTCGCGTCTAACGGCGATTCGCTTGAGAGAGAAAATCTATCCGGCCGCGGTCTCGACCGCGGCTCTTTTTACAACCGGGCCTGGGAAAATTCGGTAAAAATCGACCGAAATGGTAATTATCCCGGCCATCGCTTGCGCAAGATAAGGCTTTGGTAATAATTCAGCCTTCTTGTTTGATCATGGTCTTTCCGGAAGCGAGAGAATCGGGAGCTTGATATGCAATTCAGATATGTGGTGACGGGCCTTGCGGTTGTGATGAGCCTTGCCGGTTGCCAACGTACCTCCTACGATTACAACAATAATGGCAGCAACAATCCCGGTTATACGCCGCCGTTGCAGGCACAGCCGGTGCCGTCGGTCCAGTCCGGCGCCTTGCCGCCGCCCGGTGGCGCTTCCGGCAGCCAGTTCCCATCGGCGCCTGCATCCGCAGCACCTGGCGGCGTGAATGTCGCTTCTGCCGCTCCGCCGGCAACGGCGCTCGATGTGACGAAGGAATCCATGGTCGGCAACTGGCGCGTTTCCAATGGCGGCGCCAATTGCGACATGTTCCTGACGCTCACCAACCTCGGCAGCGGTTCGCGTGGCGGCACGCGCGGTTGCTCGGGTGAGCTGACGGCAATGGGCTCCTGGGAAGTGTCCGGCAAGATGGTCCTCTTCAAGAACCGTTCGGGTGACACGATCGGCCGCGTCTACAAGAGCGCCGATGCGCGCTTCGACGGCACGACCAATAGCGGCCAGCCACTCAGCCTCAGCCGATGAGCCTGTCCGGTGCAGCCGGATCGCTTTCCTTATTCTGAGCCATTCCATTCCTCGCGGGTGCTTTGCTGCGCCCGCGACCGGAGCGCTTTTTCATGAAGCCATTGCCTGATTACAATCATAGTGTCGTTGAACAGCTCAACGCATTGACGGCAGCTGGCACCTTGCAGGCCGATGCCGCCCAGCTTGGCGTCGCAGCCCATCTCGACCGTATCCTTGCCGATCTGAAAGCACGCAAGCCTGCCAAGAAAAAAAGCGCGCTCGGCTGGATGTTCGCGCGCAAGTCCGGCCCGGCCGCCGCAGTCAAGGGGCTCTATGTCTATGGCAGCGTCGGTCGAGGCAAGACCATGCTGATGGACATGTTCTACGAGATGGCGCCCGTCTCTTCGAAACGGCGTTGTCATTTCCACGAATTCATGGCGGATGTGCATAATCGCGTACATGCGCACCGGCAGAAACTGAAGAATGGCGAGACCAAACAGGCCGATCCCATTCCACCCGTCGCGGCCCAGCTTCTGGCGGAAGCCGAACTTCTGTGCTTCGACGAATTCACCGTCACGGATATTGCCGATGCGATGATCCTCGCCCGGCTGTTCAGCGAGCTGTTCGCCAATGGCTGCACATTGGTTACGACCTCCAACGTCGTGCCTGACAATCTCTACAAGGACGGGCTCAATCGCGGTCTGTTTCTGCCCTTCGTTGATCTGCTGAAGAAATATGTTGACGTGGTGACGCTGGACAGCCCGACAGACTACCGGATGGAGAAGCTGGAAAGCCTGCCGGTCTATATCACGCCGCTCGACGGCTCGGCGGATCAGGCGATGGATATGGCATGGCGACACATGATTGCCGGTCACCTCGTTGCGCCGACCGAGATACCCATGAAGGGCCGTTCCATTCTGGTGCCGCGCGCCAGCGGCCGGGTTGCCCGTTTTTCCTTTTCCGACCTTTGCGAAAAGCCGCTCGGAGCTTCCGACTTTCTCGCCATCGCCAATCGTTTCGATACGGTTTTCATCGATCACATCCCGCTCCTGAATGCCGACAAGCGTAACGAGACCAAACGTTTCATCATCCTCATCGATGCGCTTTACGATCATAGCGTCAGGCTTTTCGCCTCTGCCGCCGCCATGCCGGAAGACCTGCTGGGCAAGCGCAAGGGAACAGAAGGTTTCGAGTTCGATCGCACCGCCTCGCGCCTGTTTGAGATGCGCAGTGCCGATTACTTGACGCTCCACCATGAAAAGCGGCAGAAAGTTTGACACTTTCGTGACGCATTTTCTTACGTTTACGTAAGAAAATAATGATCTAAACGATTGAAAATATTCATCAGAAAAGAATCTGTTGCCAATTTTGGCCAATGGGGCTAATCGAAGTGCGACAATTTGGCTGCCGGTTTGGCGCGGTAAAATTGAATTGAAGCTCAAGAGGAAGCATTCGATGGCTCGCAAAAAAATTGCACTTATTGGTTCTGGCATGATCGGCGGCACGCTGGCGCATCTCGCCAGCCTGAAGGAACTGGGCGATATCGTCCTCTTCGACATCGCCGACGGCATCCCTCAGGGCAAGGGTCTGGATATTGCCCAGTCCGGCCCGGTTGAAGGCTTCAATGCAAAGCTCTCCGGCGCTTCCGATTACGCCGCCATCGAAGGCGCAGACGTCTGCATCGTCACCGCCGGTGTTGCCCGCAAGCCCGGCATGAGCCGCGATGATCTTCTCGGCATCAACCTCAAGGTCATGGAACAGGTCGGCGCCGGCATCAAGAAATATGCCCCGAACGCTTTCGTGATCTGCATCACCAACCCGCTCGACGCCATGGTCTGGGCGTTGCAGAAGTTCTCTGGCCTGCCGAAGAACAAGGTCGTCGGCATGGCCGGCGTTCTCGACAGCGCCCGCTTCCGCCTGTTCCTTGCCGAAGAATTCAACGTTTCGGTTCAGGACGTCACCGCCTTCGTTCTCGGCGGTCATGGCGACACCATGGTACCGCTCGCCCGTTATTCCACCGTTGGCGGCGTTCCGCTCACCGATCTCGTCAAGATGGGCTGGCTGACCGCCGAGCGCCTTGAGCAGATCATCCAGCGCACCCGCGACGGTGGTGCGGAAATCGTCGGCCTCTTGAAGACCGGTTCGGCCTATTATGCACCGGCCGCTTCGGCGATCGAAATGGCTGAATCCTACCTCAAGGACAAGAAGCGCGTTCTGCCCGCCGCTGCTCACCTCTCGGGTCAGTATGGCGTAGACGACATGTATGTCGGCGTGCCCACCATCATCGGTGCCGGCGGTATCGAGCGCATCATCGAGATCGAACTGAACAAGGAAGAAGAAGCCGCCTTCCAGAAGTCCGTCGGCGCTGTCGCTGGTCTTTGCGAAGCCTGCGTCAACATCGCTCCGTCGCTGAAGTAATACTCCAAGCGGCTCCAAACAGGGATTATTCCATGAATATTCACGAATATCAGGCCAAGGCTCTTCTGAAGGGCTACGGCGCGCCGGTTGCTGAAGGCGTCGCCATCCTCAAGGTCGAAGAAGCCGAAGCTGCCGCAAAGCAGCTTCCCGGCCCGCTTTACGTCGTCAAGAGCCAGATCCATGCTGGCGGCCGCGGCAAGGGCAAGTTTAGGGAACTCGGCCCCGACGCCAAGGGCGGCGTTCGCCTCGCGAAGTCGATCGAGGAAGTCGTTTCCCATTCCAAGGACATGCTCGGCAACACGCTGGTCACCGCCCAGACGGGCGATGCTGGCAAGCAGGTCAACCGTCTTTACATCGAAGACGGTGCGGACATTGCCCGCGAACTCTATTGCTCGCTTCTGGTTGACCGTTCTGTCGGTCAGGTTGCCTTCGTGGTTTCCACCGAAGGCGGCATGGATATCGAAGCTGTCGCCCACGACACGCCCGAGAAGATCCACACCATCGCCATCAACCCGGAAAAGGGTGTGAGCGACGCCGACATTGCCGCAATCTCCAAGGCTCTCGAGCTTGACGGTGCGGCTGCCGAAGACGCCAAGGCGTTGTTCCCGATCCTTTACAAGGCCTTCAACGAGAAGGACATGGCTCTCCTCGAGATCAACCCGCTGATCGTCATGGAAAATGGCCATCTGCGCGTTCTCGACGCCAAGATGTCCTTCGACGGCAACGCGCTGTTCCGCCATGACGACGTCAAGGCGCTACGCGACGAGACCGAAGAAGACGCCAAGGAAATCGAAGCCTCCAAGTGGGACCTCGCTTACGTGGCGCTCGACGGCAACATCGGCTGCATGGTCAACGGTGCAGGTCTTGCCATGGCGACGATGGACATCATCAAGCTTTACGGCAAAGAGCCGGCCAACTTCTGTGACGTCGGCGGCGGCGCCGGCAAGGAGAAGGTTGCGGCAGCCTTCAAGATCATCACGGCTGATCCGAAGGTCGAGGGCATCCTCGTCAACATCTTCGGCGGCATCATGAAGTGCGACGTCATCGCCGAAGGCGTGATCGCCGCGGTGAAGGAAGTCGGTTTGCAGGTTCCGCTCGTTGTTCGCCTCGAAGGCACCAACGTCGAACTTGGCAAGAAGCTCCTGAACGAATCGGGCCTTGCGATTACGGCTGCTGACGACCTGGACGACGCAGCCAAGAAGATCGTCGCGGCGATCAACGGCTAATTGAGGGACCGGAAATAATGTCTATTCTCGTTAATAAAGACACGAAGATCCTTGTTCAGGGTCTGACCGGCAAGACCGGTACCTTCCACACCGAACAGGCGCTTGCTTATTACGGCACGCAGATGGTCGGCGGTATTCACCCGAAGAAGGGTGGCGAAACCTGGACCGGCTCCAAGGGCGAAAGCCTGCCGATCTTCGCAACGGTTGCCGAAGCCAAGGAAAAGACCGGTGCGGATGCATCCGTGATCTACGTTCCGCCGGCAGGTGCAGCAGACGCCATCATCGAAGCCATCGAAGCGGAAATCCCGTTCATCACCTGCATCACCGAAGGCATCCCGGTCATGGACATGGTGCGCGTCAAGGCTCGCCTCGACCGCTCCAAGTCGCGCCTGCTCGGCCCGAACTGCCCCGGCATCATGACGCCGGAAGAATGCAAGATCGGCATCATGCCGGGCTCCATCTTCCGCAAGGGTTCGGTTGGTATCGTTTCGCGCTCCGGCACGCTCACTTATGAAGCCGTGTTCCAGACCTCGAACGAAGGCCTCGGCCAGACGACGGCTGTCGGCATCGGTGGTGACCCGGTCAAGGGCACCGAGTTCATCGACGTGCTGGAAATGTTCCTCGCAGACGACGCCACGACGTCGATCATCATGATCGGCGAAATCGGTGGTTCGGCTGAAGAAGATGCGGCGCAGTTCCTGATCGACGAAGCCAAGAAGGGCCGCAAGAAGCCGATGGCCGGCTTCATCGCGGGCCGCACGGCTCCGAAGGGCCGCACCATGGGCCACGCCGGCGCTGTCGTTTCCGGCGGCAAGGGCGACGCAGAGTCCAAGATCGCTGCCATGGAAGCAGCCGGCATCAAGGTATCGCCTTCCCCGGCGCGCCTCGGCAAGACGCTGGTTGAAGTCCTCAAGGGCTGAGACCACATGAGACCGGTAACGGGCGGCGCGGCTTCAACGCCACGCTGCCCGATGCCGCAAGAAGATAGACAGACGGCATACCGCCCCGGCGGCAGACAGCAATAATCAAAGCGGCAGGCCGGTGAACGGCCCTAACGGCATCGAGGAGGCGGACGGACAAGTCCGCAGGAACACAATGGCAAGGCAAGAAGCGAACGAGCAGTTTCAGATCACGTCGTTTCTGGACGGCGCGAATGCAGCCTATATCGAGCAGCTCTATGCCCGGTACGAAGAGGATCCCTCTTCCGTGTCGCCGGAGTGGCAGAGCTTCTTCAAGGCACTGTCCGATAATCCGGAAGATGTGAAGAAGGCGGCCAAGGGCGCCTCCTGGAAGCGTGCCAACTGGCCGATCCCGGCGAATGGCGAACTGGTCTCCGCACTCGACGGTAACTGGGCCACGGTCGAAAAGGCCATCGAGAAAAAGGTCCAGGCGAAGGCTGAAGCCAAGAGCGCCGATACCGGCAAGCCCGTCAGCGAAGCGGAAGTGCTGCAAGCGACCCGTGACAGCGTTCGCGCCATCATGATGATCCGCGCCTACCGCATGCGCGGCCACCTGCATGCCAAGCTCGATCCGCTCGGCATCGCCAGCGCCGTCGAGGATTACAACGAGCTTTCGCCGAAGTCCTATGGCTTCGAGGAAAGCGACTACGACCGCAAGATTTTCATCGATAACGTGCTCGGCCTCGAATATGCGACCGTGCGCGAAATGGTCGAGATTCTCGAGCGCACCTATTGCTCGACGCTCGGCGTCGAATTCATGCACATGTCCAACCCGGAAGAAAAGGGCTGGATTCAGGAGCGCATCGAAGGCCCGGACAAGGGTGTCGACTTCACGCCGGAAGGCAAGAAGGCCATTCTGTCCAAGCTGGTCGAGGCCGAAGGTTACGAGCAGTTCCTCGACGTGCGTTTCAAGGGCACCAAGCGTTTCGGCCTCGATGGCGGTGAATCGCTGATCCCGGCGCTCGAGCAGATCATCAAGCGCGGCGGCCAGGACGGTCTGGAAGAAGTCGTGCTCGGCATGGCCCACCGCGGTCGCCTGAACGTTCTGACCAACGTGATGGGCAAGCCGCACCGCGCCGTGTTCCACGAGTTCAAGGGCGGTTCGTTCAAGCCTGACGACGTTGAAGGTTCGGGTGACGTGAAGTACCATCTCGGTGCCTCCTCCGACCGCGAATTCGACGGCAACAAGGTTCACCTGTCGCTGACGGCCAACCCGTCGCACCTTGAAATCGTCAATCCTGTCGTCATGGGCAAGGCCCGCGCCAAGCAGGACCAGCTGGCAAAGACATGGGACGGCGACATTATTCCGCTCTCCGAACGCGCCAAGGTGCTGCCGCTGCTTCTGCACGGCGATGCCGCTTTTGCGGGTCAGGGCGTGGTTGCCGAAATTCTCGGTCTTTCCGGCCTGCGTGGTCACCGCGTTGCCGGTACCATGCACTTCATCATCAACAACCAGATCGGCTTCACGACCAATCCGGCATTCTCGCGCTCGTCGCCCTATCCGTCCGACGTTGCGAAGATGATCGAAGCGCCGATCTTCCACGTCAACGGTGACGATCCGGAAGCGGTTGTCTATGCGGCCAAGGTTGCGACCGAATATCGTATGAAGTTCCACAAGCCTGTCGTCATCGACATGTTCTGTTACCGCCGCTTCGGCCATAACGAAGGCGATGAGCCGGCGTTCACGCAGCCGAAGATGTACAAGGTCATCCGTGGCCACAAGACCGTCGCCCGTATCTATGCCGACCGTCTGATCGCGGAAGGCCTGATCACCGAAGGCGATTTCGAGAAGGTCAAGGCCGATTGGCGCGCCCATCTCGAGCAGGAGTTCGAGGCAGGCCAGTCCTACAAGCCGAACAAGGCCGACTGGCTGGATGGTCAGTGGTCCGGCCTGCGCGCCGCCGACAATGCCGATGAGCAGCGTCGTGGCAAGACCGGCGTGCCGATGAAGCAGCTGAAGGAAATCGGCAAGAAGCTGTCGACCATTCCTGAAGGTTTCACCGCGCATCGCACGATCCAGCGTTTCATGGAAAACCGCTCGCAGATGATCGAGACGGGCGAAGGCATCGACTGGGCTATGGCGGAAGCGCTGGCTTTCGGTTCGCTCGTTGTTGACGGCCACAAGATCCGTCTTTCCGGTCAGGATTGCGAACGCGGCACCTTCTCACAGCGCCACTCGGTTCTTTACGATCAGGAGACCGAAGAGCGTTACATCCCGCTGGCGAACCTCGCCCCGACGCAGGCCCGTTACGAAGTCATCAACTCGATGCTTTCGGAAGAAGCCGTTCTCGGTTTCGAATACGGCTATTCGCTTGCCCGCCCGAATGCGCTGACGCTCTGGGAAGCCCAGTTCGGCGACTTCGCCAACGGCGCGCAGGTGGTGTTCGACCAGTTCATCTCCTCGGGTGAACGCAAGTGGCTGCGCATGTCCGGTCTCGTCTGCCTTCTGCCGCATGGTTATGAAGGCCAGGGCCCGGAACATTCGTCCGCTCGTCTGGAACGCTGGTTGCAGATGTGCGCCGAAGACAATATGCAGGTCGCCAACGTTACGACGCCGGCTAACTACTTCCATATCCTGCGCCGCCAGATGAAGCGTGACTTCCGCAAGCCGCTGATCCTGATGACGCCGAAGTCGCTGCTGCGTCACAAGCGCGCCACCTCGTCTCTGGCGGAACTGGCCGGCGAGTCCTCCTTCCACCGTCTCCTGTGGGACGATGCTGAAGTCATCAAGGACGGCCCGATCAAGCTGCAGAAGGACGCCAAGATCCGTCGCGTCGTCATGTGCACCGGTAAGGTCTATTACGATCTTCTCGAAGAGCGTGAAAAGCGCGGTATCGACGACGTCTACCTGCTGCGCGTCGAACAGCTTTATCCGTTCCCGGCAAAGGCGCTCATCAACGAGCTTTCCCGTTTCCGCCACGCGGAAATGGTCTGGTGCCAGGAAGAGCCGAAGAACATGGGTTCGTGGTCGTTCATCGATCCTTACCTGGAGTGGGTTCTGGCGCATATCGACGCCAAGTACCAGAAGGTCCGTTACACGGGCCGTCCGGCGGCCGCCTCTCCGGCGACCGGCCTGATGTCCAAGCATCTGGCGCAGCTTGCTGCGTTCCTGGAAGACGCGCTGGGAGAGTGAGAACTCTCCCGCATCGCCCCGTAAAAAAGACACCCGAATAACGGAACTAGATCATGGCCACTGAAATCCGCGTACCAACCCTCGGCGAATCCGTCAGCGAAGCGACCGTCGGCACCTGGTTCAAGAAGGTCGGCGATACCGTCAAGGCCGACGAACCTCTCGTTGAACTCGAAACCGACAAGGTTACCGTCGAAGTCCCGGCCCCTGCGTCAGGCGTTCTCACCGAAATCGTTGCGCAGAACGGCGAGACCGTTGGTCTCGACGCGCTTCTCGGCCAGATCGCCGAAGGTGCTGCCGGCGCTGCCACTTCTGCACCTGCGGCAAAGCCTGCTGCGCCCGCCGCCGCACCGGCACCTGCCGCAGCCGTAGCCGCCGCTCCGGCTGGCAGCGCCATGCCACCGGCACCCGCCGCTGGCAAGCTGCTTGCCGAAAACAACCTGTCTGCCGATCAGGTTGACGGTTCGGGCAAGCGTGGTCAGGTTCTGAAGGGCGACGTTCTTGCCGCTGTCGCCAAGGGCGTTTCGGCACCTGCCGCCGCACCGGCACCGGTTGCCGCCCCCCGTCCGGTTTCGGCCGAGCAGGATCAGGTTCGCGAAGAGCGCGTCAAGATGACCCGTCTGCGCCAGACGATCGCCCGCCGCCTGAAGGACGCGCAGAACACCGCCGCCATGCTCACCACTTACAACGAAGTGGACATGAGCGCGGTCATGGACCTTCGTAACCGCTACAAGGACGTGTTTGAAAAGAAGCACGGCGTCAAGCTTGGCTTCATGGGCTTCTTCACCAAGGCCGTGACCCACGCGCTGAAGGAGCTGCCTGCTGTCAACGCTGAAATCGACGGCACCGACATCATCTACAAGAACTATTGTCACGTCGGCATGGCTGTCGGCACCGACAAGGGCCTCGTCGTTCCTGTTATCCGTGATGCCGACCAGCTCTCCATCGCCGGCGTCGAAAAGGAACTCGGTCGCCTTGCCAAGGCAGCCCGTGACGGTTCGCTCGGCATGGCGGACATGCAGGGCGGCACCTTCACCATCACCAATGGTGGCGTCTACGGTTCACTAATGTCTTCGCCGATCCTCAACGCACCGCAGTCGGGCATTCTCGGCATGCACAAGATCCAGGAGCGCCCGGTCGCCATCGGCGGTCAGGTCGTCATCCGCCCGATGATGTATCTTGCGCTGTCCTATGATCACCGTATCGTTGACGGCAAGGAAGCCGTGACCTTCCTCGTTCGCGTCAAGGAAAGCCTCGAGGATCCGGAACGTCTGGTTCTCGATCTTTAATCGCTCTTGCTTTTCAATTCAGCGGGGGTTCAAGTGAAGCCCCGCTGAAAGACTACCCGGGAGAGCAGACGTGCAGCCGACATTTCTTGCCGCTTCGCCTTTTTTGCCGCTTATCGGTCTAAGCGTTTTTCTTCTCGTCGCGCATGTCCTCTTGCAGGGGATGACGGCGACCAGAGAACTGGGGCGTGAATGGAATGCCGGTCCGAGAGACGGTGAGCAGAAGCCACAGGGCAAGCTTTCCGGTCGCGCTTCGCGCGCATCGGCGAATTTCCGGGAGACCTATCCGGCTTTTCTGGCACTGGCTTTCGGCGTTATCATGGCGGGTGACCCGGCCGGACTTGCGCTTATCGGTGCGTGGCTCTGGTTGATCTGCCGCATCATCTATATTCCGCTCTATCTGGCTGGCGTACCCTATATCCGGTCTTTCGTCTGGTTGGGTTCAATGCTTGGACTTGCGCTGATGTTTGTCGTGTTGATGTTCTGAGGCCTGATGTGATGCACCAATATCTTATCGAACTGACATCGCTGATGGCCATTTTCGCTTTCGCAATCGTATCGCCGGGCGCCGATCTTGCGATGGTCATGCGTCAGGCCATGGTGCATGGGCGCAAGCAGGCCATCATCACAAGCTTCGGCGTGGGAACATCGCTGATGTTCCACGTCACCTATACGATCCTCGGACTTGGCCTCATCATTTCCCAGTCGATCTATCTCTTCAACATCGTCAAATGGCTCGGTGTCGCCTATCTGATCTATATCGGCATCAAGGCGCTGCGCGCCGGCAAGACCGAATTGCCGACGGCGGAAGGTGAGGACGGCGTTCGAGCCAAAAGCGGCCAGACGGCATTCAAGGCCTTCACGCTCGGTTTTGCCGCAAACGCGCTCAATCCCAAACCGGTGTTCTTCTTCCTGTCGATCTTTTCGACGGTGGTTCACGCGCATACACCTGTTGGCATCAAATTCGGATACGGCCTTGTCATGGCAAGCTGCCTTGTCCTGTGGTTCGTCGGCGTCAGCCTGTTCATGACGACGCCGCGCATGCGCGCCGCATTTCAGCGCGCCAGTCAATGGATCGACCGCACCAGTGGCGTGGTCTTCATCGCTCTCGGTATAAAACTCGCAACGGAAAAAGCGGCCTGAGTTTCAGGTCAAACGGAAGCAGGGCGGTTCAAAATCCTGCCCGCAATCAATCAGGAACAGAAACATGGCATATGATGTAGTTGTAATCGGTACGGGTCCCGGCGGTTATGTTTGCGCGGTCAAGGCGGCACAGCTCGGCCTCAAGGTCGCAGTGATCGAAAAGCGCGCGACCTATGGCGGCACCTGCCTCAATGTCGGCTGCATCCCTTCCAAGGCGTTGCTGCACGCTTCCGAAACCTTCGCGCATGTGGCCCATGGCGTTGATTCGCTTGGTATCGAAGTCGCCGCTCCGAAGCTGAACCTCGAGAAGATGATGGGGCACAAGGATGGCGTGGTGAAGGCCAATGTCGATGGCGTCGCCTTCCTGTTCAAGAAGAACAAGATCGATGCCTTCCAGGGCACGGGCAAGGTTGTTTCCGCCGGCAAGGTTTCCGTCACCAACGACAAGGGCGAGACGCAGGAGATCGAGGCGAAGAACATCGTCATTGCCACCGGTTCTGATGTTGCCGGCATTCCGGGCGTTCAGGTCGACATCGATGAGACCGTTATCGTGTCTTCCACCGGTGCGATCGCTCTCTCCAAGGTTCCGGAAAAGCTGATCGTTGTCGGCGGTGGTGTCATCGGTCTCGAGCTTGGTTCGGTCTGGTCGCGTCTTGGCGCGAAGGTGACCGTCGTCGAATATCTCGACACCATTCTCGGCGGCATGGATAGTGAAGTTTCCAAGCAGGCGCAGCGTCTGCTCGCCAAGCAGGGTCTTGATTTCAAGCTCGGCGCCAAGGTGACGGGCGTTGAAAAGACCGCCGCCGGCGCGAAGGTGGTGTTTGAGCCGGTCAAGGGCGGCGCTGCCGAAACGCTCGAAGCTGATGTCGTGCTGATCTCGACCGGCCGCAAGCCCTACACCGAAGGCCTCGGCCTTGCCGAAGCCGGTGTTGTGCTCGACAGCCGTGGTCGTGTCGAAATCGACGGCCACTATAAGACCAATGTCGATGGCATCTATGCGATCGGCGACGTGGTGAAAGGCCCGATGCTGGCTCACAAGGCGGAAGATGAGGGCGTTGCGCTTGCGGAAATCCTCGCTGGCCAGCGTGGCCATGTGAACTACGACGTCATTCCGGCCGTGGTCTACACGCAGCCGGAAGTCGCCTCCGTCGGCAAAACGGAAGAAGAACTTAAAGCCGCAGGCATCGCCTACAAGGTCGGCAAGTTCCCGTTCACCGCCAATGGCCGCGCCCGCGCCATGCAGGTGACGGATGGTTTCGTGAAGATCCTCGCCGACAAGGAAACCGACCGGGTACTCGGCGGCCATATCGTCGGCTTCGGCGCCGGCGAAATGATCCACGAGATCACCGTGCTGATGGAATTCGGCGGTTCTTCGGAAGATCTCGGCCGCACCTGCCATGCGCACCCGACCATGTCGGAAGCCGTGAAGGAAGCAGCACTTGCCACCTTCTTCAAGCCGATCCACATGTGATCGGCATTGAGCCCGACGTTCGAATATTAAATTTCAGTCATCTGTTGAACCCCGGCTTGCCATGCAGGCCGGGGTTTCTCATACTCGTGCCATAGCCTGTCTAACCTTTTGATAAAAGGCAATAAAATGGCATCTTTCAGTCAAGTTTCCTTTTCCGTTCCGCAGCGTGTCATTCACTGGGCAATGGCGCTTCTGATCTTCTTCAATCTGCTGTTTCCTGACGCCATGGCCCACGCCTACCGGCTGATGCGGCGGGGTGAGACGCTGACGCCGGACCAGATTTCTTCGGCCAATATCCATGCCTATGTCGGCTTTGCCATCCTGTTCCTTGCGGTTCTGCGTCTCTGTCTTCGCTTTTTCCAGGGCGTACCGCCGCATCCGGCCGAAGAACCGCGGCCGTTTCAGATTGCCGCGAAGGTAGCGCATTTCACCTTCTACGCCCTTTTCTTCGTCCTGCCACTATCCGGTATCGCCGCTTATTATTTCGGGATTCAGACGGCAGGGCAGCTGCATTCCGGTCCGTTCAAGGTGTTGATGTGGGTGCTGATCGCGGGCCATGTCGCAGCCGTTCTGGTTCATCAGTTCTACTGGCGCACCAATATTCTCAAGCGCATGACACACGGCTGAGCGGCGGTTTGTCGCGTTTTCGGTTCGACGGAAAAAGACGATGGTGACCCTTGCCGCACCGGGCGGCTGGGGTACAGAGATGCGAAACAGCGAAGACATATTGCCGGGCGCCGATTGGTGCGATCGCTTTCAGGGCGAGATGATGACGCGGGGAATGAGCTCGCTCGATGTGAGCAGGCTTCTTCTCGATCATCCTCCGGCATGGATTAGCGGGCTGATGGCGCTTCGAAACCGCGTCGTTTCGCTTTTTGGCTTAAAAACGGTCGAGTTGGTGGCCGGCGCTTCGGCGGGCGGATTTCCGATTCTGTCCTCCAGCCGGGAGCGGACCGTGCTGGGTTTCGATGACCGCCATCTCGATTTCCGGATCGTCGTTGATTTGGAAGAAGAGGAAAGCCGCCAGCTGATGAGTGTCACCACCCTCGTGCGGCGCAAGAACCTGTTCGGGCGGTTCTATCTTCTTGCCGTCGGGCCGTTTCACCGCCGTATCGTGCCGGCGACGATGCGGCCGTTCTGTAGCGATGTCCGGCCTGTCAGCACCGAGACTGCGTGGTTCAGTCGACCCGCGTGAGCGTAAAGCCCTCTGCGCGCAGCAGTTCGACAAGGCCTTCCTCGCCGGGCAGATGCAGTGCGCCGACGGCCATGAAGACATTGCCCTTGGCAAGCTCGGGGGTGGCCCTGTCGGCCATGACGTGATTGCGGTCGGTGATGATGCGTTGCTCGAAGGCGGCGTAGCCCTGTTCGCTTTCTGCCGCTGTCTTTTTGGGGTCGATGCTTTTCAGCATGGGCATGGTCATGCCGATATCGCCGGCGACATAGAGATCGGTCATGGTCATCATTACGTCGTCCATGCGGTCGCCGAGTTCCAGCGTTTCGATCAGCGCCTGTAGATGGAATTCCATCGGCAGTTCGGACATGGCCGTCAGCTGCTCCACCATGGTCTCCAGCCCGACAAGCCGCTTTCCATCCGCAATCGCGTCTTCGGCCAGCTTCTTGTCGAGAAAGGAGAGACCGGTTGCCTTGCGGGCGAATTCGCAGGCGGGCAGGGCGACGAAGCTCGACAGCATCCAGGGCTTCATGCGCGAAACCGCATTCAGCGGAATGCCGCGCTCCTTCAGGCCTTTTTCGAGGCGCGCGACATTTTCGGACGACAGGATGTCGGTGATCGATTTGCCATCCAGAAACATGGTGAGTTCTGGTTTGCTCAGCAGCGATGCCGCGACCTTCTTGTCGTCGACGATTTCATCCGACTCCACGATGACAGTCGCGGCCTTTTCGAAAGCGGGGCTGGCGGCGGTCGGCATTTCCAGAACGCGCGGATCGGTGACATGCATGGTACCGAGAAGATAGGACGGAGCCGTGCCTGCCTTTTCGATGCGCCAGAAATTGCCCTTGCCATTTGGAATGGCGGCCGCTTCCTGTTCGATCTTTGTGAAAGCTTGCGGATCGGTCTTGCGCATCTCCACGAGAATGTCGCTGCCCGTGCAGGTGATCTTCTGCTCCGCAGCCCCCGCTTCACTGAGTGACAGCAGGGTCATGAGCAGGACGGCGACGGCGGTGACATGCAGGGCCGCCAGCAGCCAGAGCAGGGCGTCGCCGGTCTTTCCCATCAGGGTGGCGGTGAGATTTTCGGGTTTTATAAGGCTGTGCATCGGTCCAATCCGGTTCTTGTTTGTTTATAGAACGGCGGTTTGGACGTCTGGTTAATGTTTGTGGTTAACCATTTCCTGCTTCAGGCGCGCGGGTGGGCGTTGTCGTAGATTTCTAGCAGTCGTGCGGTATCGACGCCGGTATAGACCTGCGTGGTGGAGAGGCTCGCATGGCCGAGCAGTTCCTGAATGGTGCGCAGGTCGCCACCGCCCGCCAGAAGATGGGTGGCGAAGGAATGGCGCAGCGCATGCGGAGTGGCGTTTTCCGGCAGGCCGAAAGCGCCGCGCAGCTTCTGCATTTCCCGCTGGATGATGGCGGGCTGAAGCTTGCCGCCGCGTGCGCCCAGGAACATCGGTTCATCCGCGGCCAGAGCATAGGGGCAGAGCTTCCTGTAGGTATCGACCGCTTCCGTGACCACTGCGAGCAGCGGCACGATCCGCGTCTTGTTGCCTTTGCCGGTGATGCGCAGGCTGCGGGTGCCGGGTGGAAAATCGGCTGGCGTGAGACCCAATGCCTCGGAAATGCGCAGACCGCAGCCATAAAGCAGCGAAAGAACCGCGGCATTGCGGGCGGTGATCCAGGGTTCTTCATTCAACTGTGCCTCTGCCGTGGTGATCTTCAGCGCCTGCCGGTCGGTGAGCGCTTTCGGCAGGGATTTTGGCTGTTTTGGCGCACGCATGGCGGTCGCACCCGCCGCGTTGACGAGGCCTTTCTTCTGCAGATGATGAAGAAGCGAGCGCAGTCCCGCCAGATGCCGGCCGAGCGAACGCGCGCCGGCGCCTTCCTTGCGCCGGTTGGCCAGAAAGGCGCGCAGATCGACAGGGCGCAGATCGGCTATATCTCTTATGGTCGCGGGCCTGCCGATATAGCCGGTGAGGAATGTCAGAAACTGGCGCGTGTCGCGTTCATAGGCCTCGACGGTGTTGTCAGCAAGGCGGCGCTCGCCGGCAAGGGTGGCGAGCCAGGACTGGCGCTCGTTCAGGAGATCGGGTTCGGCAAATGTCAGGATTTCGGTCACGCGGCGCTCCATTCCATCCCCCGAAACTATGCGCTTATGGTCAGCATTTGGTTAAGAGGTGGACTTTGTGGGGCGCGCCCACTACATCCGGGCGGTTTCCTTTTTCCTGTCGCCGGGGCATGGTCGCCACATCATGGCAAAAGATTCGTCCGATCTGTTTGGGGCTCTATTTGACCCGCCGTCGCCCACGCGCACGGTGCCCGTTCTTGTGCCCCTGCCGGCTCCGGGGCCTTATAGCTACGCCGTGCCCGAGGATATGGTGGTCGAGACCGGTTCCGTCGTGCAGGTGCCGCTCGGTCCGCGGCAGGTTTTCGGTGTGGTGTGGGACGATGCCGGCGAGAAGGGCGTCGATCCGAAGAAGCTGCGGCCCATTACCAAGAGTTTCGAGTGCCCGCCGCTGAAGGCCGAAATGCGCCGCTTCGTGGACTGGGTTGCCGCCTATACGCTGTCTCCGCCGGGCCTCGTGGCGCGCATGGCGCTGCGCGCGCCCGCCGCCTTCGATCCCGAGCCGATGATCGAGGGGCTGCGGCTGACCGAAGGCAGGCCGGAGCGCCTGACTCCCGCCCGCGAGCGGGTAATGGAGCTGGCGGCCGAAGGGCATGGCTGGACCAAGAGCGGGCTTGCCCATGCGGCGGGCGTCTCTACCAGCGTCATCGACGGTCTCGTCAAGCAGGGTGTGTTCGAGACGGTCTTTCTGCCCGCGCCGCCTGTCGTGGCCGAGCCTGACCCTGATTATGTCGCGCCACGTCTGGAAGGCCCGCAGAAACAGGCTGCTTCGGAGATAATTGAAGATGTGCGCAAGGGTGGCTTTAATGTCTCCCTGATCGACGGCGTAACTGGTTCGGGCAAGACAGAGGTTTATTTCGAAGCGGTGGCGGAAACGTTGCGACAAGGCAAGCAGGTCCTTATCCTGCTGCCGGAAATCGCCCTGACGGCGGCGTTTCTTGAGCGTTTTCAGGATCGCTTCGGTGCGAAACCGGCGGAATGGCATTCGGATGTGTCGCCGCGCATGCGCGAAAAGGTCTGGCGGCAGGCGGTGACGGGTGAGGTGAAAGTGGTGGCGGGCGCGCGCTCGGCGCTTTTCCTGCCGTTCGACAATCTTGGCCTTATCATCGTCGATGAAGAGCACGACCCGGCCTACAAGCAGGAAGACCGCGTCTTTTATAATGCCCGCGACATGGCTGTGGTGAGGGCGCGTATCGCCGAATTCCCTGTCGTGCTGGTCTCGGCCACGCCGTCGGTGGAAAGCCAGGTTAATGGCAGTTCGGGGCGTTACAACACCATCCATCTGCATACCCGCTTTGGCGATGCGGCGATGCCGGACCTGCATCTCGTCGATATGCGTCGCCATCCGCCGGAAAGGGGAGGGTTCCTTTCACCGGTTCTCCTGCGTGGCATCGGCAAGACGATCGAAAAGGGCGAGCAGTCCCTGCTCTTCCTCAATCGGCGCGGTTATGCGCCGCTGACGCTCTGCCGGGTCTGCGGCCACCGCTTTCAGTGCCCGCAATGTTCCAGCTGGCTGGTGGAACACCGCTTCCGCAATCAATTGCAGTGCCACCAGTGCGGACACAACGAGCCGACGCCCGACCATTGCCCGGAATGCGGAACCTTCGATCACCTGGTGGCCTGTGGGCCGGGGGTGGAGCGGATCGCCGAGGAGGTAGAGAAACATTTTCCGGAAGCCCGCACCATTGTGCTCTCCTCCGATCTCATGGGCGTCAAGCGGCTGCGGCTGGAGCTGGAGGCGATCGTCAAGGGCGAGGCGGATATCGTCATCGGGACGCAGCTTGTCGCCAAGGGACATAACTTCCCGCTGATGACGCTCGTCGGCATTGTCGATGCCGATCTCGGCCTTGCCAATGGCGATCCGCGCGCGGCGGAGCGGACGTTCCAGCTGCTTTCGCAGGTGACCGGCCGTGCCGGACGAACGGGGTTGAAGAGCCATGGCCTGCTGCAGACCTACCAGCCGCAGCACCCGGTGATGCAGGCGATCGTGTCGGGTGATGCCTCGGCCTTTTATGAAAGGGAGATCGTCGAGCGCGAAAAGGCCGTCCTGCCGCCCTTCGGCCGTCTCGCTTCGATCATCGTCTCCGCCGATACACGGGCGGAGGCGGAGACCCATGCGCGTGGATTGCGGGCCGCAGCCCCGCAGGTCACCGGCATCATGCTTCTCGGCCCGGCGGAAGCGCCGCTGGCACTGATCCGTGGCCGCCACCGTTTTCGTCTGCTGGTGCATGGGCGGCGCAATTCCGACATGCAGTCTTTTCTTCGCACGCTTCTTGCCAGTGGCCCGAAGGAGCGTGGCAGCGTGCATGTGCAGCTCGATATCGATCCGCAAAGTTTCCTTTGAACTTTGCCAGAGAGGGCGTTTTCCCGCTGTCGTGACCGTGTCATAACGCGAGCGAACAACACAATGATTTGGGGAAAGAGATGGAGTTTTATTTTCCGGCCGAGTTCGGCGAGCAACTGGCCTTCGGCGCGGCGGTGGTATCAGCCATCATCGGCCTGTTTTTCATGTTTGCGCCGGGGTTGACGCTTCGCGCCTTCGGTCTGCAGCCGGCCGGCGAGCGCAGGGATGGTTACGCGCTCGCGCGCTCGTCGCTTGCCGGCTTTTATCTCGGTCTCGGTGCTGCCGCGCTCCTTCTCGCCCAGCCCATGGTCTATCTCGCCTTTGGTGCGGCATTCGGCCTCAGCGTCTTCGGCGGCATTCTCTCCATGCTGTCGGATGGTGGCGCAACCATGCGGAATTTCTTACTTCTGGTTGTGCACTTTCTGCTGTCCGCACTCGCGTTGAGCTACGTCTTCGGGCTGGTCTGAAGCGGGCTTTTTGGCATTTGTGCCGCAGATACGCCGCATCCTGAGCGAAATCGGAAAATTTAAACGCATTCCCCCTTGCCCAAACGGCGCTTTCCGCTATTACGCGTGTTGCGAGTCCCGGCGTCCTATGCTAGACGGACCGCGAAATTGGGAAAAGGCAGGGGGGAATTCCGGTCTTTTTCGGGGAAATTGAAACGATTTCAAGAATTTGATGCGGTGGAGCCCCATCGCTGATGGTCTTGGACGATTAGCAGGGAAAAAGTGCCCGTGGCAGAGACCTCCCAGGGAACATCCGGTGTAGCGGAAAGGTATGCGTCGTCGCTTTTCGAGCTTGCTTTGGAAGCGGGTACGGTCGAAGCGGTTCAGGTCGAACTGGACAAGTTCGGCGCACTTCTCGACGAAAGCGACGATTTGAAGCGTCTGGTTGCGAGCCCGGTGTTTTCCGCCGAGGATCAGTTCAAGGCAATCACCGCGATTTGCGAAAAGGCCGGCATCGCTGGTCTCGCTGTTAATTTCCTCAAGGTTGTTGCGAATAACCGCCGTCTCTTTGCCGTTCCCGGCATGATCCGCGCCTACCGCACCATTGCCGCCGCCCATCGCGGCGAAATCACCGCCGAGGTCACCTCGGCACATGCGCTCGACGAGGCGCAGGAAACTGAACTGAAAGCGGCGCTGAAGAGCGTTACCGGCAAGGATGTGACGATTTCCGTTACCGTCGATCCTTCGATCCTCGGTGGCCTGATCGTCAAGGTCGGTTCGCGCCAGATCGATACGTCTCTTCGCACCAAACTTTCCACCCTTAAGCTTGCACTGAAAGAGGTTGGCTGATGGATATCCGCGCCGCGGAAATTTCCGCAATTCTGAAAGATCAAATCAAAAATTTCGGCAACGAGGCGGAAGTCTCGGAAGTCGGTCAGGTGCTTTCCGTCGGTGACGGTATCGCCCGCGTTTATGGCCTCGACAATGTTCAGGCCGGCGAAATGGTCGAGTTTCCTGGCGGCATTCGCGGCATGGCGCTCAACCTCGAAGCCGACAACGTCGGTGTGGTTATCTTCGGCTCGGACCGTTCCATCAAGGAAGGCGACACCGTAAAGCGGACTGGCGCTATCGTTGACGTTCCCGTTGGTCCGGAACTGCTCGGCCGCGTCGTTGACGCGCTCGGCAACCCGATCGACGGCAAGGGCCCTATCAATGCCGCCAAGCGTTCGCGCGTTGACGTCAAGGCTCCCGGCATCATTCCGCGCAAGTCGGTCCATGAGCCGATGTCGACCGGCCTCAAGGCCATCGACGCGCTCATCCCGGTTGGCCGCGGCCAGCGCGAGCTCGTCATCGGCGACCGCCAGACCGGCAAGACCGCCATCATTCTCGACACGATCCTGAACCAGAAGGCCATTCACGACAATGGTCCTGACGGCGACAAGCTTTATTGCGTCTACGTCGCTATCGGTCAGAAGCGTTCGACCGTTGCCCAGTTCGTAAAGGTTCTGGAAGAGCGCGGCGCGCTGCAGTACTCGATCATCGTTGCCGCAACGGCTTCCGATCCGGCTCCGATGCAGTACCTCGCTCCGTTTGCCGGTTGCGCCATGGGCGAATATTTCCGTGACAACGGCAAGCACGCTCTCATCGGTTACGACGACCTTTCCAAGCAGGCCGTCGCCTATCGTCAGATGTCGCTTCTGCTGCGTCGTCCTCCGGGCCGCGAAGCTTATCCGGGCGACGTTTTCTACCTTCACTCCCGTCTTCTCGAGCGCGCTGCAAAGCTCTCCGACGAAATGGGCGCTGGTTCGTTGACGGCACTGCCTGTTATCGAAACCCAGGGTAACGACGTTTCGGCCTTCATTCCGACCAACGTGATCTCGATCACCGACGGCCAGATCTTCCTCGAAACCGACCTGTTCTATCAGGGTATCCGTCCGGCTGTTAACGTCGGTCTGTCGGTCTCGCGTGTTGGTTCCGCCGCTCAGATCAAGGCGATGAAGCAGGTTGCCGGTTCGATCAAGGGTGAACTCGCCCAGTATCGTGAAATGGCCGCTTTTGCTCAGTTCGGTTCGGACCTTGACGCTTCCACGCAGCGCCTGCTTAACCGCGGTGCCCGCCTGACAGAGCTTCTGAAGCAGCCGCAGTTCTCTCCGCTCAAGACGGAAGAGCAGGTTGCGGTGATCTTCGCTGGTGTCAACGGTTATCTCGACAAGATCCCGGTCGCACAGGTCGGCAAGTTCGAGCAGGGTTTCCTCTCCTACCTCCGCTCGGAAGGTAAGGCGATCCTCGACACCATCCGCACGGAAAAGGCTATCAGCGACGATACCAAGGGTAAGCTCAAGGGCGCTCTTGATAACTTCGCCAAGTCTTTCTCTTAAATCAGGGCTCTTTTACTCGGACGGATAACGGATGCCTTCACTAAAGGATCTGAAAAACCGCATTGCCTCCGTGAAGGCGACGCAGAAGATTACCAAGGCGATGAAAATGGTCGCCGCGGCGAAGCTTCGGCGCGCCCAGGAAGCTGCGGAGGCCGCCCGGCCTTATTCTCAGCGCATGAGCGCCGTTCTTGCCAACATCGCCACGGCGGTCGAGGCTGACGTTGCTCCGGCGCTGATGACCGGCACCGGCAAGGACGACGTGCATCTGCTCGTCGTCTGCACGGCTGAACGTGGTCTTTGCGGCGGTTTCAACTCGCAAATCGCCCGTTTTGCCCGCGATCAAGCCCGCAAGCTGATTTCCGAAGGCAAGACGGTCAAGATTATCACGGTCGGCAAGAAGGGTTACGACAGCCTTCGCCGCGAATTTGCATCGCTCATCATCGAGCGTATCGAACTGCGTGACGTGAAGAAGGTCGGCTTTGAAAACGCCGACCAGATCGCCAAGAAGGTGATCTCGCTCTTCAACGCGGGTGAATTCGATGTCTGCACGCTGATCTACTCGGAATTCAAGTCCGTCATCAGCCAGATCCCGACCGGCCTGCAGCTCATTCCGGCCGCAACGCCTGTTGTGGAAGCGGCTGAGACGACGCAGACCGCCGTCTACGAATATGAGCCGGATGCGGCTTCTATTCTGGAAGACCTTATTCCGCGCAACATTTCGGTTCAGGTTTTCCGGGCTCTGCTCGAAAACGTTGCCGGTGAAATGGGCGCCAAGATGAGCGCGATGGACAATGCAACGCGCAATGCCGGTGAGATGATCAACAAGCTGACGCTTTCCTATAACCGTCAGCGTCAGGCTCAGATCACCAAGGAACTCATTGAAATCATTTCGGGCGCGGAAGCGCTCTGAGGTAAGGAAAGAGGGTAAGGATAATGGCTAAGGCAGCTACCCCCAAGAAAACCGCAGCGGTGAACGGCGCGGGCAAGGTTACCCAGGTTATCGGCGCTGTTGTCGACGTGGCGTTCGAAGGCGAACTGCCTCCGATCCTGAACGCGCTCGAAACACAGAACAATGGCAACCGCCTCGTTCTGGAAGTTGCGCAGCATCTCGGCGAAAACGTCGTGCGCACGATCGCCATGGACTCGACCGAAGGTCTGGTTCGCGGTCAGTCCGTTGCTGACACGGGCGCACCGATCGAGGTTCCTGTTGGTCTGGAAACGCTCGGCCGCATCATGAACGTCATCGGCGAGCCGGTTGACGAAGCCGGTCCGATCGTAACGGCCAAGAAGCGCGCCATCCACCAGGACGCACCGTCTTACGTCGAGCAGTCGACGGAAGGCCAGATCCTCGTCACCGGCATCAAGGTCGTCGACCTTCTCGCTCCTTACGCCAAGGGCGGCAAGATCGGCCTCTTCGGCGGCGCCGGCGTGGGCAAGACAGTTCTCATCATGGAACTGATCAACAACGTCGCCAAGGCGCATGGTGGTTACTCGGTATTCGCCGGCGTGGGTGAACGTACCCGCGAAGGTAACGACCTCTACCACGAAATGATCGAATCGAACGTCAACAAGCTCGGCGGCGGCGAAGGCTCCAAGGCTGCGCTCGTTTACGGCCAGATGAACGAACCGCCGGGCGCCCGCGCTCGCGTCGCTCTGACCGGTCTGACGATCGCTGAAAACTTCCGCGATGAAGGCCAGGACGTTCTGTTCTTCGTGGACAACATCTTCCGCTTCACGCAGGCTGGTTCGGAAGTGTCGGCTCTGCTCGGCCGTATTCCTTCGGCCGTGGGCTATCAGCCGACGCTGGCAACCGACATGGGCCAGATGCAGGAACGCATCACCACCACGAACAAGGGTTCCATCACCTCGGTTCAGGCAATTTACGTTCCCGCCGACGACTTGACCGACCCGGCGCCGGCAACCTCGTTCGCGCATCTAGACGCAACGACGGTTCTGTCGCGTTCGATCGCTGAAAAGGGTATTTACCCGGCTGTCGACCCGCTCGACTCCACCTCGCGCATGCTCGACCCGATGATCGTCGGCGAAGAGCACTACGAAGTTGCCCGTAAGGTTCAGTCGACCCTGCAGCGCTACAAGTCTCTCCAGGACATCATCGCCATTCTCGGCATGGACGAACTGTCGGAAGAAGACAAGCTGACGGTTGCCCGCGCCCGCAAGATCGAGCGCTTCCTGTCGCAGCCGTTCTTCGTTGCTGAAGTCTTCACCGGTTCTCCGGGCAAGCTCGTCGCGCTCGAAGACACGATCAAGGGCTTCAAGGGCCTGGTCAACGGCGAATATGACAGCCTGCCGGAAGCAGCTTTCTACATGGTCGGTTCGATGGAAGAAGCCATCGAAAAGGCAAAGAAGCTGACTGCTGAAGTCGCCTGATTATAAATTGGCGGGCGCGTGGTGTTACCGCGCGCCTTCCGACCAATGACAGCGAAACCGAAACGACTTTCGTCTGCGTTGTTAAAAGACAAGTCCGTGACGCCCGCGTAATTGAAAAGAAGTGAATAGCCATGGCTGACAGTTTCAAATTCGATCTCGTTTCCCCGGAGCGTCTGCTCGTTTCCGAAACGGTTACGGAAGTCGTCATCCCGGCTACGCTGGGTGAAATGACCGTTCTGGCCAATCACGCACCGACGATGACCACGATCAAGCCGGGTCTGGTGACGGTGAAATTCGCTTCAGGCGAAACCCACAAATACGTCGTCTTCGGCGGTTTTGCCGATATTCTGCCGACCGGCTGCACGCTTCTTGCCGAATCCGCTGTTTCGGCTGACGATATGTCCCCTGATACGCTGCAGAAGCGCATCGATGCGGCCAAGGCCGAAATCCAGGAAGGCAATCATCACCACGAGCATCTGACCAAGCTTGAAAAGCACCTCTATGAGCTGACGAACCTGCATGAGGTTCTCGTCGCTGCTTGAAAGCACCGGGCGGGTTCGAAAGAATGACTGCCCACAAAATATTTAAAACAAAAAAGCGGCCGTTTCGGCCGCTTTTTTTGTTTTCAGCTGTCTCCTGTTTCCTCCGCTTGGGATATGTCGGGTTGCCGCCCAAGGCACATCACGCGGCATTGGCTCGCTTTTACCGAAATCGATTCCGATTTTTTAGGTGATGGGCTAGATGTGAAAACGAAGAGGAATACCGCTTTACCGGTCACAGATCGAGTTGGTGGTGTGTTTTCCGTCATGGAGGAATGATCGTCGTGTCGGTAGAAGCAAGTTATCGAAGGGTTGCCAGAACCGCTTTGCGTGAGGGCGCGATTGCCACAGGTGAGCGTGCCGTGCCGGAAGAGGTGCCTGTTGCTTTTTCTTATGGAGGCAGCACCCATGCCGTGATGATGGCCAGCCCTGCCGATCTCATCGATTTTGCCGTCGGCTTCAGCCTCACCGAGGGCATCATATCGATGCGTTCCGAAATCCAGGCCATTGAAGTGGTCGAGGCGGGGCAGGGTTACGATGTCCAAGTGGATTTGACGGATGCCGAGGCCGATGCGCTGCGGGCAAGACGACGGCATATGGCAGGCCCGGTTGGCTGCGGTCTCTGTGGCATTGAATCGATAGAGCAGGCGGTTCGTGTCGTGCCTGATTTGAGCAGCGTGAAATCGTCGGTCCACGGCAACGATATCGTTGCGGCTGTGAAGGCCCTGAACGATGCACAAACCCTCAATCGCGAAACAAGGGCTGTTCACGGTGCCGGGTTTTATAATCCGCGTGAGGGGCTTTTGGCGGCGCGCGAAGATGTCGGCCGCCACAATGCGCTCGATAAATTGGCCGGTGCGGTGGTGAATGCGGGTGTTTCCGCGCAGACGGGTATTGTGGCGGTTACCAGCCGCCTGTCGGTGGAGATGGTGCAGAAGACGGCGATCCTCGGCTGTCCGGTTCTGGCGGCGATCTCCGCCCCCACGGCGCTCGCCATCGAAACTGCCGATAGAGCGGGCATTACGCTTGTTGCGTTGGTCCGGGGTGAAGACTTCGAAATCTTCACCCGTGCGGACCGTATTATTCTGTAGCCTCGGCGGTTGGCTTCGGGATGGGCGGGTTTAGAATTCCGCCCATTCGGCTGCCGCATTGCCATGCGCCCTTGCCGTGGCATATCGCGGCTGAGGTGTCGGCAGCCGGGATATGCTGGCGGCTTTTTTATCGACGGGCTGGGCAGATGATATCTGTCCGTCGCCGGATATTTTGAACTGTCGCAGCAATACATAGAGGTTGTCGGCCTCACTGGCGAGGCCGTGGCTGGCGGCAGTGGTTTCTTCCACCATGGCGGCATTTTTCTGAGTTGCCTGATCCATAACGTTGACGGCGTGATTGATTTCCTTCAGCCCGTTCGCTTGTTCGCGCGATGCCTCGACGATTGCCGAGACATTTATGTCGATTTCGCCCATCTGCGACTGAATATCCCGCAAGGCCTCACCGGTTCTGCCGACGAGATCGACGCCGTTGGCGACCTGTTCCCGGGAGGTGTTGATGAGCGATTTGATTTCCTTGGCCGCGACGGCGGAGCGTTGCGCCAGCTCGCGCACTTCCTGCGCCACAACGGCAAAACCCTTGCCGGCCTCCCCGGCGCGGGCGGCTTCGACCCCTGCATTCAGGGCCAGAAGGTTGGTCTGGAAGGCGATGTCGTCGATCACGCCGATGATGTTGGTGATTTCGCCGGAGGAACGCGAAATCGCGTCCATGGCGGAAATCGCCTGCTGAACGACGTCGCCGGAATGTTCGGCATGTTCCCTCGTCCGCAACACCAGCTTGCCCGCTTCACCGGCACGCTGGCTGGCATCGGTCACGGTGGTGGTGATTTCTTCGAGAGCGGCCGCAGTTTCTTCCAGCGAGGCCGCCTGTTGTTCGGTGCGTTGCGAAAGTTGATCGGCGGCGATGCGGATTTCGCCCGAACCGGAGGCGATTGTCGAGGCATTGTGAGAGATCGTCTGCATGGTGGCCTGCAGCTTGCCGACGACCTCATTAAAGTCCGCACGCAGCTTCTCCATGCTGGGCACGAAGCTGGTGTCGAGGCGCTGCACGAGGTCGCCCGCAGCCAGCGCCTGCAAGGCATCGGCAAGGAGGGTGATGGCGCTCATGCGCGGGGTCACGTCGGTGGCGAATTTCACCACTTTCACGACTTTTCCCGCCTCATCCAGGACCGGGTTGTAGGCGGCCTGGATCCATATTTCCTTGCCGTTCTTTCCATAGCGGACAAATTCGTCGGAAATGAATTCTCCCGATGCCAGCCGCTGCCAGAAATTGGCGTAAGTCGCGGATGCGGTATAGGCCGGATCGCAGAACATGCGATGGTGTTTGCCCTCGATTTCCTTCAGGTCGTAGTTCACCGTTGCGCAGAAGTTAGGATTGGCGGTGATGATCGTACCGTCGGGGAAAAACTCGATGGTGGCCTGAGAGCGGGATAACGCCTCCAGCTTGCCTGCATCTTCGACGGCCTTGATCCTCTTGGCGGTGATGTCGGTCGCGATCTTGACGACCTTGTAGGGTTTGCCCGAGCGGAAGACAGGATTGTAGGATGCTTCGATCCAGACGGCTGATCCATCCTTGCGGATGCGGCGATACTCCTTCGCCTGAAATTCGCCGCGTGCAAGAGATTCCCAGAACTCCTGATAGGCGTGCGATGCGGCAATCTCCCGGTCGCAGAAGATGCGATGGTGCTTGCCGACGATTTCTGCGAGATCATAACCCAGCGCCATGCAGAAATTGCGGTTTGCGGTGAGAATATTACCCTTGAGATCGAATTCTATGACCGCCTGCGATCTGGATATCGCATCGAGCATATTTCGATTATCTGCGCTTTTTCCTAACCCCAGCATTAACGTCCCCCAAATATCGGTCGACGGGGCGGCTCGCCGCACCCAAGGTGTGGTCCGCGCCGTATCATGTTGAACAACGAACAGGTTTTGCCGCCATTGGCAGCAATGCAGGCACTTGCGACTTTACGGCCTTCGTCAGCTATCGGACCCTGATGAGATAAGACGCGGGTGAGGTTACTGTTCGTTGGCTTCTAATATTAGATATCTATAATATTAAAATGTTCTTATTTAAGTTGTGGGGCGCGCTGGAAAACAAAAACCGCCGGGGGTGCTCCGGCGGTCTGGTTCTGTTGTCGATGAAAGCAGTGAAACGCTTGCGTCAGACTGTAATCGCCTGATCAGGCGGCAAGATCTTCGGCTTCGGTTCCCTTGAACATCTTTGCGAGGTTCAGGAAGCAGATCATGCCGTGTTCGTTGGCGATGATGCCTTCGGAATAGGACTTGTCGAAAGACGCCGAGATTTCCGGAACCGGTTGTACCTGGTTTGCCGGGATCGTGAGGATGTCCGAAACGCGGTCAACCAGCATGCCGATGACCATGTTGTGCACTTCGGCCACCACGATGGCGCTTCGTTCATTGGCGACGGTGCTCTTCATACCGAGCTTGTGGGCCAGATCGATGATCGGAATGACCGAGCCGCGCAGGTTCATGACGCCGATGACGTCTTTCGGCGCGTGGGGAATGGGCGTGGAAGGCGCCCAGCCGCGGATTTCGCGGATGGTCGTCGTCTTCACGCAGAACTCCTGATCATGCAGGCGGAATGCGATGATTTCGAGCGTCTCACCGCCAAAATTGGTAGAGTTAATCATTGCCATCAGAATTCTTCCCAATGCTCGCTGTGGAGGCCGGCGCAAGTGCACCGACACTTGCATGTGCGAATTTGGCGTTCTGCCTGGTGCCTGAACAGCCGGAAATACTATTTCCGTCTTCAATGGAAGATTCGTAGCATGAGATGGTTTCGCAAACCTAAATGCGGAGCCGTCTCAATATTCCTTCTCGTAAAATATCCCGGCCGCACCTTCGCCATTGCCGCCTGCTTCGCCGCGCAATTTCACGCCGCGCCCGACATCGAGGTTGATGATGGCCTTTGCGCCGGATTCGCCGCTCTGCTGCAGCTCAAGATAGGTTCTTTCATTGAGATACTTGCCGGCGGAAACGCGGGCCTGTCCCTCGGAATCCGTGGAAATATCGAGATCGTCGACACCGAGATTGCTTCGGAGCTTGTCGAACAGCGAGGTGGAGCGTCCGCCGGCCAGCTGGGCGGCGGCATCGGCCAGCCGCGCGATCTGCAGCGCCGAGAGTTTCGACATGGACTGTCCGAAGATCAGCTGCGCCATCACCTCATCCTGTGGCAGCGCCGGTGCGGAGGAGAAGGCAAAGGTCGGGTCGTTGGCATTGCCGGAAACGGATACGGTGACTGTGGTCGAACCCACCGTCGAATCCGCCTTCATATCGAGAACCGGGACAAGGCCGCCGCCGAAGGTGATATTGCCTGTCGTGAAATCCAGGCGGCGGGTGAGGATTTCCAGCCGGCCGCGGCGCATCTCAAAGCCACCGGAGATGACGGGTACGGCGGCCGTGCCGCGGATGGTCAGATTGCCCGTCAGTTCCGCATCAATCCCGCGGCCGCGCACGAAGATACCGCTCGGCGCATTCACCTGCAGATCGAGATTGATGGTGGAGGAGCTTCCGCTTCCGCCCTGGTCCGCTCCGAGCGCCTTGGCCTGAGCGCGCACCTTTGGCGGTGCGTTCTTGTGCTTGACGTCGATTTCCGTCAGCGAGGCCGGAAGTTTCTCCGGAATGGTGATGGCGCTTCTGTCGAGCGTCAGGTTGCCACCGAGCACTGGCGAATTCAGCAGCGGCCCTTTCAACGTCAGCGTGCCGCTCACCACCGTCGTTACCAGCGTACCGTCATTATAACCGGCACGATCGAGCGTGATCGAAATATCGGCGGGGAAACCCGAGCCGCCGGCAATGCCGATGTTGCCCGTACCCGAGATCGTTCCACCGCCAGCGAGCTTGCCCGTCAATCTGGAAATGACGGCACGGTCGCGGTCAAACGTGATCGTTGCGCCCAGACCATTGATCGTCAGGTTCCGGCGCACATCCGTCAGGCGTGTGCTATCGGTGGTGATGCTGCCGGTCACCACAGGTGCGGATGCAGTGCCGGAGATCTTGACGTCGATGGCGGCGGTGCCATCCACATCAAGGCCCTGTGCGGCGGTTTGCGCGGCAACGGCGCTGAAAGGCAGCCGGCCGGAGAATGCCATGGAAAGTGGGCGATAGCCGGCGATGCCGAGCGAGCCACCGCCGGAAAGCGACATGCCGCCCTGACCGGTCACGTCAGTGTCGATCTGCAAGTTGCCGCCGGCAAACCGGCCATTCGCCTTGATGCCAAGGGCGGCAAGCCCGGCGGCACGCGTCTGCGCAACCTCGGCATTGGCCCAGTTCAGATTATAATCAACCGAGGGGTCGGATGCCGCGCCCTTGGCGCTGACCGTGCCGGATATGCTGCCTGCCGCATCCAGCCCGGCGGCAAAGGCGTTGGCGAGGCTCGCGGGAAGCGAGCGGATATCGGCCTTGATATCGAGGGTCGAACCGGCGGTGCCGTTGACCTCAACGCGACCATCGCCCGTGATGATGGTCAGATCACTGATGCGGGCCGTACCATTCTGGATGGCGATGGTGCTTGGTTTTTCAAGCCGTACTGGAATTCCCTTGGGGGCGGCCGAAAAGGTGTCGACCCGCACGGTCATGGGTGAGCCGCCGGTATCGGCGCTGCCTTTCACCACCAGCGGCGCATTGTCATAGCGGCCGTTGACATCGAACGCGGTCGTTGTGCCGGAATGTCCGATGGTGGCATTCAGGCCTGAAATCGCGGCCGTGCCGGCATTGACGCTGTCGGCGCTGATCTTGCCGTTGATGGCGAGAGCCTTGATGTCATCGATGGAAATATCGGCGGCCAGCTTTGAAATCGTTGTCGTGCCCTGGCGGATGCTGCCGCCATTTGCCTTTATCGTCGCGGCGATCTTGCCATTGGCGTCGCTCAGCGCGATATCGCCGGCAATATCACCATCCGCCTGCTGTGCGGCCAGTGCGGCCAGCAGGGCGAGATCGGGGAAATTGAAGGAGAGATTGCCCGTTGGCAGGAACTGCTGCGAAATTTGCAGCTTCCCGTCCAGAATGTTGCGGCCCACCGCGACATGAAGTTCGGGTATTGCCGTGCCATTTTCGGTCTGCACCACATTGGCGTTGGCGTCGATCTTCTGCCGGTCGAGGCTGCCGCTGGCCGTCAGCTTTGCCTGCGGCGCGGCCGGGTCGGCCTTACCGGAGGCATTGACCTTCAGTGCTTCGAGTTTTCGTCCGGCAAGGACGGCGCTTTCGGAACTCAGGGTCACGTTGAAATCGGGGGCGGCAAGCGCACCGCTGGCTTCGATTGCAAAATCGGCAACGCCCTTCGCCTGCGGCGTCAGCTTTTCCAGTGCCGGGAATTTGCCCTTGAGGTCGGCGCTTAGTGCATCATTTTCGAGGCTGGCATTACCAGCCGCCTCGATCGTTCCTGACTTGATGACGAGGTTCTCGATACTGGTGCGTCCACCGATGATCAGGTCGATGTCGCCCTGGAGGGCGATGGTGGTGTCGAATTTCTCCGCGAGTGCCGGTGGAAGCGTGGCGGGTAACGCGAAGAGCTGGACGCTTGACGTCAGGCGGTTATCAGTGAGATCGAAACTGCCGTTCAGCGTTCCGCCGACGCTGGCGCTTTCCAGCGTTGCGCCGTTAAAACCGATGGCGGAAGAGGTAAGATTGAACGGCGCCTTGATGGTAAGAGGCGCGCGTACCAGCCGGTCGATATCTGGACTGACGAAGGATGATTGCGCGACGGACAGGACGGTAGCGATCGTACCGCTGCGGTCGGCGATATTGAGATCGGCGCTCTCGGCGGTCAGTTTGACATCGTCAAGCCGGCCCTGTGGCAGCGCGAGGCTGCGCAGGGAAACCGTGGTGTTGAGGTGTGCGGCATCCGCACCACCCTTCAGGGAAAGATCGAGGCCGTTGATGAGGGCCTGAATTTCACCATTGCCGAGTGGCCAGCGGAAATCCACCGGGCCGGCGGTACCGATGAGATTGGCGGCCAAATCGTTCTGACCATTCGGATCCACGGTGCCTGATGCCGTCAGCAGCAGCGTGCCGGTCTCCAGCGTACTGCTGCCGATGTCGATGCGGCCCTGTGGGTAGAGTGTGGCATTCGCGTCGAGTTTCGTCTCACCGGCAAAAAGCTGGCGGAAGGCAGGTGGCAGCAGCAGATCGGGCTGGCCACCGCCTGCAATCTCGATACGGCGCGTTCCGTCGTCGCCAAGAAGATGACGGCCGGTGACATTGACCACCGCATTACCGGCGACATTGCCGCGCAGGGTGCCGGTCCAGCTGGAAAGCGGGCCTTCGCCATTGAGGTCTATTGCCACCGCAGGCGTGCCGGGAAGCGAAAGCAGGGTTGCGAGCAGGCCGCCTTCGGGTTCCTTCATCTCAGCTTTCAGCTTCAGCACGTTCTCATTCGGCAGGAATGCAACGTCGGCATTGACCTCCGCATCCACAGCATTGCGCCTGTGAGCGGTGAGCGAAAGCCGCATGTCGTCCTGGGCGGCCTTGAGGTTGCCTTCCGCCGTCAGGTCGAAGGCGCGGCCGAGAAGCGATTGCTCAAGGCTGATATCCGGGAAGCTGAAATTATCGATGACGATTTCAATAGGAAGGGAAGAACCGCTGGAGCTCTTGCCTGTCGTCTGCTGGGCCGGCAGCGGTTGGCGCTCCACATCGATCGATCCGGCCGAGACATGGTCAGCATGGAAGGTGCCGGCAAGCAGTGACAGTGGCGACCAGTCGACGGCAATCTGGTTCAGGCGAGCATAGGGTCCCTGCCGATCTGAAAGCGTGACGTTATCGAGCCGCAGGCGGCCGGTCAGAAGGCCACCCGGAGGAGAAATCTCGATGGTCTGATCGGGTGTCGATACGAGCGATGAAATCTGTTTTGCGGCAATCCGGGCGCCCATCGGCGTAAAACCGATGAACAGCACCGCAAACAACACCAGCACCACGCAGCAGAGTGCAGCGTAGCCCAGCCATTTCAGCAATCGAATCAACATTTCCATCAAGGGTAATCTACACTCTGTTGCTAGGGTGTTCGACTGCGGCGTTTAAAAAGACTGGCCGATACCAGCATAAATGCCGAAATTGTTGCCGCCGTCGTATTTTTCAAGCGGCATGGCGACATCGAGACGCAGAGGCCCGAAAGGCGTCGCGTAACGCAGGCCGATACCGGCGCCAGCCCGGATATCGGAGAAATCGGGTGTTACCCCATCAGAAACGACACCGGCGTCGAAAAACGGCACAAGGCCGATGGTATCGGTGACCTTGACGCGAGCCTCAACGGAGCCAACGACATAGGAGCGGCCGCCGGTCGCATCGCCCGCCGCATTATAGGGCGAAATTTCCTGGTAGCTGTAGCCGCGGACCGATCCGCCGCCACCGGCGAAAAAGCGCCGTGTTGTCGGGATGTCCTGCAGATCGCTGCCGCCGACCAGAACACCGCCGGAGAGCTTTCCAGCCATGATCAACCGGTCTTCGGCACCGAGGCCTTTATAACCTGTTATCGAGCCTTCGAGGGACGAGAAGAAGGTGCCGTTCAGGGCTTCGTAGCTTGGCTTTGCCGCGATGGATGCGCGGAAGCCCTCGGTCGGATTAAGCTTGTCGTCGCGTGTATCGCGCACGAATTCCAGCGGTATCGAGGTCGTCAGATATTCATTTTTGCCGAATGCGTCTTCGGTGTCTGCCCATTGGACCTCAAAACCCGCGGCGGCTGTGTCCGTATCGTTCAGTTCGTAGGCGAAACCGGCCGTGCCCGTCAGCGTCTTGGCCCTGTAGGTGTCCGGGTTTTCGGTCTTGGCAATCAGGCTGGTCTTGAATGTCGTGCGGGGGTTGAACATCCCCGGCTTGGTGAAGGTGATGCCTGCCGAATAATCCATGCCTTCGACGCTCGATGCCTCCGCAATACGCGAAACAGAGCCTTCGATGCGCAGTGATTCCGCCTGTCCGAAGAGGTTACGGTGACCCCAATATCCTTGAAGCCCGATGCCTTCGGTCGTCGAATATTGCGCACCGACGCCGAAATAACGGTGCTTGCCTTCGGATACTTCGATGGTGAGCGGAATGGTGCCGTCGCGGGCGAGCGTTCCCGCCTCCTTGATCGTCAGGCTGGAAAAGACGCCGAGCTGGCGCAGGCGGTCGGCGGCCTTGCGCAGCTTTTCCGGAGAATAGGGCTCGCCGCCATTAAGGCGCGAATAACGGCGGATGAAGTCGCCATCGACGGTTTTTTCACCGGTGACGGTGACTGTGCCGAGCGGCGCAACGGGGCCACCTTCAGCTGCCATCGTAATGTCGACCGTATTCGTCGCGTGGTTTGCGACCGCCTCGCGTTTCGTCAGTTTCGCGAGCGGCCGGCCTTCCGCCTTCAGATCATCGATCAGTTTGTTGCCAGCGCGGATGATTGCCAGAGACCCGGCATCACCGCCGTTGATCAGGCCGTATTCCTCCAGATTGCGGCCCGTGACATCACCTTCGAGGCGGACATTGCCGAGGGTGAATTTCGGACCAGGCGTCACCGTTATGACCACGGGTACGGGCGTGCTGTGATCGAAAACCGGGTTGGGAGGCAGGTCATCAACGTTCTTTCCGGCCACGGTCACGTTGACGATGCCGCCATAGCGGGCGTTTTCATAGAGTGCCGCGATCAGCCTGTCCCTGTCGTCTCGCGCCTTTATCAGAAGGCCGAGATCGCCGGAGGCAGGTTTGTCCTTGTCGGCCAGAAGAAGCGAGCTGTTTTCCAGGCTGCCTTTGAGGGACTTGTCGGCATCGGCCGCGTCAAGCGTGACGGCATATTTGACCGGGTTGATAACTTCGACCTCCGGTTCTTCCGAACCCCAGAGGCGCATGCCGAACAGTTTGAAGGCGAAAGCATCACGGGCAAACGCCGGATACAGGGCGAACGTCAAAGCAACCGCAAGCGCGGTGCCAGCTTTCCGATACGCAATACCTGTCTTCGGGTTAGTTCGTGTTCTTCGCATAAGCTGCTTTATGGTTGAGCATTTATTGTCGCCCTAACCCGTTTCCTGTCCGTTAACATTGCAATTTAATCATAAATAAACGGCTTTGAGGACTCTCGCGCTGATGTTTTGCCGCCATTAACGCAAAAAGCCCCGGGTGACCGGGGCTTCTGTGCAACTGTCTGTCGTGCAGCGATTAACGGCAACGTGCCGTGTAACGCTGGCCATACTGGTCGCGATAATAGCAATAGCCCGGCTCGGAAGCGTTACCGATCAGAGCACCGCCCACGCCGCCGATGGCTGCGCCAACTGCTGCGCCACGAACGTTACCAGTGACCGCACCACCGATAACAGCGCCGGAAACGGCACCGATCGAAGCACCCTTTTCGGTCTGCGTGCAGCTTGCAAGCGACAGGCCGACCAGCGCAAATATGATTGCCTTTTTCATGAAACTCTCTCCAACGTTACAATGAGCTCTTCGGCTCGGTAGGCGTCCCATATTTATCTGCGGCGACTGCTACCTCCGACCGCCACAGATAACTAACAATTCGATGTCGTTTAGGGAAGCCTCGTCTTTCGGCATTCCTTCGAGCGTAAATCGATTGCGTGCCAGACAACGGCGCCACGCGAAAAAGGTTCCAAATCTCTCGGTTTTTTGATGTGAATCAATTTTGCACTTTTCATAAGCGTCTATAAACGGTTTATTGGAATGGTTCAAAACAACGGCGAATTGACGCAGACGTGGTTAAAGCAGCTCGCAAGGGTTGACGGTCCCGGTGTCGGGGCAGAAAACGATTTGGTCAATTCTGGAGCATGGCATGGACTTCGAGGCATTTTTTACGACGGAACTGCAAAGCCTGCATTCTGAGGGACGTTATCGCGTTTTTGCGGATATCGAGCGCCAGCAGGGTAATTTCCCCCGCGCGACACGGTACAACGCCAATGGTGAGTGCAAGGACGTAACCGTCTGGTGCTCCAACGACTATCTCGGCATGGGCCAGAACCCGAAAGTCATCGAAGCCATGAAGGCCGCCATCGATCACTGTGGCGCGGGTGCGGGAGGCACCCGGAACATTTCTGGCACCAACCATTATCATGTCCTGCTGGAGCAGGAACTCGCTGATCTGCACGGCAAGGAATCAGCCTTGATCTTCACGTCGGGCTATGTTTCCAACTGGGCAACGCTCGGCACGCTCGGCCAGAAAATTCCAGGCCTCATTATCTTCTCTGACGCGCTCAACCACGCATCGATGATCGAGGGCATTCGTTACGGTCGTTGCGAGCGGGTGATCTGGAAACACAACGATCTCGAAGATCTCGAAGCGAAGCTTAAGGCTGCTGATCCCAATGCGCCGAAGCTGATTGCCTTTGAATCCGTCTACTCGATGGATGGCGATATAGCGCCGATCAAGGAAATCTGCGATCTGGCCGACCGTTATGGCGCCATGACCTATCTCGACGAAGTCCATGCCGTTGGCATGTACGGTCCGCGTGGCGGCGGTATTGCCGAGCGCGAAGGCCTGATGGATCGCCTGACGATCATCGAGGGGACGCTTGGCAAGGCCTTCGGCGTGATGGGTGGTTATATCACCGGCTCCACCGCAGTCTGCGATTTCATCCGTTCTTTCGCCTCCGGCTTCATCTTCACGACGGCCCTGCCGCCGTCGCTCGCTGCCGGCGCAATTGCCTCAATCCAGCATCTGAAGGCCAGCCCTTTCGAGCGTGCCCGCCATCAGGACCGGGTGCGGAAGCTGCGCGGTCTTCTCGATGCCCGCGGCATTCCGCATATGGACAATCCAAGCCACATCGTGCCGGTCATGGTGGGCGATGCCGCCAAGTGCAAATGGATTTCGGATATCCTGCTGGATAGTCACGGCGTCTATGTGCAGCCGATCAATTATCCGACGGTGCCGCGCAAGACCGAGCGGCTGCGCATCACCCCGACGCCGCTGCATAGCGATGCTGACATCGAGCATCTGGTCGGTGCGCTGCATCAGCTGTGGTCGCATTGCGCGCTGGCACGTGCGGTGGCTTAAGGGCCGCAGTTCAGATTGCAGAATTCAGGGCCGCGTTTACGCGGCCTTTTCTTTTGTGGCGATGAGTTCCAGCGCATGGCGGCGGGCTTCTTCGTCCGCTGCAAACACATCGTCCATCGTCTCGGCGGTCCGACCGTCATGCATCCGGTCCATGACCGTTTCGACGATTTCGGCCATGTCAAGAAAACCGATGCCACCAGCGACGAAGGCGTGAAAGGCGGTCTCCTCGGCTGCGTTGAGGGCCGCGCCCTGCAAACCGCCGCGCTCCAGCGCCATGCGCGCGAGCCGCAGCGCCGGGAACCGGGCTTCATCCGGTGCTTCGAAATCGAGCCGCGCCAGTTTCGCGAAATCCAGGCGCTCGACGCTCAGATTGCCGCGCTCAGGATAGGTGAGGGCATAGGAGATGGCGGTGCGCATGTCGGGAGAGCCGAGCTGCGCGATATAGGAGCCGTCAGTGTAGCCAACCATCGAATGGATGATCGATTGTGGATGGACAATCACGTCCACCTGATCAGGCCTGAGATCGAAGAGATATTTCGCCTCGATCATTTCCAGCCCCTTGTTGAACATGGAGGCACTGCCGATCGAGACCTTCAGCCCCATCGACCAGTTGGGATGGGCGCGGGCGATATCCGCCGTGACGTTGGACATCTCGTCCCGCGACCAGGTGCGGAACGGCCCGCCGGAAGCCGTCAGCACGATGCGTTCCACCGCCTGTTTGTGTTCACCCGTCAGGCACTGGAAGATTGCGCTGTGTTCGCTGTCGACCGGGATCAGCCGGCCGCCGCCCTGTTTGACAGTGCGCAGAAAAACATCGCCCGCCGAAACGAGGCATTCCTTGTTGGCAAGTGCAATATCGGCACCACGCCGGGCGGCCGTCAGTGTCGGGGCGAGGCCGGGGGTGCCGGCAATCGCGGCCATCACCCAGCCGGCATCCATCGAGGCTGCCTCTTCAAGGCCGGCCATGCCCGCCGCGACCTTGATGCCGGTGCCTGCCAGCGCCGATTTCAGCGCTTTATATTTATCATCGTCCGCAGTGACCGCGAGCTGCGCGCCAAATTCCCGCGCCTGTTCGGCCAGAAGCGCGATGTTTCCCGCGCCGGTCAGCGCCATGATCTCGAACCCGTCGCGGCCACCCAGCTGACGCACGACATCCAGAGTATTGGTGCCGATCGAACCCGTCGAACCCAATATGGTCAGCTTGCGTGGCATTTCACTGGCATTCGTCATCTTCAGCCCGTCGGTTTTATTTGGCAGATTTAGGCTCTACTCGCGAAAACCCGCCATAACAAGGACAAAGCCCAGGCTATTGTTTTTGTGAAGCGCAAAGCCATATGCAAGAAAAAGACAAGAGGATGTTGATGCGACGTTTCGTGGTTTCCAGCGGCTGGATTTTTGCGGCAAGCCTTGTGCTGGTTCTGGTTTTCATTCCTTTCGATCCGCGCCTTTCCGAATCCGCGCAGGCACTGCCGGGCCGAATAGTCACCTTCAATCGCGCGATTACCGATTTCGGAACCTTCCGTTGGATGCTTTACTCCACGGGCGCGCTCGCCATTCTTGCTTATGTTGCCGCACGTGTCCTGCAGGCGCAGACCTATGGCGGGCGGCTGAGAACGGCGTGGCGGCTTCTCGCTTATTTTTTCCTGACGATCGGCACGGCGAGTATTCTCGTCCATACGCTGAAATTCCTGATCGGGCGGGCGCGGCCGGAGCTTTTTCTGGAAATGGGCGCCTACAGCCTCACGCCTTTAACCGGCGACAATCTTTATGAGAGTTTCCCCTCAGGCCATTCGACGGCTGCCGGGGCGTTTTTCGGTGTTTTCGCCATGCTGATGCCGCGCTTCCGCTGGGCGTTCCTGCTGCTTGCGCTCGTGATCGGCGTTTCGCGTGTCATCGTCGGTGCGCATTATCCAAGCGATGTCGCAGCCGGGCTGCTGCTCGGCCTGTGGACGGCCATGGCCTTCGCCTTTATCTTTGCCCGGTTCGAAATGCTGTTCCGTTTCGACGCACAGGGCTGGCCGCAGCCGAAGAATGCAAGCCCTCCGGCGGCTGAAACAAGATAAAGAGATTTAACGGGACGGGATGGGGGCGAGGGTGATGGAAGACGCGAAAGCCAGGCATGAAAAGGACGGCAGAACCGTTCAGAACATCCGCACCTGTGTTGCCGTGGCCGGTGGCGGACCGGCAGGCATGATGCTCGGCCTGCTGCTCGCCCGCAGCGGTATCGATGTTGTCGTCGTCGAGAAACACGGGGATTTTCTGCGCGATTTTCGCGGCGACACCATCCATCCTTCCACGCTTGAACTGATGGAACAGCTCGGTTTCATCGAGGAGTTCTTAAGCCTTCCGCATACACGCGCGCCGCGGCTGAACGCAGTTATCGGTGGCGAGCGTGTGACGATTGCGGATTTTTCCCGCCTGCCGGTCCGGCATCGGTTCATCGCCTTCATGCCGCAATGGGATTTTCTCAATTTCATCGTCGGCAAGGCAGGGCAATATGAAAATTTCCGCCTGCTGATGAATGCGCCGGTCACCGGCCTCATCGAACGGGACGGGCGCGTCGGCGGCCTCACCGTCGAAACGCCGGAAGGGGTCATCGAGATCGCTGCCGATCTGGTGGTCGGTGCGGATGGCCGCAACTCCCTCGTCCGTGAGGCGGCAGGGCTCGAGGTCCAGCGCTTCGGCATCCCGACCGAAGTGCTGTGGCTACGCCTTTCGAAACAGCCTGACGATCCGACCGAAACCATGGGGCATGCCGGTTCGCGACAGGGTTTCGTGATGATCAACCGGGGTGACTACTGGCAATGCGGTTATGTAGTGCGCAAGGGATTTTTCGCGGACATAAAGCTGGAGGGGATCGAAGCCTTCCGGGACAGGGTCGCGGAAATCTGCCCTTTCCCACGCGAAAGGCTCGATGAGCTCAAGAGCTGGGACGATGTGCATCTCCTTACCGTTCGTATCGACCGCCTGAAGCGCTGGTGGAAGCCCGGTCTGATCTGCATCGGCGATGCGGCCCATGCCATGTCGCCCGTCGGCGGCGTCGGCGTCAATCTGGCCATTCAGGACGCGGTTGCCGCCGCCAATATATTGGTGCCGGTGCTGGTGTCCGGCCGGGCCATTCGTGATGATGACCTCGCCGCAATCGAAAAGCGGCGGTCCTTCCCGACCAAGGCCACGCAGTTTCTGCAGCGGATGATGCGTATCGGTCGCAAGAAAGGGCAAGAGGAAAGAGCGGAAAAGCCCAAAGGCCCGCCTGCCTTCGTGCGGGCGATTATTCGATTTCCGCTTCTTTCCCATCTGACTGGCCGGCTGGTGGGGCTGGGTTTCCGTCGGGAAAAGATTGAGACGCCGTGAGAGCCATCAGGACGGGCGGGCGATCTCCTGCGCATATTTCAACCCGATAACGGCTGATCCGATCAGCCCCGGCTCGATGCGGCAGATGGCGGGCACGACCAGTGGACGGTTGAAGCGCCGGAGAATGCGGCCCCTGACTGCTTCATCCAATGCAGCGAGAAGCTCCCGCGAGTTCGAAAGCCCGCCGCCCACCGGCACAATGGTCGCGCCGGTAACATTGATCACCATCGCCAGCGGCGAGGCGAGAATATCGATGAGGACATCGATGGTTCTGGCGGCTTTTGCATCGCCCGCCTGCCAGGCGGCGATAATATCCTCGCTGGTCATCTCCTGCCGGTGCAGGTGCGCATGCAGTTTTTCCATGCCTCGCGCGCTGCCGATGGCGTCGACACAGCCGGTGAGGCCACAGCCGCATTCGAAGCGGGGCAGCGAGACCGGCGGATTACCGGCCGATGTCGCGGCCACGGGACCATGGCCCCATTCGCCGGCGAAACCGCCGTGGCTGTTGATGAGCTTGCCGTCGATTACCAGCCCGCCGCCGACACCGGTTCCAAGGATGACGCCGAAAACCACGCGGTGGCCCTGACCCGAGCCGATTTCCGATTCGGCGATCACGAAACAATCCGCGTCATTCGACACGATGACTGGAAAGTTGAGGGCTTTTTCCAACTCGTCCTTCAAGACCCGGCCATGAATGCTCGGAATATTGGCAACGGTGGCCTTGCCGGTGTCGGGATCGATGACCCCGGCAATCGACAACGAAACGCAACCGGGCGTGCCGCCGCTCGCATCGATGACGGATTTGAGGCCGGCGGCGAAGTCTTCGAAACTGGTTTTCGGCGTTGGTATGCGTGGCACGGGGCGAATGTCGTCCGGGGCATGGGCAATCGCGCCCTTGATAGTCGTTCCGCCAATATCGAAACAAACGATCATGGTTCACACTCCGGAATGCACGGCATCGTAGGTTTGTTCTCCGCCAATCCAGGTCGAATGCATCTGGAGGCCGGGCGTCAGCACAACAAAATCGGCATCGAAACCGGGCAGGAGTTTTCCCTTGCCCGATGCGCCGACGGCCTGTGCAGGATAGGCGGATGCCATTCTCAAAGCTTCCTCCAGCGGCATCTCCAGCTTTTCATGCATGAAGCGGACGCAGGAGAGCATGTCGATATCCGCCCCAGCAAGCGTGCCGTCTTCAAGTGTCAGTCGCCCGCCATTGCGATAGACGCGTCTGCCATTCAGTTCGAAACCATCGTCATCCGTGCCGATGGTCGACATGGCGTCGGTGACGAGGAAAATCCGGCCCGGGCCATTCTTGGCGCGTAGCGCAATGCCGATGGCGGCGGGATCGACATGAAATCCGTCGGCGATCAGCCCGCAATCCAGCCCGCCGTTCGAAAGGGCGGCGCCCACCAGACCGGGTTCGCGGTGACCAAGCGGGCTCATGGCGTTGAAAAGATGCGTCACCATGGAAGCGCCGGCCTCGGTATAGGCCGCTGCAACATCGAGGCCGGTATCGGTATGGCCGAGACTGACCACGATGCCGGCTTTTCTCAGCGCTGCGACCTGTTCCTCGGTGACGTTCTCAGGGGCAATGGTCGTCATCACGAAGGCCAGTTCCGCCTTGCAGCCGACCAGAACGGCAAGATCGGCCGTCTCCATCTTGCGGATCAGCGCCGGATCATGGGTGCCCTTGCGTGCGACGGAAAGATGCGGCCCTTCGAAATGCAGGCCCAGAAAGCCCGGCACCTGCGTCTTGCCGGCGGCAATACCCACCTGCGCTGCTTTCGAGGTTACATCCGGCCGGTCGGTAATGAGCGTGACCATCAGCGCCGTTGTGCCGAACCTGGCGTGAGCGGAACAGATGCGGGCAATGCCTTCGACATCCGGCTGGTTGTTGAACATCACCCCGCCGCCGCCATTGACCTGGAGATCGATGAATCCAGGCGCGATCAGCAGTCCCTTCACATCGATCATCTCGGCTTCGGCTGGCACGCTGTCTGAAATGGCAGCAACATGCCCGTCACCGACCACGAGCACTCTGCCCTCGTGCCATGCGGCGCCGTCGAAAATGCGGGCGCCGACAAATGCCTTGATGCCGCTCATTGTGTTTCCGTTACCTTCTTCAATGCCACGGGTGCATCCGGGTTGAAGCCGCGTGCGCGGGATAATTGTTCGATGAAGCCGTAAAACGGCGCAATCAGCAGCAATGCATCGGTCAGCGGGTGGTTGGTCTCCACGAAGGGCAGGGGCTTGGCCGGGCTGCCCTTTGTGGAGGTGACGAAAACATTCGCACCTTTATTGGCAAGGCTTGCGGCGATATCCGTGACCGAGGTCTCGGCACGGTCGCGGGCGGCAAAGGCGATGACGGGGAATTGCGGCGCCACCAGCGAGACCGGGCCATGCATGACTTCAGCCGAGGAATAGGCTTCGGCATGCAGCTCGCAGGTTTCCTTGCATTTCAGCGCGGCTTCCGCGGCGATGGCAAGAGCAGGGCCGCGGCCCAGCATGTAAAGCGATTCTTCGCCCTTCACCGCCTCGCCGATATGGCTCCAATCGAGCGCGATGGCCTTGGCGAAATTCTGCGGCAGGGCGCTGACGGCGCTGGCAAGGAGACTGTCTTCCGTCCATTCGGCAAGGATCGCCAGACCGGCAACGATGGAATTGACGAAGGATTTGGTCGCTGCCACGGCCTTTTCCGGGCCCGCCTGGATATTGATGGCGTGGTCGGCCGCCTCACCCAGGGGGGAAGGCAGGGTGTTGACGAGCGAGAAGGTGAGCGCGCCGCCCTTGCGGGCGCTTTGTGCGAGCGCGACGATGTCAGGGCTCTTACCGGATTGCGAGACGGCGAAGGCCGCTGCCCGTTCCAGCCGCAGTTTCGTCTGATAGATGGAGGCGAGCGAAGGCCCGAGCGAGGCGACCGGCAGGCCGGTCTGCAATTCGATTGCATATTTCAGGAAATGTGCGGCATGATCGGAGGAGCCGCGGGCAATGGTGACGACGACTGCCGGGTCACGGGCCTTCAACTTGCTTCCGGCTTCCTGGAAGTCGGCCTTGGCATTGTCCAGCAGGCGGGCGACAGCATCGGGAATCTCATCGATTTCCTGGCGCATCAGGGTTGTCATCGTTTCATGTCCTTGATCAATGTTTCACTCTGGACCCATCGTCAGTTCGGCGACGAGGTCGTAGGCATCACTGCGGTAAAGCGCTAGGGATATTTCCATGAGGCGCCCGCTTTCCAAATAAGCCATGCGCTGAACGGAAAGCGCTGCCGAGCCCAGCGGCACCCCAAGCAGTAGGGTTTCCTCATCCGTGAGATTGCGGGCCGAGATGCGCTGAATGGCGCGCACGGGGCGAATGCCGCTCTTCTCAAGCTCCAGATAAAGCGAATTTTCGACGAGTTGCGGATCGGGCAGAATATCGCCCGGCAGGCTGGTGACTTCCAGTGCGATCGGCTGGTCATTGGCAAGACGCAGGCGCGTTAGCCGTGCCACCATGGCGGATTGGGAAAGGCCGAGTGTCATCATCTCATCGCCGGTGGGGTGGAAAAGGCCCCTGTCCAGCCAGCGGGTACTTGCCGTCATGCCGCGCCGGCGCATGTCTTCGGTGAAGGAGGTGAGCTTGGTCAGCGGCTGCTGCATGCGGGTGATGGGCTTGACGACAAAGGTGCCCGAACCATGCCGACGAACGAGAAGGCCGTCGCGGACGAGATCATCCACCGCCTTGCGCACGGTGACGCGGCTGACGCAGGCACTTTCGGCAATATCGCGTTCCGGCGGCAGCGCGTCGCCATGCTTAAGCCGGCCGCCATTGATGGCGTCTTCGATCGTCTGGCGCAATTTCAGGTACAGCGGACCGCCGCCTGATTGCAGGTCCTCCAGATTAAGCGCTGCCCCGTTCATCCATAACCTCTGTCACAATCCGATATGGCTGCTTCTGGCTATACCACAGAAGATGCGATCGGCAATACCAAAATAGAACCATTAGCGAACTTGTATGATTAATCGGAGCATTTTTCGATCTAATGCCTTAAATTAAGGCCATATGATCGAAATTTCCGCATTAACCAAAAAAATTTTCCCATTGCCGTAATTTCTCTAGACGATTGGCATTTTTTTGGTATTGTTTTGGCATCGGTTGCCGGTGAATAGCTGTTGCGCGTCCCGCTGGCCTGGAAGAATCGGTTTCTTATCCGTGACTTGCCAGAGTAAATCGAATTTTGCTTGACCGTTCTGAAAACTAATTTCATCATGGTCAGAAATTATCGCAGATAACTGAATAACCAACACAGAAATGGTTGCTTCTGCGAAAATTATTTACGAGTGAGCAGGGAACAAAGTTCATGAAGGTGGGAATTATCGGACTCGGATTCCGTCTCGGTTATCTGGGCTACGTTTTTCACGAGATCGACAAGGATTTCGAGATCGTCGGTTATGTCGATCCTCATCCGGCAGGCCTGCCGGGTTTGCAGGAAAAGGGCATTTCAGCCGGCAAGGTCTATGACAGTCCGGAAGCGCTGATCGCCGGCGAAAAATTCGATCTCCTGATGATCGGCTCGCCGAACCACATGCATCTGGAGCATATCCGCATCGGGCTTGAGGCGGGTTGCACCATCTTCTCTGAAAAACCCATCGTCGTCAGCATCGAGGAAAGCCTCGAACTCGCCCGGCTTCTTAACAAGCACGGCCATGAGCGGCTGCTGGTCGGCCTCGTCCTGCGGTATTCGCCGCTTTACCGCGATCTGCGCGCCGCGCAGGCCGAAGGCAAGCTGGGTGACGTCGTCTCCATCGAGGCTTCCGAACATATTCCGCCCTATCATGGCGCGTTCTTCATGCGCGACTGGCGGCGTTACGAGAATTATTCCGGCTCCTTCATGCTGGAAAAATGCTGCCACGATCTCGATCTCTATAATGGCGTGGTTGGTGCCCGGCCGCGTTTCGTGTCGAGCTTCGGCGGGCGCAAGAGCTTCACGCCGGCGAACGCGCCGCAGAATGACGGCATCAACGACATGGAGGTCTATCACCGCAAGCCGAGCGGCTGGATGGGCTCCGACAAGGTCTTCGACAGCGACGGCGACATCATCGACTACCAGACCGCGATCGTCGAATATGAAAACGGCGCGTCGCTCGCCTTCCATACCAATCTCAACGTTCCCGACGATTTCCGCCGTTTCTGCGTCATCGGTGCAAAGGGCATGGCTGAGGGAGATTTCGTGCGGGGTTTCCTGAACGTTCACAACGCCCGCACCAATGAAAAGACCGTCGCCAAGACCTATTCGGCGGCAACCACGCTCTCGCAGCATTATGGCGCGGATGAGCAGATGGCCGAGGATGTGATCGCCCATATCGTCAGGGCTGCGCCCTTGCCGGTTTCCGCGCTCGACGCGATCGAGGCCGGCATTCTGGCGCTTGCCATGGATGAAGCGCGCCATGGCCGCAAGGTGGTCGATCTCAAACCGGTGTGGGAGGAGTACGATCTTGCGCTGCACGGTCAGCCGAAATCCCCCGCCGTGAAATCGGCTTGAGGAGGGCTGCGTAATGGATGCAAAACGCAGCGCAGTCATCTTCGCCTGGTTTCTTCTTCTACCGGCGCTTTTCTACATCACACTGATCGTCGCCTATCCGCTCGTCGACACATTCATCCTGTCGTTCACCGATGCGTCGCTTAAAAAAGTGACGAATTGGGTCGGTTTCATCAATTACGAGAAAATCTTCAACGCGACTTTTGCCGATGTCATCACGCGGACCTTTGTCTGGACGTTCTTTTCCGTCTCGATAAAGATGATCATCGGCACATTTGGTGCAGTGCTGCTGAACTCCGCCGTTCCCGGCCGGGCGCTGTTTCGCATCCTGACCATGCCGCCTTGGATCGTGCCGATGGCTATCGGCATCTTCATGTGGGGCTGGATGTATAACGGCCAGTTCGGCATGATTTCCGGTGTGCTGCAGAATCTCGGCCTGGTGGACGGCCCGGTTGCTTTCCTTGCCTATGGCAGAACCGCCTTCTGGGCGACGATCGTCACCGATGTGTGGATCGGGGTGCCGATGGTGACGCTTTATCTTTTGGCCGCAATCCAGTCCATTCCACAGGATCTCTACGAGGCGGCGTGGACGGACGGTGCCAGCCGCTCCTATCGCTTCCGCCGTATCACGCTGCCGCTGATGTTGCCTGCCATGATCACTATGTCGGTTCTGTCGCTGATTTCGACGTTCAATTCCTTCGATATCATCTGGATCCTCACGCGTGGTGGTCCGAACGGCGAAACCACAACGATGATCATCGACACTTACAAGACGGCGATAGGCGCTTACAAATATGGTGAAGGTGCCGCGCGCGCCGTGCTCATCTGCATCTTCCTGTCGATCTTCACCTTCTTCTATTTCCGCATCACCCGGCGTTTCTCGCAGGAGGCCACACGATGACCGACAAACATGCGAGGATCAACCGCTACACCTGGTATGAAATGGTTGGAATCTATTGCGGTATCGCCGTGTTCCTGGCCTTCGTGCTGGCGCCCTTCGTCGAAGGCTTTCTGGTGTCACTGAAGCCGCTCAGCCTGCTGTTTTCCTCACCTTACAAGTTCTGGCCGGAGAACGGCTCCTTTGAGGCGTACCGGACGATGTGGGTGAGCGTGCCGGGTTTCGCGCTTTATATTTTCAATTCGTTCTTCATTGCGGGTTCGATCACCCTGATCGTGCTTGTGCTCGTCATTCCCGCCTCCTATGCCTTCGCGCGTTTCGAGTTCAGGGGAGCCGGCCTGTTGCTCGGAATATTCCTGGCGGTGAAGATGTTCTCCGGTGCGGTGTTGCTCATCCCGCTGTTTCGACTGATGCGGTCCATCGGCGTGCTGAACACCTATTTCGCGATGATCATTCCCGGTGTCGCTTTCATCATCCCCACCGGCATCCTGCTTCTCGTGACCTATATGCGCCGTATCCCGCGGGAGTTGGAGGAAGCGGCCTATGTGGATGGGGCGAGCAGGCTCTATACGCTTCGCAGGGTAGTTTTGCCGATCGCAACCCCGGGCATTGCCGTTGTCGCGATCTCCTCCTTCATCGAGGCCTATGCGCAGCAATTCATCTACGCGCTGACCTTCAACTCAAAGACGGAATACATGCCACTGCCGGTGGGGCTGTTTGCCTATTTCGGCCGGCAGGAAGTCGTCTGGAACGAGCTGATGGCGGCGAGCTTCGTGGGCATCGCACCGGCGATGATCGCGATCTTCCTAATGCAACGATATCTCGTCGGCGGGCTGACCGCCGGCGCGGTGAAATAAGCAATAACCGGAACGACCACCAAAACGGGAGACTAAATATGGCACTGAAACATTACGGATTGGCGCTCTGCGCTTTCGCATTTGCCGGTTCCACCGCCCTTGGCACGGTGGCGGCACATGCCGCCGACAAGGAAATCAGCTGGATCTATTGCGGCGACAAGATGGACCCCATCCATGAAAAATACATCAAGGAATGGGAAGGCAAGAACGCAGGCTTCAAGGTCGTGCCTGAGGTCGTTGGCTGGGAACAGTGCCAGGACAAGGCCACAACGCTCGCAGCCGCAGGCACGCCTGTCGCCATGGCCTATGTCGGTTCGCGCACGCTGAAGCAGTTCGCGCAGAACGATCTGATCGTTCCGGTGCCGATGACCGAAGACGAAAAGAAAACCTATTATCCCAACATCGTCGACACGGTCACCTTCGAGGATACGCAATGGGGCGTGCCGGTCGCTTTCTCGACCAAGGCGCTCTACTGGAACAAGGACCTGTTCAAGCAGGCTGGTCTCGATCCGGAAACACCGCCGAAGACCTGGGCTGAAGAGATCGCCTTTGCCAAGCAGATCAAGGAAAAGACCGGTATCGCCGGTTACGGCCTGCCTGCCAAGACCTTCGACAACACCATGCATCAGTTCATGCATTGGGTTTACACCAATAACGGCAAGGTTATCGATGGTGACAAGATCACCGTCGACAGCCCTCAGGTTCTCGAAGCTCTCAAAGCCTACAAGGACATCACGCCCTATTCCGTCGAAGGCCCGACGGCCTATGAGCAGAACGAAATCCGCGCCATCTTCCTCGACGGCAAGGTCGGCATGATCCAGGCTGGCTCGGGCGCCGCAACTCGTTTGCAGGCAACCAAGATCAACTGGGGCATAGCAACCCTGCCGCTTGGCCCTGAAGCCAAGGGTCCCGGTACGCTGCTTATCACCGACAGCCTTGCGATCTTCAAGGGAACCGGCGTGGAAGAAAAGGCGACAGAATTCGCCAAATTCATCACCTCGCCCGGCCCGCAAGGTGAATACGAATTGCAGGGCGGCGCTGGCCTCACCCCGCTTCGTCCGTCGCCGAAGGTTGATGAGTTCATCGCCAAGGACCCCTTCTGGAAGCCGCTGATCGACGGTATCGCCTATGGTGGTCCCGAGCCGCTCTTCACCGACTACAAGGGCTTCCAGGACGTGATGATCGAGATGGTGCAGTCTGTCGTGACCGGCAAGGCGACACCGGAAGATGCCGCAAAGAAGGCCTCTGCCGCTCTCGAGCAGTACAAATAATTCCTTGTTAATACGGATGTGGGCGACAGGTCGCCCGCATCCGGTCAATTTCGTCGCGGGAATGCCTGCGCCCTTTCTGGCGCTCCCTCCCGTGTTTTTTCAACGGTTCCGATCCAGCGCGGTTTTGTCACTGTTTCGGACCATCTCTGAACGCAGCCTGATGTCGGCTGGTGACGGGAGAGGCAAGTTTTGGGTCAGCTTTATCTCAACAACGTCCGCAAGAACTATGGACATTTCGAAGTCATCAAGGGCGTTCAGCTCGACATCCGGGATGGCGAGTTCGTCGTTTTTGTCGGCCCTTCGGGATGCGGTAAATCCACATTGCTGCGCATGATTGCCGGCCTTGAGGAGATTTCCGCCGGCGACGTCGTCATAAACGGCGTGAAGGTCAATGAGTTGCCGCCGGTCAAGCGCGGCATCGCCATGGTGTTCCAGTCCTATGCGCTCTACCCGCATATGACGGTTTTCGAAAACATCGCTTTTCCCCTCCGGGTCGAGAAGATGGCGGAGGAAAAGATCAAGCAGAAGGTCGAGGGTGTCGCGAAAATTCTGCAGCTCGACCAGCGTCTGCAGCAGCGTCCCGGCAATTTGTCCGGTGGCCAGCGCCAGCGCGTAGCGATCGGCCGTGCCATCGTTCGCGAACCGAAGATATTCCTGTTCGACGAGCCGCTTTCCAATCTGGATGCCGCGCTTCGCGCCGATATGCGCATCGAGTTGACCAATCTTCACAAGACGCTGAAGGCGACGATGATCTACGTCACCCACGATCAGGTGGAAGCCATGACCATGGCCGACCGCATCGTGGTGCTGAATGCCGGTGAAATCGCCCAGGTCGGCGCGCCGCTCGAGCTTTACCACAAGCCGGCGAACCTGTTCGTGGCTGGCTTTATCGGCAATCCGAAAATGAATTTCCTGAAGGTCACCTGCAAATCGGTCAGCGCCGAGGGCGTGACCGTGGAATATGAGGGGCAGACGATCACCGTGCCGGTGGAGCCTCGTACCGGTCTTGAGGGTAAGCAGCTGACGCTCGGCATTCGCCCTGAACATACCGGTCTGGAAGCGGCCGATCTCAACATCAAGGTCGCGCCGAGCGTTATCGAGCGCCTTGGGGTGAATACCATTGCTTATGGGGTCGCCCCGACGGGTGAGAATTATTGCGCTCTGCTTCCCGGCTCCGCGCCTGTCGTCGTGGATGAGCCGATCGTCACCGGCATCAAGGCTTCGGATTGCCATCTGTTCGATGAAAGCGGCATTGCTCTCGATCGTCGCGTCGACCTGTCAGTCCTCAAGCTGATTCAATAGGAACGGAGCCGGGCCATGCATTCTGTCGTTTTATGCCCGGCTTTTCCTGATGCGATCCGTTTTCGGCGCTTTTCGTCTGTCGTCCCGCGACGAAAAAACTACGCCGGGCTTTTGGCCCGGCGTTCAAGGTTGTCTTGCGTGCCGGCTCGATCACGGCATGGGGTTGGGCATGTAGCCGGTAAAACCGCTGATCTTCCAGCGGCCCTGATGCAGCCGGCAATAATAGAGCGTCTGCCATTTCATGGCGTCGAAGCTGCCGTCGGCCTTGCGAAGCCCACCGTCGAACTTCTTGCGAACCAGCGCGGTCTCGCCTTCCACTTCGATTTCTTCCAGCGTGGTGGTGGTGAAGATCGCATGGCGCGGGTCTTCGGAAAATTGCTGGGTCTGGAAATCCTTCGCCTGTTTCAGCCACTCGTCGCGATAGGCGGCGAGCGAGGGGAAGGACAGGCGCCAATTGTCAGGATTCGCATCGCGGTTGGCGTTGATGCCGAGGAAGCCGTCCTCAACGAAATCATCCGCGACCTTCGACCAGTCGGCGGCGAGGAAGGCATCGATATCGCGCGTCACCAGCATCTCCCAGATGGAATGGCGGGCGGTGTCGGTTTCGGGAAAGGGATTTTTGAAGGGATCACGCATGGCCTGGGTCCGTTGTTGAAATTATTTTCAAGATTTGGAGATTTCTCTGGTGAATATTGTTGGCATATGCTCATCTTCCAATCAACAGAGAAAATGATTTTCAAATCAAAGGTATCCGTCATGTCGTCTAGGGGACGAAACATGGTCGATTCGTGGGTCTATGCGGTTGACGGGCGCGCTTTATTAGGGTGCATCGGCAAAGGGGCCAAGCGCTAAGTTTTGGCGGAACGGAGACCGGTGAGCATGGATATTTTCGCAAGGATTCAGGACGACAAGGGGCAGTTCTCGCAGTCAGAACGGCGGATTGCCGATATTCTGGTTTCGGACTTCGAATTCGCCGTCAATGCGTCGATTATCGAGCTTGCAGCCCGCGCAGAAGTCTCGCCGCCGACGGTGACGCGGTTCTGCCGTCGTCTCGGTTGCCAGAGCTTTTCAGACTTCAAGGTCAGCCTTGCCAAGACGGCCTATGTGGGGGTCCGGTATCTCACATCAGAACCCTCCAGCACCGGCCCTTCCGATGTCGCGGAAGAGGTGCTGGCCAAAGCGCAGGAAGCGCTGTTCCTGCTGCACAAGACGCTCGATCCCGCGCTAGCCGATGAAGCGGCGGTCAAGATCGCCACTAGCGGCATGATCTATGCCTTCGGTGCGGGCGGCAATTCCTCGATGATCGCTTCGGAAATCCAGAACCGGCTGTTCCGGCTGGGTTTGCGTGTTTCGACCAGTGCCGATCACAGCATGCAGCTGATGATGACGGCCGCGGCGCGCAAGGAAGACGTGATTATCGGTTCGTCCTTTTCCGGTCGCAACATGGAACTGGTGAAGTGTTTCCGGCTGGCGAGGGAAATGGGGGTCACCACCATCGCGCTTACCCAGAGTGACACGCCTGTCGCTGCCGCGGCCGATATTGTGGTGGCCGTCAATGTGCCTGAGGGGAACAATATCTTCCGCCCGACCTCATCACGTTACGCCTATCTGGCTGCCGTCGATATTCTTGCGACGCTTGTTGCCTATCAGCAGCGGCAGAGATCGATGGTGACGCTGCGTCACATCAAGCAGCAGCTGGTGGAGCATCGTGACCCGGATGACAAGCAATTGCTCGGTGACTGAGGGCGAGAAAAAAATACAGGCAGTTTTGCCTGGGACCCCTGTGGTGGATCGGAAAGTTTCAAGGGAGTTGTAAAGGTGATGAAGGACAGGAAAGAGGAGCTCGCCATCATAACCGGCGCGGCAGGGGATATTGGCCGGGCGATTGCTGCGGCACTCTCTGAAAGCCATGGAAAGGTGGTGCTGGTCGATATCGATGCCGACGCCCTGTCCGATGCGCTCTCCAAGCTTTCCGGTCCGGGGTTCGTTGCGAAGACCTGTGATGTCACCGATCCGCAGGATCTTGCGCGGCTGGCCGCCGAGGTCGCGGAACTGGGCGAAGTCGCCACCCTCGTCAACAATGCCGGTGCGGCACGGGCCGTCAGCCTGCATGACACAACGGCTGAAATCTGGCGCAAGGACAATGCGCTCAATCTGGAAGCGCCGTTTCTCTGCTTCAGGGCTTTCGAGGAGGCGTTGAAGCGCACCCAAGGCTCGGTGATCAATATCACCTCCGTCAATGGCATGGCTGTGTTCGGCCATCCGGCCTATAGCGTGGCAAAGGCCGGGCTGATCCATCTGACCAAGCTGATCGCCGTCGAATACGGCAAATTCGGCATTCGTTCCAACGCCGTCGCGCCAGGTACCGTGCGCACGCAGGCATGGGAGGCGCGCGCTGCCACCAATCCTCAGGTCTTCGAGGAAGCCAAGCACTGGTATCCGCTGCAGCGGATCGTCAGACCCGAGGATGTGGCCAATGCGGTTGTCTTTCTGGCCGGCCCGCAGGCTGCCGCCATCAGCGGCGTGTGCCTGCCGGTTGATTGTGGGCTGACGGCGGGGCAGGCGCCGCTGGCCCGGACTTTTTCGCAATCCGAACACTACTGACCGAAACCCTCTGACGGGTTCAATGCGCAATAAAGGGGAGCATCATGGCGCTCGCACATTATCGTCTCGAAAATTCATGGCATCCGCTCGCAGACTCCGCATCCGGCGGCTTCACCTTCACGCTTGTCAATCTATCCGGCGAACCGCTGAAGGATTTTCGCATCGTCTACACGTCGCTCACGCGAACAGTCGACAAGCCGGTGTGCGGCAACGCCATCTATCTGCGCCGCAACGCCAATTTCCATGAATTCGCACCTCCATCCGGTTTCGTGCTGGAGCCGGGCAAATCCTGGCGCTTCACCGTCGATGGCCTGTTGAGACCTGCCCGGCATCGCACTGACGGCGCAAAATCCGCCTATGTCAGCCTTGCCGATGGCACACATCGCGCCGTGGATGTGGGTGACCTGATGCTGGATGGGCGCCACAGCGAGCCGGCGCCGGTGCTGCTTCCCGAAGGCAAGCTCGATCTGCCCTTCGCCATCCAGCCCTGGCCGGCTGAAATCGATGCCGAACCGGGCGAGGGCTTTCCCGTCGCACTTTTCCCGATGGAGGACGCCAGGGCGGAGGAAGTGCTTGCGGTGGAAACAGTGCTGTCGCTGTTCCGCAGGCTCTTCGCCGTCGGGCATGTGCCTTTCAGCCTTGCGCCGGTGCATGAGGGAAAACCGCTGCGTTTCAAGCAGCATAGCGGGCTCGAAGCAGAAGGTTACCGCATCGCTTTCTCCAACGAAGCCGTCACCGTGGAATATTCGGCCGTTGCCGGCCTGCAATATGGCCTGACGGTTCTGGCGCAGCTGCTGCATGGCGCGCGTATCGATCCGAAGTTCCGTTTCCCGGCCTCCGGCACCATCAGCGATGCGCCGCGTTATAGCTGGCGCGGCTGCCATCTGGATGTCTCGCGGCAATTTTATCCGACCGGTGATGTGCTGCGGCTGATCGATATTCTCGCATGGCTGCGCATGAACCGCTTCCATTGGCACCTAACGGATGACGAGGCGTGGCGTCTCGAAATCAAGGCTTATCCCTTGCTGACCACCATCGGCGCAACGCGCGGTCCAGATGGACCGCTTCTGCCGCAGCTCGGTAATGGTGCGGAACCGGTTTCCGGCTATTATACGCAGGATGATGTGCGCCTGGTCGTGGCGCATGCGGCGGCGTTGAATGTCGAAATCGTGCCGGAGGTGGATATTCCCGGTCATAGCACCGCGGCTCTTGTTGCCTATCCTGAACTGGCAGACGGGCAGGAAGCGCCGGACAGCTACCGCTCGGTGCAGGGATATCCCAATAACGCGCTCAACCCGGCCATCGAGCCGACCTATGAATTCCTCGGCAAGATCTTCGACGAGATGGTGGAGCTGTTCCCATCGCGGCTCATCCATATCGGCGGCGACGAGGTTGCGGATGGCTCGTGGCTCGCCTCGCCGCTCGCCAAGTCGCTGATGGAAAAGGAGGGGCTGGACGGCACCTTCGGCATCCAGTCCTATTTCATGAAACGCATTCAGGGGATGCTGCATGAGCGCGGTCGCCAGCTTGCGGGCTGGGACGAGGTTTCCCACGGCGGCGGCGTCGATCCGGCCGGAACGTTGCTGATGGCGTGGCAGAAGCCGGAAGTCGGGCTTGAGCTTGCAAGGCAGGGTTATGACGTGGTGATGACGCCGGGTCAGGCCTATTATCTCGACATGGTGCAGGACGAAGCCTGGCAGGAGCCCGGTGCAAGCTGGGCCGGCACGGTTCCGCCGTCGCATACCTATGCTTACGAGGCGGTCGGTGATTTCCCGGAGGAATTGAAGGAGCGGATGAAAGGCGTTCAGGCCTGCATCTGGTCTGAACATTTTCTCAACCGTGCCTATTTCAACCATCTGGTTTTCCCGAGGCTGCCGGCCATTGCCGAGGCGGCATGGACGCCAAAGGCGCAGAAGGACTGGCTGCGGTTTTCCGCCATCGTTCCCTTGAACCCGGTTTATTGAGGGGAAGGCGAGATGCGTATTGCCGTTGGTGGAATCCATACCGAATGCAGCACCTATTCCCCTGTTCTGATGGGGCAGGAGGATTTTCGCGTCTTTCGGGGCGCGGAGCTTCTGGAGGCCGAATATTTCAATTTCCTCGGGGAAGGCGGAGCGGAGGTATTACCGCTTCTGCACGCCCGCGCCGTGCCGGGTGGCCCGGTCTCGCGTGCGGCCTATGACGCATTCAAGCAGGAGTTTCTCGAACGCCTGAAGGCTGCGTTGCCGCTGGACGGGCTTTATCTCGCCATGCATGGCGCGATGAATGTCGAAGGCATGGACGATGCGGAAGGTGACTGGATTTCCAGTGCCCGCGCCGTGGTCGGGCCGGATGTCGTGGTCTCTGCAAGCTACGACCTGCATGGCAATGTCAGCCAGACCATCATCGATCAGCTGGATATATTTGCCGGCTACCGAACTGCGCCGCATATCGATGTGCGCGAGACGATGGTGCGGGCCTGGACGATGCTGCTGAAGGCTCTAAAGACCGGAGAAAAGCCCGGTGTGGCCTGGGCGAAAATTCCCGTCCTGCTGCCGGGGGAAAAGACCTCCACGGAAGACGAGCCCGCCAAGAGCCTTTATGCCGTTCTGCCGGATCACGATGCGCGGCCCGGCATATGGGACGCAAATTTCACGATCGGTTACGTCTGGGCCGATGAACCCCGGGCAACCGCTTGTGCGGTGGTGACGGGAACCGACAAAGCGGCAGCAAAGGCCGTCGCCACCGAGATTGCGCAATCCTACTGGAATGCGCGGCAGGATTTTCGTTTCGGGCCTGTGACGGAGCCGCTCGACGCCATCATGGATATTGCGGAGAAAACGACCACACGCCCGATCATTCTCGCCGACTCCGGTGACAACCCGACCGGCGGTGGTGTGGGCGACCGCGCGGATGTTCTTTCGGCGCTGATTGCGCGCAACTGGCAGGGTGCTCTTCTGGGCGGCATCACCGACTGGCCCGCTGTCGAAGCCTGTTTTGCGGCAGGCGAGGGCGCGCGCCTTTCCCTGAAGATCGGTGGCAGTCTCGATCCGCAAAGCCCGTCTATCACCGTCGAAGCCCAGGTTCTGAAACTGGACGATCCCGGTGCTGCCGATCAGCAGCAGGCGGTGGTCAAGATCGGTGATATCACGGTCATTCTGGCGGCGCGACGCCGGCCCTATCACATGATTTCGGATTTCACCCGTCTGGGCTTCGATCCAAAAGAGATCAGGCTGCTGGTCGTCAAGTCAGGTTATCTTTCGCCGGAGCTCGCGCCCATCGCCAATCCCAACCTCATGGCGTTGACGGAAGGGGTTATCAATCAGGATATCGAAAACCTTCCCAATCATCGCCGGTCCGGCGATTTTTACCCGTGGAAGCCGGATTTCGACTATACACCCGAACCCATCCTTTCGGCCCGCTGGCAATGACAGCGGTCCGGTAGCTTTTACCCCAGCGATCCGGCCCTGCCGGATCATCTCAGGCGAATATCCATGCCGTCGGCTCTTTCCATCGTCATCAACAATCCGTCGATCCGCATCGGGGCGCTCGCCATCCTGTTTTTCGGCTTTTCGAATGCGGCGACCGCGCCCTATCAGGCGGTCATCGGCATTCGTGAAATCGGGCTGAGCAACAGCGTCTACTCGCTGTTGATGCTGTTTGCCGCCGTCATCAATGTCAGCGCCAGCGTCTTGATGGGCATCGTCGCCGATAGGCTGGGCGAATATCGCAAGCCCATGCTGCTCATCGCGCTCTTCGGTGTCAGCGGTTATATGCTGGTCTATCTGGTCGGCAATGCCACGGCTTTCGTCAGTGCCAAGCTTATTCTGCTGCCGATTTTCGGGGCGATGAACTCGCTAATCTTCGCGCATGTGCGCGCCGATGCCCGCAATCTTTCGACGGGTGACATGATCGCCGTCAATTCGATCATGCGGGCCACCATTTCGCTGTCCTGGGTACTGGTACCCGGCATTGTCGGCATTTTTCTGGTGAATTCCGGCAATATGCTTCTGGCGTTCCTGTTTTCGGGTATCTGTGCGCTCATCTGTTTCCTGCTGGTTGCTTTCTGTCTGCCACGCGCGGCCACGCCGGCGGTCGTCAATAACGAAGCGCGCTTCGGCCTCATGGCTTCGCTTGCGGAAATCGGATCGCGGCGGGTGCTTTTGCGGATCATCGCCATCGCCCTGATCTGCTCCATGCTGCATCTGAATGATTCCATCCGCTCGCTTATCATCACCGGACAGGCAAAGGGTACGGTTGCGGATATCGGTATCGTCGCGGGCATCGTCGCCGCGCTGGAAATTGTCTTCATTCTCCTCTGGGGCTGGGTCGAAAAGAAGGTGCCGCAGACGCTGACGCTGGCCGCTGGTGCGGTGCTTTACGCCATCTATCTCATCCTGCAGGGGCTCGCTTCCGCGCCGTGGCACATCTACGCACAGACCGTCATCAGCGCGCTCGGTGCCGCCGCCATCATCAGCATTCCCATCACCTATCTGCAGGAATTGATCGCCGACCGGCCGGGGCTCGGAAGCTCGCTGATCGCGGTCAATATCTTCCTCGGCGCTGGACTTGGGGCGCTGATTTTTGCCATTGGAACCCTGGTCTCCAGCTATTCGGGAACGTCGATACTGGGTGCGATCGTCGGTCTGGGCGGTGTTTACATGCTCTACACGCTTGATGGGACCGGCCGCCGCAGGTAACGGCCACCCTATGAAAGAGGTACCAATGATTCTCGAGATTTGCGTGGACGATGTGGCCGGTCTGGAAGCGGCTGTCAGGGGCGGGGCTGACCGGATCGAGCTTTGTGCGGCGCTGTCCGGCGGCGGCGTGACGCCATCGGCGGGGTTCATGCAGCGGGCGTCGACCTATGGATTGCCGGTGAGTGTCATGATCAGGCCGCGCGCCGGGGATTTCGTGTTCACGCACGACGAGGCCGATGTGATGAAACGCGATATCGATGCGGCGCGCGCCGCAGGGCTCTCCGGCGTGGTGCTCGGCGCATCGCGTGGCGATGGCTCGCTTGATTTGGCTTTGCTCGAAGACTTGCGCCGTCACGCCGACGGAATGGATGCGACGCTGCACCGGGCGTTCGATGTCGTGCCGGATATGGAAGAGGCCCTGGAGGCAGCCATTTCGCTTGGTTTTTCACGCATCCTGACCTCCGGCGGCGCGCGTTCGGCGCTTGAGGGCGTAGAGACGTTGGCACACCTGTCGGAGCTTGCCAAAGGCCGGATCGTCATCATGCCCGGAGCCGGCGTGCGCCCGCAAAGCGTTCAGGCTTTGCTGGACCGTTTTCCGATCACGGAAATCCACGCGTCCTGTTCCGCCGTTCCGTTTTATGATCCGGAAAGCAGCGTGGCGAAGCTCGGTTTCACCGGCGCGGGGCGCAAGGCGACGGATGAGGCTGCCGTGCGCGAATTAAAGTCGATCCTCAGCGCTCATCATAAAGGCGGCGCAACGCTCTAGCTGTGCCGGCCGCGCCATCGAGATCGAGGTGGATATTGTCCGGCTCCGGCAGCGCCAATGCCGCCTTGATGGCATCGGCCATGGATTGCGCGGAGATGTGTTTTTCCTCCAGCACCTGCGCCAGCCCTAGTCGCGCCAGCCGTTCCGCGCGGGCGCTCTGTTCCGTTTCGCCACCGGCCGCGAAGGGGATCAGGAGCGAACGGCATTTCGCCTGGAGAATATCGCACACGGTATTGTACCCCGCCTGTGAGACCGAAAGCCGTGCACCGGCAAGCAGGCTGGCGAAATCCTTGCGGAAGCGGAAGACGGAGATATTGTTCGGCGCTTCGGCGGAGATCGCATCGAAATCCGCCTGCGGCATGTTGGGACCGGTAACGAGGCACCAGCTTTTGATGCCAGGGAGCAGCGGGGCCGCCTCAAGGGCCGCCCGGATGAGGGCTGCACCGACGGCGCCGCCGCCTGCGGAAACGACGATATCGAATTTTTCCGCTGGCTCCGGCGGTGGCAGCGGGGCGACGAGCCCGGTATAGACAATGCGCTGGCTGATTTCGCCGGCGAGGGGGAACGTGTCTTCCAGTCGGGCGAAATCAGGATCGCCGTGCACGAGCACCGCGTCGAAATGTTTCTTCACCAGGGATACGGTCTCTTCGTCCCGGCCCGGCTTGGTCTTTTCCTGCAGAATATCGCGCAGCGATGTCATGACGAGCGGGCGTGGTTCGCTGTCCTCGATCTCGTCCAGCAGTGGCAGCAATTCGAAGCGCACCTGCCTGCGGCCGAAGGGGAAAGCCTCGATGATGACGATATCGGGCTTTGCGCCGTGATAGGCACCGATCAGCATGTCGGTCCTGAGGTTCTTGAAGGCCTCGTCCACAGGCTTGCCGGAACTGTCGACCAGGCCGGAAAAGCTGCCATCGCTGACGGCGATCGGTGGTAGTTCGACATGGCGGATGCCCTCACCCGGAAAACCCGGAACCGGGGTGCCGCCGGTGACCAGAACGACATCGAAACCATCCGCCTGCAGCGCATTGGCAACGCGGCTAGCGCGCGCAATATGGCCGATGCCGAGAAGATGCTGCACATAAAAGAAAACGGAAGGACGTTTTTCCATCTCGGTCATGGTGTCTTTTCCCACTCGGTCTCGAACAGAGCCTTTAACTCGGCAATGCTGGTGCGATGGTCGAAAGCCGTTCGTACACGGTTTTCAGCGGCAGCGCCCAGACGCTGGCGCAATTGCGGATCGGTGATGGCGGCGCGTAGCGCTTCTGCGAAGGCTGCCGGATTTTCCGGTTCCGTCAGCAGGCCGTTTTCGCCATTCACGAAGAATTCCGGGATGCCTGATATATTGGTGGAAATGCAGGTCAGCGCCTGGCTCGCGGCCTCCACCAGCACATTGGGAAGACCGTCGCGATCGCCATCGCTGGTGATGCGGCAGGCAAGCGCGAAGAGGTCCGCCTCGCGGTAATTTTCCAGCACCTGCTTCTGGTCCATGGCGCCGGTCCAGACGATCCTGTCGGCAATACCGAGTTCACCGGCCAGTTTTTTCAGCGCGGAGAGTTCATCGCCACCGCCGATATGGGTGAAGCGCCAATGGATGGTCTGGGGAAGCGAAGAGAGCGCCCGCAGCAGAATATCGATGCCCTTTTTCTTGACCGCACGACCGACGCTTAAAATCCTGACCGGATCATCAGCGGTTGACCCGTCCCTTTCGGGGCGAGGTCCATCGAAATGCGGGAAACGGGTGAGATCGAGCCCGTGATAGCTCAGATGCACATTCTGCTTTGCGCCGGAGATCTTCTGCAGGTGCTGGAAACCGCCGGCAGTGCAGGTCACGGCCCAGCGGGCGCTTTGCAGCTTGGCTGCGAGGTCACGGTCGCTTGAGGTCCAGATGTCCTTGGCATGGGCGGAAATCGTCCAGGGCGTGCCTGTTATGAGATGGGTATAGGCGGCGACGGAGGCGGGCGTGTGGATGAAGTGAACATGCAGCCATTCGGCATCCACAGGCCATTCATGAGCCAGTACCGCGGCCTGCCCGAAACGGCGAAAGCGGTTGCGGCTGAGATCATGCGGCAGGTCGCTGAAAAACCGGCGAAGCGCCTTGGCAAAGCCCGGCTTTTTACGGCAGGCCCATAGCGCCTTCAGAACCCGCAAGGGCTCTTCATGTAGATATTCCGGCAGGTATGTGACGGGAGCGCGGATTTCATCGTGAACGGGGTGGCGCTTCTTGTCCGTCGGACGGCGCATGGACATGAGTTCGAGTTCCAGCCCGGCCTTCTCGAGCCCCAGAAGCTCCTGGGCGATGAAAGTCTCGGACAGGCGCGGATAGCCCTTGAGGAGCACCACGATTTTTTTTGTATCGGTCACGTTGCGCGTGTCTCTTTTGAAGCGGTGTTGGTTGGGAAGCCGATCACGCGGTGAGCGTAATCGGTGCCTTCTCGCTCTCGTGCGGCAGCCATTCCGCAATCCGACGCGATATGTTTTCCAGACCGTCGAGCTTCAGATTCTGGGAGTTGACGGAAGGAGGCGCGCGGTTGGGCAGGGCTTTGAGAGCCTCTGCCATTTTTGCGGGGTTCTCTGCGTCTTCCGGCAGAAGCATGTCGAAAAGGCCAAGCTCCGATGCGCGGGTGGCGCGGATGAGCTGCTCCTCCCGCGGCACCGTGCGGGGCACAACGAGGGCGGGTTTGTCGAAGGACAATATTTCGCAGACGGTGTTGTAGCCTCCCATCGAGACAACGGCCTGGGCCCCGGCGACGAGGTCCTCCATGCGGTTGTCGAATTCGATGATCTCGATATGCGGGATATCGGCAACGCTGCTCATGAAGCGCTGGCGCTGATCCGCCGGCATATAGGGGCCGAGCACGACAAGCGCCTTATGCGTCAGTTCCGGGTCATGGCGATAGGCATTGATGACATCGTCGATCAGTTCACTGCCATCGCCGCCGCCGCCGGTGGTGATGAGAAGATAATCGCCTTCCGGCCGGTGTGCCACGGTTTCGGCCTGGGTTTTGGATCGTTGCAGGAAGCCCACGAAATCCATCTTGTCGCGCACGGTCTGGGGAACGTCGAGCCCCGTCAGCGGGTCATGGAAATCCGGCGGGCCGTAGACCCAGATATGGTCATAGAACTGGCCGATCTTGGTCATGACGTTATTGCGCTTCCACTCCGCCTCGAGCAGCTGCGGTGCATCCATGACGTCGCGCAGGCCGATGACGAGCTTGGTGCCTTGACCCTTCAAATATGCAAGCGTTTCTTCCACCTCGCCGCGCAGGCCCATGGGCTCCTTGTCAACGATGAAGATGTCAGGCTGGAAGCTCTCGGCGGTGTGATAGATGATGGAGCGGCGCATCTTCAGCGTTTCCTGAAGATCGATATGCCTGTCCATCGAGGTGTATTCGCCGTTGCGCAGCTTGATGACGCTCGGGATTTTCACGAAATCGACGCGGGCGCGATAATCAAAGGCACCGGCAATGGTCGCGCCTGAAATGATGAGGACGTTAAGGCCGCGATAATCCTCCACCAGTGCATGTGCAATCGTGCGACACCGCCGCAGATGGCCGAGACCGAAGGAATCGTGGCTGTACATGAGGATGCGCGCGTCGTTCAAACGAGGGCTCATGGGCCACACCTCTTTTTGCCTTCCACAAAAAAGGCGATGGCTGAAGGGCAATAGATCAAGGTGTATTCCATTTTATCTGAAGGGGTCCGCAGCATCACGTAGTCCGTCGCCGAAGAAATTAAAGGCCAGAATGACGAGAACGACCGGGATCGTCGGGATGAGAAGCCACGGATATAGCGCAATGACGCTGACGCTGCGCGCCTCCGTGAGCAGAATTCCCCAACTTGTGATCGGCGGCCTGAGACCGAGGCCGAGGAAGCTCAATGCTGTCTCGCCGAGAATCATGCCGGGTATCGTCAGGGTGGCCGAAGCGATGAGATGCGACATGAAACCGGGAATGAGATGTCTGCCGATGATGCGCGGTGTGCCCGCACCCATCAATTGCGCAGACAAAACATAGTCTTCCTCGCGAAGCGCCAGAAGCTTCGAGCGCACGGCGCGCGCAAGTCCGGTCCAGTCCAGCATGCCGAGAATGATGGTGATGCCGAGATAGACGAGGATCGGGCTCCAGGTAACCGGCATGATTGCCGCAAGCGCCAGCCACAGCGGAATGCTGGGGATGGATTGCAGCACCTCGATGATGCGCTGGACAATCAGGTCAAAGGTGCCGCCGCGATAGCCCGCCAGACCGCCGATCACAATGCCGAGAACGAAGCTCATGGCAACACCGAGAAGACCGATGGTCAGCGAGATGCGCGCGCCGTAGATAATCCGCGACAGCACATCGCGCCCCAGCCTGTCAGTGCCGAGCAGGAACATTTCACCGCCTTCGGCCGGGCATACAAAGTGGGTTCTGCCCTCAAACATGCCCCAGAAGCGATAGGTATCGCCCTTGCAGAAGAAGCGCAGCGGCTGGATATCCGTCGGCACATCCCGGTAGACGCGCCTCAGATTGTCCATATCGAGCGTCATTTCCCGGCCATAAACGAAGGGACCGACAAATTTTCCGTCGTCGAAGAGGTGGATAGCCTGCGGCGGCGCGTAGATATGCTCGATATTGCGGGTATGAAGATTGTAAGGGGCGAGGAACTCGCTGATCAGGATCGAAAGATAGATCAACGCCAGAAACGCGCCGGACCACACAGCGATCTTGTGCTGGCGAAATTGCCACCACATCAGCTTTAGCTGTGATGCCTTGCTGAAGGCCGCCATTCCAGAGGTGTTGGGCTCGATGAGCGACGGGTCGAAGGGTGCCGTCGAGACGTAATGGGGAAGGGCTTCGCCTGATTTCGGAAGGGATGAAGTCATTTGACGTTACCACCTCCGAAGCGGATTCGCGGGTCGAGTATGGCAAGGGCGATATCCGACACCAGAACGCCGATCACCGTCAGGAAAGCCAGGAACATCAGGAACGAGCCGGCCAGATACATATCCTGGCTTTGCAAAGCCCGAATGAGCATCGGGCCAGTGGTTTCGAGCGACAGGACGACGGCGGTGATTTCCGCGCCTGAAATGATGGCGGGCAGGATCGAGCCGATATCCGAGATGAAGAAATTCAGCGCCATGCGCAGCGGATATTTGATCAGCACCTTGAAGGGGTGCAGCCCCTTGGCGCGGGCTGTCACCACATATTGTTTCTGCAGCTCGTCCAGCAGGTTGGCGCGCAGGCGGCGGATCATGCCGGCCGTGCCTGCCGTTCCGATGATGAGGACGGGGATCCAGATATGTTCGAGGATCGATTTGAACTTCGCCCAGCTCATCGCCTGGTTCAGATATTCCCGGTCCATCAGATGGCCGATGGAGATGCCGAACCAGATATTGGCGAAATACATCAGGATCAGTGCCAGCATGAAATTGGGGATGGCAATGCCGAGCAGGCCGAGGAAGGTAAGGCCGTAATCTCCCCAGCTGTATTTATGCGTGGCGGAATAGATGCCGATCGGAAAGGCAAGAATCCAGGTGACGATGATGGTGATGAAGGAGACCAGAACCGTCAGCCAAAGGCGGTCTCCCACCACATCGCTGACCGGCAGCTGATATTCGAAGGAATAACCGAAATCGCCGACCAGCATGCCGGTCGCCCAGCGGAAATAACGGATCGGCGCCGGCTGATCGAAACCGTAACGGGTGCGCAATTCCTCGATTTCGGCAAGGTTTGCCGTCTCACCCATGGCGCGCAACTCGGCGACGTAGCTTTCGAAATAATCGCCCGGCGGCAGTTCGATAATGGTGAAAACCAGCATCGAGATCAGGATCAGGGTGGGGATCATGACGAGGATGCGCTTGATTATATACCGCAGCATATCAGGCGTCTCCGTCATACCAGAAGGCATCCGGCATATAGACGCCGAGATAAGATGTGGGCTCATAACCGAAAAGCGCCTTGTCCGGCACGTTCCGCATGCGTTTGACATGGACGACGGGTTGCAGCGCGCCGTTGACGATGCCGATTGAAAACACCTGCTGCGTATAAATCCCGAGCATTTCCAGCCAGATCGCTTCGCGTTCTTCCTCGGTGACGCTTCTGCGCCATTTTTTGAGGAGATCGAGAAGATGCGCCGCCTCCGGCAGGTCGGGCTCCTTGCCCTCGCGGCCACCGGACAGATAATGAATGCCCCATACCGGCCATTGCAGCTGATCGTCGCCGGTGGGGGCGAGACCGGAAGGCAGCATGTCGGGTGTAGGCACGCCATTGTCCATGCCCATCCACACCGACATCAGCACCTCGCCGCCCATGGCGCGCTTGCGGAAGACATCGCGCTGGGTGGGGCGCACCGAAACCGCAATGCCGATATGCCGCCAGTGATCCGTCACCAGTTCCATGACATCGGTTTCGAGTGTGCTTTCGCCCGTCGTCTCAACGATAATGTAAGCCGGGCGGCCATCGGGCAGGAGGCGTAAGCCCGCGTCATCCCGCTTGTCCAGACCGACCTCATCGAGCAGCCTGTTGGCTGCTGCCCGGTCAAAGGCGCTCCAGGCATCGGCAAATTCCTGCCGGTAAAGCGGGCTTTCCGGCAGGACGGTGTCGGCGCTTTCTTTTGCCAGCCCGTAGAAACAGACCATGTTGATTTCATGCCGGTTGATCGCGAGCGACAGGGCACGGCGCACGCGCACGTCCTGGAAAGCGCTGCGCCAGACCGGGTCGGCACAATTGAGATTGGGCAGCAGCGCGATGCGGGAGCCCTGGGAGCGCTTGTAGAGATTGACCTTCAGGGGAAAACGCTTTTCGGCATCCTTCAGGAAGGTGTAATCGGCGAAATCGAGGCCGAAATACTGCAGGTCGCTATCGCCCGACGCCGTCTTGGCCGAGATGATATCGGAGGAGGTGACGTTCAGCAGGAAACGGTCGAGATAAGGCAGTTGCAGGCCATTTTCGTCGACGCGGTGATAATAGGGGTTACGCTCGAACACGAACTGCTCGGCCGGCGGCGAGGTCGTGTTTCGCCATGCGTCGAGCGTCGGCAAAGCGGGGTTCTCCGGCCGGACCTGCCGTGACATCTTGATATGCAGCCCGCTCCAGTCATCCGCCTTGTTCTTCTTGATGAGCTTGGCGAGATTTTCCGCGGTCTGATATTTGACGTGAAACTGCTTCATGTAAGCGGCGGGAAGGAACAGCCGCGCAGGCGAGGCCGCCGCGAGCTTCGCCAGGAAATCCGGGTTCGGGCCTTCCCAGGTGTAACGCACCGTCAGCCGGTCGACGACTTCGATCAGCGGCGGATTATTGTTGACCAGAAGTTCGATCGGCGGACCGCCCTTGTGAATTTCCTTATTGAGGGCGACATCCTCCCAGAAATACCGGAAATCTTCGGATGTGAAGTCGCTGCCGTCGGACCATTTGTGGCCCTCGCGCAGCTTGAAGGTGAAGATGCGCTCTTCCTGGACCTCGTAGCTTTCGAGAATATCCGGATGCAGTTCGAATTTTTCGTCATAACCGACAAGGCGGGCATAGTTGCTGATCGGCATGAGCCGGATGTCACGCTGGCCCCCAATGAGCATACGCACCGAGCCGCCATGTTTTCCCGGTTCGCGGCCAAGCGCTTTCATGTCGATGACGCGCGGGTTTTTCGGCAGGCGCTCGGCCACGTCGGGCAATTCGCCCTTTTCGCGTTTTTCCTTGAAAAAGGTCGGGTCGACATAGGCGGCGCGGGCATAGGCCGGCAGGAAAACGGAGGCCAGCAGGGCGATTGTGGTGCGGCGCGTGATCAAGGGCGAAGCTCCCGGATATCGGCATTGCCGTTGGCAAGGACGAAATGGCCTTCGCCGAGATCGGCAGAGATCATCTCGCCATCACCCTCGTCCCGGAACTGCTTGCCCCAGTCGAATTTGCCCGTCGCGCTGATCTTGCCGATGGTACGGAAATCGAGCGGACGATCGAGATCGGGGAAAGGCACGGCGGCCAGCAGGGATTTCGTATAAGGATGAACCGGAGAGCGCATCAGGATTTCCCGCGGTGCCAGCTCCACGATACGACCCTCGCACATCACGGCCACGCGGTCAGCCATATAATCCACCACCGCGAGATTATGCGAGATGAAGAGATAGGTGAGCCCGAGATCCTGCTGCAAATCCTTCAGCAGATTGAGGATCTGCGCCTGCACCGAGACATCGAGGGCGGAGACGGGTTCATCGCAGATCAGCAATTCGGGACCGAGCGCCAGGGCGCGGGCAATGCCGATACGCTGCCTCTGGCCGCCGGAGAAACTATGGGGATAGCGGTTCAGCGCGCTTTCGCCGAGGCCGATTGCCCTGACGAGACCACGGACTTTTTCCGCGCGGTATTTCGCATCGCCCCGCCCGTGGATTTCGAGCGGCTCGCTCAGGATATTGCCGACGGTCATGCGGGGGGACAGTGATGAAATCGGGTCCTGGAAGACCATCTGTATCTTCGACCGCAGCTCTTTGAGATCACCATCCTTTGCATTGAGGACATCGATATCGCCTTCCGGCCGGTGAAAGGTTATCGAACCCTCATCTGGCCGGACGGCGCGCATGAGGATTTTACTGACGGTGGTCTTGCCGCTGCCGCTTTCGCCAACCAGCCCGAGGCATTCGCCGCGACGGATTTCAAAACTGACGCTGTTGACCGCCTTCGTGGCATTGGCGTCGCTTTTGCGGAACCAGCTGGACTTGCGGGTCGTGAAGGTCTTGCTGATGTTGTCGACGGTCAGAAGCGGGCCGGGGGTTTTGTTGACCGCGGCGGTCTTTTTGCCGACAAGGCTTTCGTGGTCCACCTTGATTTCGCGCAGCGCCTTCAGCCTTTCGCCGGGCCTCATGTCGAAATGCGGTACGGCGGCCATCAGGCCCTTGAGATAGGGATGGCCCGGCGCCTTGAAAATGTCATCGACGGTGCCGGCTTCCATGATCTCGCCCTGATAGATCACGGCGACCTCGTCGGCGATGTTGGCGACTACACCGAGATCGTGGGTGATGAGCAGCATGCTCATGTTCAGCCGGCTCTGGAGATCGCGCAGCAGCTTGAGGATCTGCGCCTGTATCGTCACATCCAGCGCCGTCGTCGGCTCATCCGCAATCAAAAGCGCAGGCCGACAGATGAGCGCCATGGCGATCATGGCGCGCTGACGCATGCCACCCGACAATTCGAAGGGATACATGTTCACGACCTTCTTGGGTTTGGAAAACCCTACGAGATCGAGCGTTTCATACATTTTTTCCGCGCGCTCTGCCGGCGACAGGATGCTGTGGATTCTGAGCGCTTCATCGATCTGGTTGCCGATGGTGTGCAGCGGCGAAAAGGAGGTCATGGGCTCCTGGAAAATCAGGCCGATGCGATTGCCACGGATCGAGCGGATTTCCCGGCCATCCTTCGGCAATTGCAGCAGGTCTACGGGTCCGGCGGCGGCGTTTTCGGGATCGGTGAAGAGTACGCGGCCGTTTACCCGCGCCGTCTTGGGATGGATGCCCATGATGGTCTGGCCGATGACGGACTTTCCCGAGCCGGATTCGCCGACAAGAGCCGTGACTTTTCCCGGGAGAATGCGCAGGCTGGTATCCCTGACGGCATCAATGGTGCCGCCCATGAGAGAAAAAGAGACCCGCAGATTTTCAATACGGAGCAAATCTGCGCCAACGCTCATGCCAAAAGGTTCCTTGCCGTCTCTTTATCGTTGCCTTGTGACAATTGTTCAGGAGGGCTTAAACTCACGTTATCGCAGGGTTTGTTGTCTGTCTATGCCTCTGAAACATCGAATTGTTTAGCGAATTCAAAGCCGGCTTCCGAAATGTGGCGGCTTGCCTGACCGTGCATGTTTGGTGCTATGTTAACGGGCGCTTTGGAACGAGGATCCATGTCCGACAAGAAATATTACGACGCTCAGCTCGATAAGGCCCGGCAGTTGCAAAATGAAGGGCAATATGCGGAAGCAAACGCACTTCTCTTATCGCTGGTTGCAGCAAAGGACGCGCATCTGATGGGCGAGCGAACCGTGCTCGGCCTGCCGCGCCGGCTGCATGCCGCGCGGCTGCGCCTCGCCAAGGCCGAAGGCGATCTGGTTGCCAGGATCGGTTATCAATATACCCTTGTTCCGCCGCCGCCGACGCTGGAAAAATATGCGCAGTTTTCCGCCGAAGATCGGCGCGTGATCAATCTTAAAAGCCGGGAGGATGTGCCACGGCTCATTCACCAGATATGGATCGGAGAAAAAGCGCCGCCGATATCGGTCCAAGCCTGGGGCGCCCATGCCGCACAGCACGGTTATGACTATCGCCTCTGGCGGGAGGCCGATCTTGAGCGGGAGGGCGTGTTTTCGAATGCCATCTTTAACAGGATGCTCAGTGAGGGCGATTATCCGGGCGCGGTGGATGTGGCCCGTTACATCCTGCTGGAGCGTTTTGGTGGCATCTATCTCGACTGCGACTGGTATCCGGCGCGCGACGATCTGAGTTTCGATGCTTTCCTGCCTCTGACAGGGCTGACGGCGTTTGACGAAAAAACGCCGCGCGATACGGGGCAGGGCAGCATGCTGCTTGCCAACTCCTTCATTGCTGCCCCGGCCGGACATCCGGTCTTCGGCAAGATGCTTGAGGCCTTTCCCGGGATCATCGAGGAAATGCCGCGTGCTCCGGCCTGGTGGTCGACCGGCCCGTTGATCTTCACCGTCATCGCCCGGGCGGGCAGCATCAGCCTTGCGCCGGCGTCATTCGTTGCCGCGGCCCTTGCCGACCGTGCGCCGCTGGAGGACGTGGAAGCGATCAGGCGGGAACTTGCCACGCAGGACAGCGGGATGCTGATCGCCTGGAAGTCATGGTGATATCTCGTTGACGAGATCGTTCGAGGAACGCCAGCGGGCGGCGGGGTGCCCTGTCGTCACCTCGAAAAGCTGCCGCAGGAAGCGCCAGACAGTGTCGTCATGCACGAGATGATGGGTGAGGATACCGGTCGTGCCGCCCTCTTCGACGGTGCGCAGGATGCGGGTGGCGGTCTCGGAAAACAGGATATCGTCGTCGCGGCCGCCGCGGCTACCGTGCCAGTCGATGACATCGACATGGGTGTTCAGGCACGGCGGCACGGTGTTTTTCTCAGGGCCGAAGACGGATAAAGCGCGATAGCCGATATCCGCCAAGCTCGTCACGATACCGGCATCGATGCGATTCCACGGCGGCACCAGCATCGGCACCAGACGCCTGCCATGCAGGTCGTGGAGCTTATCCAGTCCGGATTGCAATTCATCAAGCACGATGGCCGGGCCGCGATGCGACCCGAGTTCCTGTTTCTTTTCTTTGGCTCCGGCGTAATTTACATGGGACCAGCCATGGACGACGACGTCAGCAATATCCGAGGCATCCAGATGTGTCGCGAGCTTATCCGTCGTCATCTCGGGAATGACCGCGAGCGTAACAGGGACGGAAAAGCTGCCGCAAAGATCAAGAAGCAAGTCGAGAGCCGGTGTCGGTTCTACCGCGTCGTCGTCCCGGAGCCAGAGATCGGCCTTTATGCCGCGCCGACTGCATTCATCCAGTGCCGCGTTCAGTTTTTCCAGACTCATGATCTTTATGCCTTTGCCTGCAAAAGAATTTGGTTCAGTGTCGTTGCGGCGTTTTCCAGAGATCGTTCATTGATGACGAACTGGCGGGCCGCTTTTGCCAGCTCTTCACGCTGCCTGTCATCGCCGAGCAGGGTCCTGATTGCCTCGGCGTAAGCGGCTGTATCATTTTCCGGTGTCAGTAATCCTGTCGTGCCGGATTTTACCACCTCGGGAACGCCGGCGACTTTTTCGGCCACGACAGGCAGACCGGCGGCCTGCGCTTCGAGATAGGCGAGACCATAGGCCTCGCCATGGCCCGGCCAGACATAGAGGGAAGCTTTTGAAAGAAGTGCGACGATTTCTGTCGGGCTTTTCTCTCCGTGCCAGACAAGGCGATGATCGGGAAAAGTGCTGAACATCGTCTCCACGGCCGCGCGTTCCGGGCCGTCGCCGATGATATCCAGCGTCCAGTCAAGAATCTCAGGCAATAAGGCCAGCGCTTCGGACAGGGCACGGTAGCTCGAGAGCTTGTCGCCCGCCCGCATCATGGCGACGGTGATCAGCCTTGCGGGCTCCGGCCGGGGTGTGTTGCTGAGAAATGCCCCGGCGTCGATGAAGGGCGGCAACATCGCCCATTGCAGGGTGGGGGAAGCGCTCAGAAGCCCTTCACGATCCCGCGCGGTGAAGCAGATATTGACCGCGGCCCCGTTCAATGCAGCGAGCAACCCGTCCTGAACCGCGCGCCAGCCCATGCCGTTGCGTTTCGGCGAATAGGATGCCTCTGCAGTCACATAGGCGATGCCGAAACGTCGCACGAGTTCCGGGCCGAGCAGATCCGGGGCCTTGTAATAGGGGTGATAACAAAACCAGAGGTCCGGTGCGCCCTCCTGCCGCCAGCGCTCCGCTATCGCTTCGATTTCGCGCCCCGCTTCCTCGGTGAGCGCTGGCCGCGCCGGATCGTCCGGTTGTTTCAGAAAGCTGCGCAGTTCCGAGGCGACGAAAACCTCATGGCCAGTTATTGTCATCGCTTTCATCAAAAGTCGGGCCATCAGCCGGTCGCCGGAGGGAACGGGATGGTTGGGTGACTTGAGCGGCGAATAAAAGGCGATCTTCATGCGGATGGTTGTGCGTCGCCGGCGGCTTGGGCGTCAACCGGAATTTGAAAGGGCCGAGCCTTGACAGGTCGGTCATTCTTGCCCAACTGAAAGGCATCTTTTGCACATGCGCGGAGCGTGACACGCTTTGACTTCTCCAGACATTTCCCAGACCCTGCTTTCCAGCATCGAAAACAAAAGCGCCAAAGCAGGGGTAATCGGCCTCGGCTATGTCGGCCTGCCGCTTGCCATGACGGTCGCCAAGGCCGGTTTCAAGGTCGTCGGTTTCGACATCGACCCCGCTAAAATTACCGCAATCGAAGCGGGCCGCAGCTATATCGAGGCGGTTTCCGATGAGGTGCTGGCAAGTGTGCGGCAGGATGACGGTTTTGTTGCCACCAGCGATTTCTCCAGGCTGGCCGAATGCGATGTGATCGCCATCTGCGTGCCGACGCCGCTGACGAAATATCGCGAGCCGGACCTTTCCTATGTTGAAAAAACCTGCCGGGATATCGCCGCGCATCTGCGCAAGGGGCAGCTCGTGGTGCTGGAATCGACCACCTATCCCGGCACGACCGACGGGGTGGTGAAGACCATTCTGGAGAGCGCCGGCCTCGTCTCCGGCGTCGATTTCTTCATCGGTTTTTCGCCCGAGCGGGAAGATCCGGGCAATCGCGATTTCGAGACCTCGACCATTCCGAAGGTCGTCGCCGGTGACGGCGAAGCTGCCGGAAAGCTGATGGCTACCTTCTACAGCTCCGTGGTGAAGAAGATCGTTCCGGTTTCGACAAACGCCACGGCAGAGGCGGTGAAAATAACCGAAAACGTGTTCCGTGCCGTCAATATCGCGCTCGTCAACGAACTCAAGGTCGTCTACGAGGCGATGGGCATCGACATATGGGAAGTGATCGATGCGGCAAAAACCAAGCCGTTCGGTTTCATGCCGTTTTATCCCGGTCCCGGTCTCGGCGGTCATTGCATACCGATCGACCCTTTCTACCTCACCTGGAAATCGCGCGAATATGAATTGCCGACGCGGTTCATCGAGCTAGCAGGCGAAATCAATACCGGCATGCCGCGCCATGTCGTCGGGCGGGTTGCCGAAGCGCTGGATATCCATTCCGGCAAGGCGCTCAGCCGTTCCAGGGTGCTGGTCGTCGGTCTCGCCTACAAAAAAAACGTGCCTGATATTCGCGAAAGCCCGTCGCTGAAGCTCATGGAGCTTATTCAGGAGCGCGGTGGCGAAGCGGCCTATTTCGATCCTTATGTGGCGGAAATCCCGAGAACCCGGGAATATAGCCACCTTATGGGCATGAAATCCGTATCATGGAACAAGGAGACCATCGGCAGCTTCGATGCCGTTCTTGTCGCGACGGATCACGACAATGTCGACTATGCCGCGCTCAGCGACTGGGCGCCGCTGATCATCGATACACGAAATGTCTTCGCGCGCCGGGATATCGCAGCAAAACACATCATCAAGGCCTGATATTATGAGCAGACTCGACAGTTTCATTCGCCGTTTGAGCGCACAGCGCGACATCCTCAACCACGTCGCGGCCGATCTCGATCTGCCCGATCAGGGTGCACTCATGGAAATCGGGCTTGGAAACGGGCGCACTTTCAATCACCTGCGGGAACTGTTTCCCAACCGTCGCATCATCGCTTTTGACAGGGCCATGGGTGCACATGCCTCCTCCGTTCCGGCGGCAGAGGATCTCGTGATCGGTGAAATTTCGCAAACCGCTCCGGCCTTCATCGGTACGGATGCGGCGATGGTGCATGCCGATATCGGCACGGGTTATCCGGAAAAGGATGCGGTTACGCTCACATGGTTGCCCGATCTTGCCGCGGGTATGCTGGCGAAAGGCGGTATCGCCATCAGCGGTCTGCCGCTCGATCATGCCATGCTGAAACCGCTGCCGGTGCCGGAAAGCGTTCCGACGGATCGCTATTTTCTCTATCGCAAGATTTGACGTCGGACAGCCCGAAGACAGAGGCGCCGTGGCTATTTCATAGATAACGCTCGCTCTCTTCTTTCGAGAGCAGATAGACTTTCATCTGCGAGTTTCGTCCGCGAATGGCGATGTCTTCGCTTCTGAGATCGTCAATCTCCTGTCCTGCCTGGATGATGGCCGGTTCGGAAACGACGATGGCGGCGCCGAATTCCTTGGCCTTGGATTCGAGCCGGCTTGCGACATTCACGGTATCGCCTATGGCGGTCAGGGTTTTTGCCGCGCCATATCCCATCACGCCGACGATGCTCGGGCCGGCGTGAATGCCAACCACTACTTCCAGGCGGACAGCGAATTGTTTCTCCAACCCCTCGTTCAGGATGGCGATATCCCGCAATATGGTTGCGGCCGCCTTCATGGCGTTGCGACAGGCCCGGTCCGTATCCTCGCCTAGCCCAAAAAGGGCCATGGCGCCATCGCCGATGAATTTATCGAGATGACCGCCGGCCTGTTCGACGGCCTGACCGACGATGGTGAAATAACGGTTCAGAAGGAAGACGACATCATAGGGCAGCTTGGCTTCCGACAGCGTGGTGAAATTGCGCAGATCGCAGAAGAGGATGGCGATTTCCTCTTCCCGGCCGGGGCGCGCCGGCTGCGCATCCGCCGGCAGATCGCTCTGCTGGGGTGGTGAAACGAGAAGCGCGATGTCGAGATCGCTGGTGGGGCGCAACTGACAACCGAGCCGCACGTCCGAATCCGCATGGATACGCCGGAGCGTGGTCTGCTCGATATCTCCGGGTGGCGGAAGCGGACCTTTGCTGTTCAGAACCTTGACGCGACAGGTCGAGCAGCGCCCCTTGCCGCCGCAGACGGAGTAATGCGGGATGCCCGCGAGCCTGCTGGCTTCGAGAATACTGAATCCGGCCGGAATGCGCGCCTGCACGCCCTGTTCATAGTGGATTTCAATCGCGGTCAGCCTTTGCCGGAAGCTTCGCACACCGCGCAAAACGAAGACCAGCATCACCCCGCCGGCGAAAATCGCCTCGGTCGCGCCGGTGATGAACCGGATCCGCGTTTCCATCTCCCTTTGCAGCGGGAGTTCGTCTCTCTGGATTGTGTTATCCGTGAGCCCCGGAGGAAGCGCATATTTCCGATCCACCTCTTCCAGCCAGCGGCCTGCATCGCTGAAGCCCAGCAAGGCCAGAAGCGGCAGCATCACAGCCACCGTCATGAACAGCCCGGCGGTTTTTGGATACCAGTCGCGGTATCGCAGCCAGAAATAGAGGCCGATGCATCCATGGGTCCAGATGACAATCAATGCGAGGCTTTGCCAGGCGCCGTTGACCGGATTGTTGATCCAGAGCCGCCGGATGACGGAATAATAACCGACGTCGATGCCATAGAGCATATGTGAGGCGCGGATATTGACCGCGTGGCCGATGATCAGAAACGGGATCGACAGTCCGAATATGACCTGAAGCGCCTCGCGCAGCGGCATGCGCAGCGTTCTGCGCAGATAAAGCGAACGCAGCACAAGGCAGACATGCACCACGACCGACCCGTAAAAAAGCAGGCTGCTGACAGGATTAAGCCAGATCAGGCTGAACCACTTTCGCGCCCGTTCAGCGGTGTCGATGGAGATGAGTGCAAGGGAATGATTGGAGAGGTGGGAAAAAACGAAAGCAAATATGATGAGGCCGGATGCGATCCGGGCGCGTCTTAAATTGGTTTCCGAAAAGAAACGGATCATGCAAATCCCATCAAATGGCCGTTCGGTATAGAATCATCATGCAATAGGGGTGGTTCTATCTTAGATCGTCTCCCCGTATTTTCAGGCGGAAAAACGGGATATGCGTCTCCTGCAAATACCTTAAATGCAGGCCGGCTCATGGCAATATCGTGGAGCAATTGATCGGCAGCGGTCAATTGTGCGTGTTCGAATGCACGCGTGGTGAGGAATGTTCCACCGCCAGATCGAAAAACGGTCGAAGGCGGCCCTACACCGAGGCCCGATGAGGATCAGATTTCGATGACCTGACCGTCCATCGCCGCGAATGCGCCGCTGAATTCGGCTTTCGCCTGCTTTTCGATATCGTCCAACTCGTCGTCGCTGCGGCTCGGAGCGTGGTGGATGAAGCCGACATTTTTTGCGTCTGCAAGTTTGGCGAGGCGGATTGCCTGTTGCCAGGAGGAATGGCCATAACCGCGGTAAAGACCCATTTCCTCATCGGTGAACATGGCGTCATAGAGGAAAAGATCGACATCCCTGATGAGATCAAGAACAGTTTCATCGATGCTGCCGGGCTCATGTTCGGTGTCGGTGATGATGGCCAGCGACTTACCTTCCCAGTCCAGCCGGTATCCGATGGCATTGCCGGGATGGTTGAGCATGCCGGTTCTGATCGATAGGCCGGGGTGCACATCGAGCACATCGCCCGCCTTGAAGTCCCGGGTGGCGATCTTTGCGCAGCAAATCTCCAATGGCACGGGGAACCAGGGAGGGCTCATGAAATCCTTGAGCATTTCCCGGGTGGTCATGCTTCCGGCCAAATGGCCCGACCAGATGGCGACATCGTTGGAGCTGTTATAAAAGGGCTTGAAATAGGGAAAGCCGACAATGTGGTCGTAGTGACAGTGTGAGAAGAACAGGTTGACGTCGGTAATGCCTTCCGCCCGCAACGCAAGACCAGCGGGATGCAGGCCGGAACCGGCATCGAAAAAAAGAACGTGATCACCGCATCTCACCTCGATGCAGATGGTATTCCCGCCGTATTTCCGGAAGTTTTCACCTGAAACGGGAAGCGTTCCCCGCGCACCCCAGATCTTTACCCGAAAATTTCTATTACTTTCCCGACTTCTCGTGTCGGAATCGAACGCCATGGCACACCCCAATAACAACGGAATCTTGCACGCTTTCCTCCCATGAAAGCCCGTTGTTTCTATAAATCTTATATCCGCTCGTTTCCGGCGGGTCCCTTTACCCCTTATTCAGTCAGCATTTCATTTATATTGCAATAGTACGACATTTATTTTTCCAATATCGCCATTCAAGGTAGCAAGGAATTGTCGTTTATGTCCTGGCGCCTGAGCGCGCTTTGCTCAGTTCCGCCGTCGTCTGGGTAAGGCGTTCGGCAAGAACCCGCATGACCTTGATGGTGATGTCGGGGAAGTCGGACATGAGCTTGAAGAACTGTTCCTTGCCGATGCGCAGGGCTTCCACATTGGTGGAGGCGCGAATGGTCGCGGTTCTGACGCTGTCACAGAGGATGGCGATTTCACCGACGATGGCGTTGCCGGTCATTTCGGCCACTTTGAGCGTGCCCGATGGCGAATCGACGAGAACATCCACTTTGCCGGTCAGAAGAACATAGGCCGCATCGCCGACATCTCCCTGCCGGAACAGCATATCTCCGGCATGATAGGACACGCGGTCGGATGCGAATGCGAGCAGCTTGAGTTTGGACGGTTCCATTTCCGAGAAAAACGGAACCCGTTTCAACATCTGAATTTCGTCTTTAAACAGCATTGCCTTACCCTGTTCTTGTTCCACCTCGGTCGCATTCTTGGATTTATGTCGCGACCATTTCCTTGAATGTACCGTTTTCCTCGGCGAGAGTCTCGTAACTTCCGTCAGCTGTGATCAGGCCCTGATGAACGACGATCACCCGCTCGAACATGCGCGAGAGGTGCGCATTCGACAGAACCCATACGATCGAGGGGTTATTGTTGTTCTGTTTCAGGAGTGTGATGACCCGCTCGACAATTTCCTCCTGCTGTCGGGGATCGAGACCGGGAAGGGGGCGGTTGAATACGTAATAATCGGATTTGCGGATCAGCGCCCGCGCGAGATTGAGCTTCTGGCGCTGAAGCGGGCCAAGCCGCTTGCCGCCGGCACCCAGGTTGAAATCCAGCCCCACCGCGAGCACGCGCTCATAGACGCCCTGCTTGCGCATGACGTCGGCGACGATGCGGGTAATGCGCCGCGAGGCGTCGGTATAGCGATGGCTCACCTTGCCGAAGAGAATATTGTCCAGAAGGCTGGTGGCGCTCATGTATTTGGTCGGATCGTAGATTTCGATCACGTTTTTCAGGCTGTCGGGCAGGTTCTCGTGGAACATGTGCCGGACTTCGACGATCCGGTTCATGATTTCCGGCGATAGCAGGCCGAAACGCTGGCGAGGTTCTATGTAGAAGAAGCTCAGCCGCAGCATCGCGCGTTTTTCGGCTTCATTGGCCTCGTCGAAACTCTTTCCCTGAAGCCGCTGCAGCATCTGCTGATAGACCGGAATGTCCTCGGGCGTCATGAAGGTGAGCTGCTGGAAGAAGGGGTGGTCTCCGGGCAGGTCGGCAAAGATTTCCACGATGTTTTCGGCAATCGTGTAGCCCATTTCGAACAGGGTTTTGACGAGGCCGGTTTTGCGCATCAGCGAGCGGAAATAGTCGCTCTCGATGACGGTCCTGATCGTCTGGGACGAGTCCCGCATGGTGCCGAACAGCAGGTTTTCGCCAACGGTCGCTTCGCTATTGTAGCTTTCCAGTTCGAAGGGAGCGATGAGGCCGCTCAGATTTTCCTTTTCCAGTTCGGCGCGCAACACATGCCGCAATTCCACGATGCGGGCGGCAAGATGCAGGTCGGTCAGAGGGTCGATCGACGAGCGCAGGGCAAATTCCAGAATATCCTGTGACAGCTCCACGCTGTCGAGCACGGCCAGAATGGCCCGGATGAGATTTTCCGGCTTGCCGTCGCCAGCCGGGCTCGAGGCGTAATCGATCCATTCGCTGTTGATGTCGATCAGCGGATTTCCCGCCATCCTGGCTTCGCGGATTTCCCATTTGCGATGCTCCAGCGCAGTGCCCTCGTAGTTCTTGTCCGAAAGCGGTGCGTGCTTGAGGCCGTAAAGCAGATTGTCCTTCAGGCTGGCGTGGAAAAAATAACTGTCGGAGGAGACATAGGAAATGCGTCGCCCGGTGAGCGATTCCGGCAGTTCCAATATGTCGACATCGTTGATGCTGACCTTGCCCGAAGTTGGCCAGAGCGTGCGGCCGATCGCATCCGCAAGCGCCTCGGCGCCCGAGCCGCCGACGATGGCGATCACCTCGCCCGGCTCGATCTTCAGCGACGCCTGTTCCAGAAGCCGGCTGCCGCTATCATCCTCGAGCGTCAGATTGGTGATGACGAGCGGCGCGGTGATCGCCGCGACGGTTCCCGGGGACAGTTTCTGCACCTTGTCATCGATCATGTTCGGCGTATTGAACTGTTCGAAGACCTGCTCGTATTTTACCTGGACATCCTGTCGCGCCTGATCCCAGTCGATCAGTTCCTTCAGCGGTCCCGGCAGTTCCTTATAGGCGTTGATGACGGCGACCAGCTGGCCGACATCAAGGCTGCCCTTAAGGGTCAGATAACCGCCGAGCGCATAAAAGAAGAAGGGCGTGAGCTGCGCGAGGAAGTTGTTGATAAACTTGACCAGAAACTTCCATTGGTAGAGGTCGTAACGGATCTTGAAGATGTCGCCGAGCCGGTGTGAGGCATCGGCGCGCTCGAAATTAGACGTGTCATAGGCGTGGATGGTGCCGATGCCGTCGACCATCTCGCCGATACGTCCGGCAAGCTGGCGCGCGCTCAACTGCCGCTGGCGGCCAAGTTCGATGAGGCGGCGGCGCATTTTGGGGATGATGCCGACCTGTATGGCTGCCATGAAAGCCGCGATCAGACCGAGCCATAAATTCTGCACGAGAATGAAGAAGAGCGCGGAGAGCGCCTGGCCGCCTAGAAGTGCGGGCTGTACGAAGGCATCACCGGTAAATCCGCCAAGCGGCTCCACCTCGTCCTTCACCATGCTGGAGATTTCGGCGCCTTTTACCCGCTTGAAATGCGTGGGCGGGAAACGCAGAATCCGATCAATAAGTTCGAAACGGATACGCCTGAGAAGCCGCTCGCCAAGGCGGCCCTTGTAGGTATTGATGTAATATTTGAAGAGCCCGTTGATGATGACGAGTGCAAGGAATGTCAGGCTGAGCCCCATCAGCATCGACATGCGGTTGAGTTCGATCCCGGGGAAGAGCGTCACGGTGCCCCAATAGGGAATATCGACCGTGAGATGCATGAAGAGCTGCGTCGCGTTCGCCCCTTCGAAGCCATCCCCCTGAATAGGCCCGTTGACGATCTGTTTGGGCAGATCGAAGGCGAGAAAATAGGGGATCATGGACAGGGCCACGATCAGCAGAATGAAAAGCTGCTGCCGCCTCGTGTGAGACCAGATATAACGCGTAAGGCTTTGTTCCATATAAAACTTCTATGACCTGGCGGGCGAGGCCCGGCGTGATGGTTTGCGCGGTGTCTAGACGATCCGGTGGCCGGGTGGCGCAACCTCCTCCTGCAAATAGGTACGGGACTCGCTATTTATCAGTATATTCAAGCGGTTTCGAGCAAAATAGCGGGCCTGTCGAGACTTGTCCGTTACCCCGGCGATTGTTTTTGCAACGTGCGGGTAGCGGGCGATATAAATACGACTATATTTTTAGAGTTCTCTAATATTGTTGTTTTTATTGTAGATCAGGCGTTAAGACGCTTCGATATAATGATCCCGTAATGGTTGAGCCACACACTGGCGCGATAATGGCAAGGTCGATGGCGATAGATATTTCAGAGCGAACAGGCAGCGATCCGTCTCTTGATGCATTGTCGCTTTCCGGCATTGGCGTTGATGGGGCGGTTGCACATCCCGTCTCTTTTGACGGGCTCGCCGGCGTTTTCCATCCCGCGCGCCAGGATGTTAGGCAGGCCCATGCCGTTCTTTTCGTCAGCCCCTGGGGCATGGAGGAATTGTGCAGCCGCAAGTTTCAGCGGATTCTGGCAGAGAGGCTGGCGGCTCTTGGCGTTGCAAGCCTGCGATTTGACTATCTCGGCGCGGGTGATGCCTTCGATCCTGAAGATGCGGGCCGTGCGGCGGACTGGCTTTCCGACACGCGCGCGGCTTTCGCTTTTCTGAAGCGTCTTTCCGGATGCGCGGACGTGGTGGTCGTTGCGCAGGGGCTCGGATGCCTGATCGCGGCGCAGGCGCTTGCCGATGTGGCGGGCACCGGCTCCATGGCCTTTCTGGCGCCTGTCGTTTCCGGCCGCGCCTATCTGCGCGAACTGGCGATGTGGTCATCCATGATCGATGACGGCCTTGGTCTCAGGCCCGGTCAACGCCTCGCGCAGGCGGGCGCGATTGCGGGCATGACCATGCCTGAAGGTGTTGCGGATGCGGTCAAGAAGACCAATCTTGCCAATCTCGCGGCCGTTCCGGCGCGCACCATTCTGGTCCTGTCGCGACCCGGTCGCGTGACCGATGCCGATTTCGCCAAACATCTCGCTGCAATTGGCGGTGAGGTGGAGGAGGCGGCGTTTTCCGGCTATGACGATCTCGTTTCCAGTCCTACGCTCTCGAAGATTTCAGGTGATGTGGTGAACCGGCTGGTGGACTGGGTTCTGTCTCAGACCCATGCCGAAAGCCCCGCCCATGCTGAGGAGGATATGATCCTCAACGCGCCGCAGCGCGGCCGTGGTTTCATCGAGCAGCCCGTGCAGTTCGGCGACGGCGGGCGGCTCTTCGGTGTCTTCTGTCGGCCGGATGACCGGGAGGCGGTGTCTTCGGTTCTCCTGCTGGGTGCTGCCTATGACCGGCATGCGGGTTGGGGCAGGCTCTCCGTACAGATGGCCCGTGCTCTGGCGCGCGAAGGCGTTGCCTCATTGCGCTTCGATGCGGCCAATATTGCCGATAGTCCGCCCGTCAAAAACGCGCCCGATCAGGTTCTTTACGATGCCGGGCAGAATGACGACGTGGCCGCCGCACTGGATTTTCTTGACGCGCGGGGCAAAGGGCCCTTCATTGCGGCGGGCCGGTGCAGCGGCGCCTATCTCGCTTTTAACGGCGCGCTTGCCGATGACCGGATCGGGGCCGTGGTTGCGGTCAATCCGGTTGTTTTCCACTGGCGCAAGGGCCGTTCTGTGGACGAGGCGCTGCATAAAAGGCCGCGTTCCTTCGGGGAATACAGCCAGCGTTTTCGCCAGGGTGCCACATTCAAGCGGCTGATCAGCGGCGATGTCGATGTGGCAAGCGCCGGGCTGAATATTCTCAAGGCGACGATGAAGCGGCTTTCGACAAAAACGGCAAAACTGTTTCGCAGGGGTAGCGAGGAAGGGCGGGCCGTCTTCGGCGCTTTCGACAGGCTGAAGGCGAAGAATACCGCCGTCCATCTGCTCTATAGCGACAATGACGATGGCCTCGAGCATTTCCAGTATTACTTTGATGCCGACGGTGACGGGCTGGCGGCGTATCGCAACGTGTCGCTGACCATCATTCCCGATGCCGATCACAATCTTTCGACGCCGGAAGCGAAGACAATCTATATCGAAACGGTGAAACAGCTGGCTCTAGAACGAAAACCGCCGGCTGGAGCCCAGTGACACGACCTCTCCGGAGGGAGGGGCTTCGGTTGTGGCGGTTTCCGGTAAAAGGCTGATTTTTCTGGTGTCGCCGGGGCCGAGATGGAACCAGCTTTCGCAAGCGCGGTAGCCCTCTGCCGTGATATGGACCGACTGCGCCAGCCGGTCTGTGCCGATTTCAACGGACCAGTTGCCGTTTGTTTCGCTGATTGCGACCTGAAGGTTTGCGGCATGCAGCGCCTTTTTCCGGCCGAGCGGAAAATGGAAGGCGTCGGCGATGACATGCCCGGTCGCAATATCCCGAAGGCGGGCGATCGTCACATCATGGGATGGCGGGCCGAAACGATAAGCATAGGTCGTATCGAAAAAAGCGCCGAACAGGTCGGTTGCGGCAATCGTCTGGCTCTCTCGCGGCAATAGCGCGAGGGGCCGTTTGGCGTGAACGACGGGCTGCACACCTTCGCGCAGGCAGGTCAGCTCCAGCATGGCATTCAGGCTGTCGCCCGTCTCGTTGAGGATGTGAATGTCGAGCCCGTTGGTGCCTTCGTCGGAAAGGCTGACCTGAACGGGGCGGAACGCTCTTTTCAGCGCATGCCAGACGGATTTTGGCCTGCCGGCGGCATCGATGATACCCCAGCCCGCGCCGGGAACGAGGTCCTGGAGCGTCCAGACCAAAGCGCCCTGACAGGAAGAGCCGCTGCGCCGCCATTCGGCGAACGTCGCCTCCATCACCTCGGCCGTCGCGGCGCGCGACATGTCGAAATAAAGGGCGCCGTCTTCCCGCCGCAGTACATCCGGTTCGACCTCGTAAAGCAGCTTCAGATAATGATCACGGACATCCTCGAAATCCCAGGAAGCGCCACGGTCACGCGGTGTTCGCGCTTTCCAGCGCGGATCGTGAATGGCCACGCCGGGAAGATATCTGTCCAGTGTCTCCTGTTCTGGAATATTGGCGAAGGCGAGACATTCAGCGGCGAAACGCAGATCGGCGCGGCGGGCATCTTCCAATGGCCGGCAGTAGGCGCCAACGCCGTAATAGTGGCCCACGCCGGCATTGGGGAAGAAGGGCAAAGCGCCGCTGGAAGGGGAATTGGCGACATAGACCGCATCCTGCCGCTTTTCGGCAATCACATCTGGAATAATCTCCTCGGTGAGCGTGCCCTTCCATATCTGTTCCGGTAGGCCAAGCATGGCGCCCTGCTGGTACATTTCACTGCCGCCGCAGAAAACGGCAAGCGATGGAGAAAGCGCAGTCGCTTCGAGAAATTGCGAGATTTCCGCAACGATATGCTGGTGCAGGCTCTCATCTTTCGCCGGGTAATCGAAATTCGCAAGCATGGCATCCTGCCAGACCATGATGCCGAGTTCGTCGCAAAGCGCGAAAAATTCCGGCGTCTCATAGGCCATGGTGCCGCCGACGCGGATCATGTTCATGCCGGCTTCCGCGGCTTTTCGCAGCCACGGTTCATAGTCCGGCCGTGTTCCCGGCAGGCGCACAATATCGGCCGTCGTCCAGACCGCACCGCGGCAGAAGACCGACTGACCGTTCACCTTGAGGCCGAAACCGTTGCCGTCTTCACCATGGTAGACCTCTATACGCCGGAAGCCGGTGCGCCCAAGGTGATGTTGGGTGCTGTCCAGGTCGAGAACGACGTCGTGCAAAGCCGGTCTGCCATGCGTGTGCGGCCACCACTGTTCGACATGCAATATGCGCAGTTCGCCGGACAGCTTGCCGTTTTCGTCCTGAGAAAGGTCGGCGCTATAACCGGCGCAACCAAGCCTTGCCGATTTTATGGGCCGGTCGGTTTCCAGCACGATGCTGACAGTTCCCGTTCCATCCTCGTCCAGCGAAGACCGCAGCGTGCACAACACGCCGTCCTGTCTGATGAGGCTGATGGGTCGCCATGGGCCGGCGGCATGGATTTCCGGGCACCAGCCGGGCATATAGCCGAGCGCCGTGGTGCGGATCAGCCGTAACCCTTGGGTATTCATCATCTGCGGACGCCAGCGGGCGCGCGGACCGGTCTTTTCGAGCCTCGGCGCAAGGGCCCGGAAGCAGATCGAAAGCTCGTCTGCGCCTGTCATCTGGACCGGCACTTCCAGCCTTTCGAACATGCTTTGGCTCGCGGCAATCAGCTCACCGTTGAAGAAGATTTCGGCAATGGTGGAGAGACCATCAAAGCGCAGGATGGCCCGTTCCCGCGCATCTGAAATCATCGTCAGCCGATACCAGGCATCCCTGTCATTAAGGGCGACGGGGGCAAGGCGATCGAATTTCCCGGCCGCTTCCAACGCTTGCGCCACGGTGCCGGGAACGGAGACATGAAAGCTTTCGAGCGATGCCGAAATATCTGATGGGGTTTCGCAGGCATCGGCGGGCGTCAGTGTCAGCTTCCAGCCTTCACTCAACACTTCCTCGCTTTCCCCGGGAAGATAGGTCCTCACGCGGCCTCGCTCGCATCAGATAGTTTTTTGCCAAGGTTTTCCATCAAACCATCCCATGCGTCCGCGGCCGGATCGAGCACGGTGGCCAGCGCATCGAACTTACGTCGGGTAACGGCGCGTGCAAGCTGGAACTGAACGGTCTTGGCAACCTCCGAGATCTTGAGCGCGTGGTCTCTCGCTTCAGAAAAACCTGGCTTGTCCAGCCATTCGAAGTGGCTTGCCGCCAGTTCGAAATTGGCGCCGAGCTGCCGCAGCGTGTTGAAGGCGTATTTGTGGAAGAAGCCGAAGGGCCTGTCGGCAACCTTTTCCACCTGGGCGGGAAACACTTTTGCAAAAGCCCGGACCGGGTTGGCGGAAGGGCGCCTGGAAAAATGAAACTTCAAGAGCCGTTCAGCCGTCTTGCGAATATGCGCCGGTGAAGGATTGCTGTCTGCGAATTTGGCAAATTCGGTGTAGGGCAGAAACGGCGGGTCGGTCTCGGCCAGATGATGCTGGAAGAGCCCGTCAAAATCCTCACCGGAGAGATGAAAAAAGCCGGCATTGTGGAAATAGTCCAGTTCCCGCTTTTCAAGATCAAGCCGGTTGATGGCGACGGTGGTCTTGCCGTGCTCCTTCCGGTAGCCGACCCCATGGGTGTCGGGCATATAGAAGCTGTCCATCTCGATAAGGCAGATGCGGCCGCGTTCCAGCTGCGTCGCGATGTGGTCTTCCACTTTGTCGAAGATTGCAAGTTCGGTAGCGCGAACGCCATAAAGGGCTTCGAGGTCTTCCAGCGGCACCTTGAAAAAAGTGAACTGGTCACCCTCGAAATCCTGCGTCAGTGTAAAACCGAACATGGCCTCCGGGGATAAGCCTTTCGAGGCCAGCACTTCGATCCATAAATCGATGTAGCAATTGGTCTCCGGCCACATTCTCTCGGAAGAATGAAGCGGATGCTGCACATAGTTTTTGGGATCGAGGCCCGGAAAAATCTGCCGCATGGATAATCAGCCCCAGAGGGTTTCCACGACCTTTGCAGGCCATTTCTTCACGTCGAGACCGTGATGGGCAAACAGCGCCAGCGCGATGCGCTCAAGGCCGAAACCGACGCAGGCGGTATGGGCGACATCGCCATTGTCGAGGTTCAGGCCCCATTTCTGGCCGAAGGCATCCTGGTGATAATTGAAGCTCATGCAGGCCGTCGGGTTGGTCGCTGACGTGACCGGAATCAAGAGCTCGAATTTCAGGTTCTGGTCGCGCTGGTTGTTGGCGAGCATCTTGCCGGCGCGGCCGAAAAAGGGATCGTTGGCGATATCGATGGTGACGTCGAGCCCGACTGCTTTCATCATCTCCACGCCGCGATCCATCCAGGTCTGGCGGAATTCGGTGACATCGGACTCGGTGCCCATGCAGACATATTCGCGCATTCGGAAAAGCTGCTGGCGGGCGGGATCCTTGGAGGGTTCATGGCGGAAGCAATAGGACTGGATGTCATAGAGACCGCCGCCGGCAGGCAGCGCGCCACGCTTGGCGATCGTCGGATAAAGCGGATAGCAGGCTGCAGGCGTCAGCACGATGTCGGTGGCTTTCTGGTCCTTCGTCCAGTCGCCGCCCTCATCCATTGATTTCAGCAGGCTGACATGATCGAGTTCGCAGCCGCAGAAGGAGTGAACCGTGCCGGCGAGCTGCGGAAAGCTCTTCATGTAACCGCTCTTTTCGAAATAGGCGCGGTTGATGCCGGGCGGAAAACGGATCGCTTCGGCGCCATCGGCGCCACCCGTGCGGTCGATCAGCCGCTCGAATGCGGCAATCACGTCCTCGAACTGGCCGCTGCGGCCATAAAGACCGTCCACACCCGTTTCAATCAGCAGGCCTTCTTCGAACAGTCGATCGAGGAACGATGTTTGCATGTCCATGGTCTTATCCCAAGAGGCTCGTGTCCTGCCTGTGAACCAGCAGGAGATTGGCGGAATTGCCGAGAATACGGTCGTTGGAAATCATCAGCCGGGCGGAATGCGCGTCGCGCAGGTGCCGGCCGAGGCTGTAGGGCGTGCCGTTCTTGTAACCCATGATGCCGCAGACCAGCATGGCATGGTCGATGATCTCGAGAATGGTTTCGGAAGAGCAAATCTTCACGTTGTTCATGGCGACGGCAAAGGCCATCGACATCAGTTTTTCCGGGTCACTCTTGGTGTCCTCGTAGGCCTTGATGCCGGCGATGATGTTGGATTTCACCACCTGCAGCTTGGTGGAAACCTCGGCAAGGCGGATTGCGCCGGGAGGGGCGGTGCCGGGCGATTTGCGTGCCGCGGCTCTGACAAAAGACTGGGCGCGCAGCACGGCGTCCGAGGCAATGCCATACCAGACAGCGCTCCACAGGAGATGCGAGCTTGCAAGCATGGATTGTGCGGCGATTTCCGCGAAAGGTTTCGGGAAAATCTGCGCCGCCGGCGCTTCGCCGCGAAACAGGAAGCCGTCCGAACAGGTGCCACGCATGCCGAGCGTATCCCAGACATGGGTCTTTTCGAGCGTATATTGGTTTTTCAGGAATACGGTCATCACCTGGTCGGCGGGCGCGGCATCCTTGTGGGCGCGCGAGGTGATGAGGATCGCATCGGCATTGCTGCCGTAGGAAATGACGGTAGCATCCTTTTCCAGCCGGCAGCTATCGCCTTCGACTTCGATCGCGCAGATGGAGTTGCGCAGATTGCCGCCGATGCCGCCTTCGGTGGTGGCTGAGCCGAGCAGAAGCTGATCACCTGCAACGCGGCGCATGAAATCCGCATGCCAGGTGCTTTCCACGCCATGTTCCACCAGGCTCGACAGCTTGATGTGGTGCATGGCGAAAATCATTGCGGTTGCCGAACAGGCCTGGCCGAGCCGGGCGCAGATATCGGCGATCTCTTGAATGGAGGCGCCTTCGCCGCCGAGTGAGGAGGGCACCTGAATGCCCAGCAGCCGTTCCTGCCGCAAGGCATCGACGGCTTCCTGCGGGAAGCGGCCGGTGACATCCACGTTATCCGAATGCTTTGCGGCAATGGTCGCGACACGGCCCGCGCGCGCGGACAGCGTTTCATCCTGCGGCGCTACGGTCACGTTCATCAGGCTGCCTCTTTACCATCCAGAATGAACTTAACGGTGTCTTCAATGGCCTTGATGCTGGCGAAAGACTTGCGGTTCAGCAGATTGTCGGGGAATTCGATATCGAATGCTTCTTCGATACCCAGCATCAGTTGCACGGATGCGAAGGAAGAGAGGCCTGCCGCATAAAGATCTGCTTCATCTGCAATCGTATCGACAGGGGTGGGAAGCTGGCCGAATTTTGCCAGTATTTCACGAATAGTCGCATTCATTCCGACGTATCTCCAATGAAGTCAACATTAGGAAGGTTTGTGCTTATCGTTATGCCGCAAACGATAATATTCACCTAAACCGTTAGGTTAATTACAACTAACGGCAGCATGCGTCATTCCCGCACCTTTGCCAAGCGTTGATGAGCGGCCTTGACAAAAGTCGGACGGTGTCTTTTGCTGTGCCCATTCACCAGGGGTGTCCCGTCAAGGGGCTGAGATTCTGCTTTCATGCGCAGTGACCCGTTGAACCTGATCCAGTTCATACTGGCGTAGGGACGGTGCAAAGACCTGATGTCGGGCAGGCGCATGACGCCGTCACTCGGCACTTCGGTATTTTCCATCATTCCGGCTCGAACTGGGTCTCCACAGTCAAACTTTGGAGCCTCAAGATGAATATCGTTGCCAAGACCATCCCGCTTGTCGTCACCACCGGACCGCAAGCCGCTTCCACGAAAATCCATAAACCGGGAATTTTGCATCCGCATATTCGCGTGCCGATGCGAGAGATCGCGGTGCACCCGACGGCGGGCGAACCGCCGGTGACGGTCTATGATTCCTCCGGTCCCTATACCGATCCCAGCCATCCCGTCCTGATCGAAAACGGTCTGCCGCGCCTGCGTCATGACTGGGTCGTGGCGCGCGGTGATGTCGAGGCTTATGAGGGACGGCACGTCAAGCCGGAGGATAACGGCTTTGCCACCGGCGAACGGCTGACGCCCGAATTTGCCGTGCGCCACCAGCCGCTGAAAGCGACGCCGGGCAAGGCGGTGACGCAGCTTGCCTATGCGCGGGCCGGCATCATCACGCCGGAAATGGAATTCATCGCCATCCGCGAAAATCTCGGGCGCGAGGCGGCGAAGGAAAAGCTTACGCGTGACGGCGAGAGTTTCGGCGCGCATATCCCTGACTATGTCACGGCGGAATTCGTGCGTCAGGAAGTGGCGTCTGGTCGCGCCATCATTCCCGCCAATATCAACCATCCCGAACTTGAGCCGATGATCATCGGCCGCAATTTTCTGGTGAAAATCAATGCCAATATCGGCAATTCCGCCGTTACTTCCTCCATGGCTGAGGAGGTGGAGAAGATGGTCTGGGCCATCCGCTGGGGTGCGGATACCGTCATGGATCTCTCCACCGGCCGTAACATCCACAATATCCGCGAATGGATCATTCGCAATTCGCCGGTGCCGATCGGCACGGTGCCGCTTTATCAGGCGCTGGAGAAGGTCAACGGTATTGCTGAAGACCTCAACTGGGAGGTGTTTCGCGATACGCTGATCGAGCAGGCGGAGCAGGGGGTGGATTATTTCACCATCCATGCCGGGGTGCGGCTGCATTACATTCCACTCACCGTCAACCGTGTCACCGGCATCGTCTCGCGGGGCGGCTCGATCATGGCCAAGTGGTGTCTGCATCACCACAAGGAAAGTTTCCTCTATGAGCATTTCGAGGAGATATGTGATATCTGCCGCGCTTATGACGTTTCCTTCTCGCTGGGGGACGGCCTTAGGCCCGGCTCGATTGCCGACGCCAATGATGCAGCGCAGTTTGCCGAGCTGGAGACGCTAGGCGAGTTGACGCAGATCGCCTGGGCGAAAGATTGCCAGGTGATGATCGAAGGTCCCGGCCATGTGCCGATGCACAAGATCAAGGAAAACATGGACAAGCAGCTGAAGACCTGCGGCGAGGCGCCTTTCTATACGCTTGGGCCGCTCACGACGGATATCGCGCCCGGTTATGACCACATCACCTCAGGCATCGGGGCGGCGATGATCGGCTGGTTCGGCACGGCCATGCTCTGCTATGTCACGCCGAAGGAACATCTCGGTCTACCTGACCGCAACGACGTGAAGGTCGGTGTCATCACCTACAAGATCGCCGCCCACGCCGCCGATCTTGCCAAAGGCCATCCGGCCGCGCAGGTACGGGACGATGCGCTGTCGCGCGCGAGGTTCGAGTTCCGCTGGGAAGACCAGTTCAACCTGTCGCTCGACCCGGATACGGCGCGTTCCTTCCATGATGAGACCCTGCCGAAGGAGGCGCACAAGGTTGCGCATTTCTGCTCCATGTGCGGACCGAAATTCTGCTCGATGCGGATTTCCCACGACATCCGCGCCGAGGCACAGAAGGAGGGACTTGAGGCGATGGCCGCTCGTTTCAAGGAGGGTGGTGAGCTTTATATGCCGCTGTCGACGCCCGCGAGCGCTGAATAAAATGCGTGTTCTCGTCAAGGGAACGGGGGTCGCCGGTTTGACGGCGGCCTTCGAGCTGGTGCGGAGTGGCGTTGCTGTCGAGGTGTCGGAGTGCAACGCCAAGCCTTCTCGCGGGGCGTCGTTCTATGCAGGCGGCATGCTGGCGCCCTGGTGTGAGCGTGAAAGCGCGGAAGAGGCGGTTCTGACACTCGGCCATGCGGCGCTTGACTGGTGGGATGAAGCGACACCCGGCCTTGTGGTGCGCAACGGCACGCTGGTGGTCGCGCCCACCCGTGACAAAGCGGAGCTTTCGCGTTTCGCATCGCGGACCAGCGGTTATCGCTGGGTGGACGAGGCTGAAATCGCCGGTTTGGAGCCCGATCTTGCAGGCCGCTACCGGTCCGGGCTCTATTTTCCGGATGAGGGGCATCTCGATCCGCGCCTTGCGCTTGCATCGCTGTATCAACGGCTTTGCAGCATGGGTGTGCGGTTTCATATGGGTGTACCCGTGGATGAACGGCCGTTCGACCGGGTGGTGGATTGCACCGGGTCTGCGGCAGTGGGCAAGATTCCCCGCCTTCGTGGTGTGCGGGGAGAGATGCTCTATCTCGCCACACGGGAGGTTTCTCTCTCCCGTCCCGTCCGGCTGCTGCATCCGCGCATTCCGCTTTACATCGTACCGCGCGAACCCGGCCGCTTCATGGTGGGCGCGACGATGATCGAGACGGAGGAGGCAGGTGCCATTTCCGCCCGTTCGATGATGGAGTTCCTGAATGCCGCCTATGCCGTGCATCCGGCCTTTGCGGAAGCGGAAATCATCGAGACCGGTACGGGTGTGCGTCCGGCCTATCCCGACAATCTGCCAAAAGTCACCGAGGATGGCCGAACCATCTTCATCAACGGCGCGTACCGGCACGGCTTTCTGCTCTCGCCGGCCATGGCGCGGCAGGCGGCCGGGATCGTCTGCGAGGCTCTTATTCAAAAGGAACAGAATCATGAAACTTCTTGTCAATGGCGACGAGCTTGATCTCGCTGCCGAGACGCTGGCCGGTCTGCTCGCCAGTCTCGAATACGAAGGCGAGTGGCTGGCGACGGCGGTCAATGGCGATCTCGTGCATTCGGAGGAACGCGCCGGTTACGTGCTGAAAGCTTTCGATCGCATCGAAATCCTCTCACCAATGCAGGGAGGTTGAGGCCATGCTGACGCTTTATGGCCGCGAGGTCTCGTCCCGTCTTCTGCTCGGCACGGCGCGTTATCCGTCTCCCGCCCTGCTTGCGGATGCGGTGCGGGCCAGCAATACGGATATTCTGACGATTTCGCTGCGACGGGAAATGGCAGGGACCAAGAAGGGTGGTCAGTTTTTCGAGCTGATCCGCGAATTGGACCGCCATATTCTGCCCAATACGGCCGGTTGCCACACCGCCAAGGAAGCGGTGCTGACGGCGAAGATGGCGCGCGAGGTGTTCCGTACGGACTGGATCAAGCTGGAGGTCATTGGCCATCACGATACGTTGCAGCCCGATGTCTTCGCGCTTGTCGAAGCGGCGAAAATCCTCTGCGGCGAGGGTTTCGAAGTCTTTCCCTACACGACGGACGATTTGGTCGTGGCCGAGAAACTGCTGGAGGCAGGCTGCAGGGTGCTTATGCCCTGGTGCGCGCCGATCGGCAGCGCCATGGGGCCGCTCAATCTGACGGCGCTGAAATCGATGCGGGCGCGGTTTCCCGATGTGCCGCTGATCGTCGATGCCGGTATCGGCCGGCCGTCACATGCGGTGACGGTGATGGAGCTTGGTTACGATGCCGTTCTCCTCAACACGGCGGTTGCGGGTGCGGGCAACCCGGTCGGCATGGCGGAGGCTTTTGCTCGCGCCATAGGGGCTGGCCATCAGGCGTATCTTTCGGGGCCGCTGGAGCCACGGGATATGGCCGTTCCTTCGACCCCTGTTATCGGGACGGCAGTTTTCTCCTGATCGCCGCTTTCCGCCAAGGTCGGGCATGTCACCTTTTGCGTTGACAGTGCTCGGCAGCGGCGGGATACCGGGAGCAAAGGGGAACAGCATGGCGGCACACAACAATCTTCTCACGGATATCGACGGTGTTCTGGTTGGCAATGTCACCGATCTCTCCCTCGGCTCCGGCGTTACGGCGATTGTTTTCGACAAGCCTGCCGTTGCTTCCGGTTCGGTTCTCGGCGGTGCGCCCGGCGGGCGCGATACCGGCCTGCTGGATCCGGCTATGACAGTCGAAACCGTGGATGCGCTGGTATTGTCCGGCGGTTCCGCCTTCGGGCTAGATGCGGCGGGCGGCTTTCAGGCGGGATTGCGCGAGATCGGTCGTGGCTTGCAGGTAGGCTCCACCCGCGTGCCCATCGTGCCGCAGGCGATCCTGATGGATCTCATGAATGGCGGGAATAAGGACTGGGGGCTGCATTCGCCCTATCGCGAGATGGGATATGCGGCTTTCAAGGCGGCGGGCCGCGACCCTTTCGAACTTGGAACGGCGGGTGCAGGAACGGGTGCGACGACCGCGACCTTCAAGGGCGGGCTCGGTTCGGCAAGCGCCATCAGTTCTGCCGGATACAAGGTTGCGGCCATCGTTGCCGTCAATGCGCTTGGTTCCGCAACCGTGGGCACGAGCCACCATTTCTGGTCAGCACCTTTTGAAGTGCATGGCGAATTCGGTGATCGCGGCTTTCCCGCCCGTTTTACAACTGACGATACCGCGCTGCGTCTCAAAGGTGTCAATCTCACCGCGACGACCATCGGCGCCGTGGTAACCGATGCAGTGCTCACCAAGGCACAGGCCCATCGCCTCTCCATCATGGCACATGACGGGCTGGCGCGTGCGGTTCTGCCCGCCCATCTGCCGAGCGATGGCGATACCATATTTGCGGCTGCCACCGGTGACAAACCGCTTGAGGGCGGCGCTCATTTTGCCGAGCTTTGTTATCTCGCGACAATAGTGATGGCGCGGGCGGTGGCGCGTGGCGTCTATGAGGCGACGGCCCTGCCGGTGGATGGGGCGCAGAAGGCCTATCGTGACATTCATGGCCGGGGTGTTTGAACCATGAGCGAGACACGCCTGCCACTGAAACCCGTTCTGCGCATCGATTTTCCGCCGGGGGAGCGTCTAGGGCACGGCAAGGTCGAGTTGATGGAATTGATTGCCGAGACCGGATCGATCTCCGCCGCCGGTCGGGCAATGGACATGTCCTATCGACGTGCATGGTTGCTGGTGGATGCGCTGAACCACATGTTCAGGCAGCCGGTGATCGAATCCCAACGGGGCGGCAAGCAGGGCGGCGGCGCAGCACTGACTGTCTTCGGCGCCGAATTGCTGGAGCGTTATCGTGGCATGGAAGAGCGGATGAACGAGGCCCTGCGCGGGGATATCGACTGGCTGGAGGCCAACCGCAACCCCTATGATGTGCTCAATAGGGATCGAGAGCCGCCGACTTTATGATTGCATGCACCGGTTTGCCGGGTTCGAGATGCAGCCGCTCGCGGGAGAGGTCGGTGATGCGCGACTGGATAATATCGCCGCCGCAATCCACCTGTATCGTCACTATTCCGTCTTCGCTCTCCGAGATACCCGCAATATGGCCCTCGAGAATGTTGAGCGCACTGAGACCCTCGGGTTTTACCAGAGCCAGCATGACATCGCGTGCGGGTATCAGCACCCGTGCAGGGGTGCCGGCTGTTGCCTTTTTTGCCGGAACCTGCAGGAGCGCCGCATTGAGCCTGACGGCGGCAAGCCCGTGTCTTTCATCGAAGCTTTCGATGTTTCCTGAAAGGATGCTGCCTGCTTCCCGGCGCTCGAGATGGGTGCTGAAATCGGGTCTCGACAGCACCTCGGATGCTTTTCCCTCAGCCTCCACCTTGCCGTCTTTCATTACCACCACGCGGTCGGCAAGGCGGGCGACTTCTTGGATGGAATGGCTGACATAAACGATCGGGATTTTTGTCTCGTCGCGCAGCCGCTCGAGATAGGGAATGATTTCGGCCTTGCGTTGTTCGTCCAGCGACGCGAGTGGCTCGTCCATCAAAAGCAGCCTGGGTGAAGCCAGAAGTGCGCGGCCGATGGCGACCCGCTGTTTTTCGCCGCCGGAAAGCTTGTTCGGGCGGCGCTGGAGAAGATGGGCGATGCCCAGCATATCGACGATACGATCTTCATCGGCGTCCGTCGCTTTTTCCGTTGCGAACCATTTTCCGTAGTTCAGGTTCTGCGCCACGCTGAGATGCGGGAAGAGTCGTGCCTCCTGAAAGACATAACCGAAGCGGCGTTTATGGGCCGGCAGAAACAGCCGTTTTCCGCTATCGGCCAATACTTCGCCGTCGAGTGAAACTTTTCCTTCATCTGGCCGCAGCAGACCGGCGATGATGCGGATCATCGATGTCTTGCCGGAGCCCGAGCGCCCGAAAAGTGCGGTCACACCGCCTTCGGAGGTGAAGGACGCGTCGAGTTCGAAGGCGCCGAGGCGGTGACCGGTAGAGACTGAGAGCGTCATTCCATGCTCACCCGTTTGCCGATGATGCGGGCCAGAAACTCCGAGACGAGCAGCGCCAGCATGGAAATGATGACCGAGACAATGGTGAGGCGCAACGCGCCGGCATCGCCGCCCGGAACCTGCGTGAAGGTGTAGATGGCGGCGGAAAGCGTCTGGGTCTCGCCCGGAATATTGGACACGAAGGTGATGGTCGCACCGAATTCGCCCATGGCCTTGGCGAAAGCGAGGATCATGCCGGCGATGATGCCGGGCAGCGTCAGTGGCAGGGTGACGGTAAGGAACACCCAGAGCGGGCTTGCCCCCAATGTTCCCGCCGCCTCTTCCAGCTTGCGGTCCACCGCTTCGATGGAGAGACGGATGGAGCGCACCATCAGCGGAAAGGCCATGACGGCGCATGCTAGTGCCGCACCTGTCCAGCGAAAGGAAAAGACAATGCCGAACCAGCTATCGAGAAATTGGCCGATTGCGCCTCTGCGGCCGAAGAGAACGAGCAGCAGAAAGCCGGTGACGACGGGTGGCAGAATGAGCGGCAGGTGGACAATGCCATTAAGCAGCGACTTGCCCCAGAAGCGGCCGCGTGCCAGCGCCACGGCCACCGCGATGCCGAAGGGCAGGCTGGCAAACATGGCGATGGAGGACACCCACAGGCTGAGCCTGATTGCCGTCCATTCTTCAGGGCTGAGTGTCCACCAATGCAATGCCATATCCTGCAATCGTCATGTTTCATGGCCCGCTGGAAAGCGGGCCTGAAGCAAGCTTATTTCAAAACGGTAAAGCCTTGCTTTTCGAAGAAGGGCGTTGCCTTCGCGGACTTCAGGAAATCCAGATAGGACTTCGCTGCCGGCGATTTTGCTTCCGAGAGAATGGCGACCGGGTAAATGATCGGCGGATGGCTGTCTTCCGGGAAGGTGCCGACGATCTTCACGCCGGGATCAGCGGCGGCGTCGGTCTGGTAGACGATGCCATAGGGCGCTTCGCCGCGCGAGACGAGCAACAGGGCGGCACGGACGCTTTCAGCGCCGGCGACTTTCTTTTCGACCGAGGACCAGACGCCGAGTTTTTCCAGTGCGGCCTTGCCGTATTTACCAGCAGGAACGGAATCGACTGCGCCCATGGCGAGGCGGCCATCGCCGACCAGAGCCGCAAGATCGAAGCCCTGCTTGATCTCGACCGGTTTTGCCTTGTCTGCGGGCGCGACGAGAACGATGCGATTGCCGAGAAGATTGGAGCGGCTGTCGGCATTGATCAGCTTCTTGTCGGCGACATAGTCCATCCATGCAAGGTCAGCGGAAATGAAGATGTCCGCAGGGGCGCCCTGTTCGATCTGCTTGGCGAGCGCCGAACTTGCGGCATAAGAAACCGTCGCCTCGTTGCTGCTTTCTTTGGCCCATTCCGCATTGATGGCGTCGAGCGCGTTTTTCATGCTCGCGGCGGCAAAAACCGTAACCTTCTCGGCGGCATGGGCTGGAACAGCCACAAAGGAGGCCGCCATCCAGAAGGATGTGGCGGCGGCAATGGTTTTGAAGAAGCTGCGGCGCATAAGTCTCATGATGTCCCCCAGGGTCAGATGTATTCCGATGAATATAACGATAGGCCTATAGGGCAATCATTATATTTTCAAGGATATATCGATGAGGTGAGCAAAGAGGTCGCTGTGAGTGTTTATGCAGAGGGATGATCAAGGTCAAAAAGCTTTCCGTCGTCATGCTCGGGCTTGTCCCTGTTATCTGCAACGCCTTGATTTTATTGGACGTGATTAGATCCTTGGGACAAGCCCAAGGACGACGTCGAGTTTGAGGGCAGGTTTTTCCTTATCAAGGCCGCCCGTTCTGCCTGATCAAAACCGCTCGCTGGCGAAATGGGCGATCTGCGCGCCCGCCTCGTAATAGGCTTCCTTCACGGCACGGAAAGCCTGTGCTTTCGGTTCCGTCACCGGCAAGGGCAGATCGGCTTCGGCGATCTCGCCGAGAATATGCTGGGCAATCACCTTGCCGAAGGCCGTCCCTGGGGCGATGCCGCGGCCGTTGTAACCCGAGAAGCCGACGACATTCTCCGCGAATTTATGGAAGCGCGGCACGGCATTGTCCGTCATGCCGATCTGGCCGTACCATTCACATTCGAATTTCGCATCGCCCAACTGCGGGAAAAGCCGCTTCAGCGAGCGTTTCGCCCAGGCACGATGAATGGAGGCGCCGGTGCCGCGCAGTGCGCCGACACTGCCGAAGACGAGCCGACCGGCCTTGTCCATACGGAAGGATGACAGGATTTCCTTCGTATCCCAGCAGCCCTGCCGACCGGGCAGGATGCTTTTCTGCAGATTGTCGCTGAGCGGCCTGGTGGCGAAATTGAAATAGGGCAGGTAAACCTGTTCCTCGCGGATAATCTGCCAGGGGCCGGTGCTGTAGGCCTCGGTTGCGACGACAATCCATTTTGCCGTTACCGATCCTTCTGGCGTTTTCACCACCCATTTTGCGCCGTTGCGGCCAGTTTCGATGACCGGGCTTGCCGTATGCAGCCGGACGCCGGCCTTCTGTGCTGCGCCGGCAAGGCCACGAACATAGGCCAGCGGCTGGATCGTGCCGGCGCGGCTGTCGAGAAGCGCGCCGGAATAGGCGTTGCTGCCGATATAGCTCGCTGTCTCGTCAGCATCGAGAACTCGAACCGGCGCGCCTCTCGCCGACCATTGCGCGCAACGCTCGCGGATTTCGGCGAGGCCTTTTTCACCGACGGCGCAATGCAGCGTCCCGTTTTTCTCGATCTCGCAGGGAATGCCGTGTTTTTCCACGAGGTCGCGGACGAGAAGCGGTGCATCGCCCAGAAGATCGAGAAGCCGTTCGCCGTGGGTCTCGCCCAGCACATCGGGAAGCTCTTTGGGCATAACCCACATGCCCCCGTTGATGAGGCCGACATTACGCCCCGCGCCGCCGAAACCCATCTCCTTCGCTTCCAGCAGGATGACGTCCAGACCACGTTCGGCAAGATGCAACGCGGCGGACTGCCCGGTGAAACCACCGCCGACGACCACGACGTCGGCAACCGCATCCCTCTGCAGCGCCGGTGTCACGGGCGGTTGCGGAGCGGTCTTTTCCCAGAGGCCATGTGAGCGGGGGTCGTTATACATCGTTCCACCATAGTGCGGGCGAGTTCATTTGATTTTCGTATGAGTGACAAGCCCTTGTTTATGAGACTTTACAAGCCACTCCGTCTGTTGAATATCGACATATCGTCAAGAGTTCATTCCGTGGGGGAATATGGTTCTGCCACCGCGCCGTTTTCTGCCGTCGCTTTCGCTGCTGGCGGCTTTCGAGGCCGCCTCGCGCACCGGCAGCGTCACCGCTGCGGCAAGGGAGCTCGGTCTGACACAGGGTGCGGTCAGCCGGCAGATTCTGGCGCTTGAAGAGCAGCTTGGTGTAGCGCTGTTCCTGCGTGAACGGCAGACCATTCGGTTGACCCGGGCGGGAGAAGCTTATGCGCGGGAAATTCGCGAGGCTTTGCGGCGTATTTCGACGGCGTCCCTCAATTTGCGTGCCAATCCGGATGGCGGAACGCTCAATCTCGGCGTGCTGCCCAGCTTCGGCACCCGGTGGCTGGTTCCGCGCCTTCCCGATTTCATCGCCCGGCATCCCGGCATTTCTGTCAATCTTCTGACGCGGTCGTCGCTGTTCGATTTCCGCACCGATACCGTCGATGCGGCGATCCATTTCGGTTTGCCGCATTGGCCGGGCGCCGAACTGGTTTTCCTGATGCATGAAAAGGTCATTCCGGTGTGCGGCCCAGCTTTCAAGGAGGTTCACGGGCTTTCTCAGCCGGATGATCTGCTGCATGTACCGCTCCTGCATATGACAACCCGGCCGGACGCCTGGGAACAATGGTTTCGCAGCCATGATGTGCGTTTCGACAATGTACACGGCATGTTGTTCGATGAGTTCACGACGATTGCCGAGGCGGCGAGTGCTGGCGTCGGGGCTTCGCTTGTGCCTTCCTTCATGATTGAGGAGGAATTGCGAAGCGGACGTCTGGTCGTAGCCGTTGCAGGGGAAGTGGAAAGCGACGAAGCCTACTATCTTGCCTGCATGCCGGACCGCGCCAGCTATCCGCCACTTGAAAGTTTCCGGCGCTGGATCGTTTCTCAGGCCACAATCGGCAGGGGTATCGGCGGCGAAGACTTTTCGGCGTAAACCGGGGGTCGGTCTTGCAAGAGCGGCGCGGCTAAGCCAATAGTGCGCCATGACCTGTGGCGGACGGCGCCACGCACCGCAAATTTCAATACGGGAGATGTCCGTGAAGCCCATTTTTGTTCAGCTTCAATGCGAGCCCGGCAAGACCTATGATGTCGCCGATGCCATCTATAAAACGGAACTCGTTTCCGAGCTTTATTCCACCAGCGGTGAATATGATCTGATGCTGAAGATCTATCTTCCGCAGGAGGAGGATATCGGCAAATTCATCAATCAGCATATCGTCAATATTCCCGGCATCGTCCGCTCGCTAACGACGCTGACCTTCACCGCGTTCTGACTGTATTCCCAGCCTTCGACCGTGCATCCGCGTGGAGGGAGAGCCCTTTCAGCTTGAGGACTTGGTGGCGAGTGGCAGCCTTAAGGCTGGTTGCGGGCAACAGGAATGAGGGAAGAGTTTGGAGCGTCAGGAAGGCCGTATACGCAGCCCGTGGCTCTCATCCTGATTTACAGGTGCTTTTTCAGCTCACTGCATCAGAACTTTTGAGACGTCCCGACTGGCTTGTGGCCAGCTCGGCAGACGAATTGATACACTAAAAGCGCGCCATCGACCCCGTGTTCGGGATACTATATCCGGCGCGCTTTGATATTGACGGGGACGAGGCAATGATCGGGTGAAGGGTTTCCCGCATCAGGCCGCGGCCAGATTCCGGCTGCGCACGAGATCGCGGATCGCGATCCGCACGTCATCGGCGCTGTCGAACTTCTGTTCGTCCAGGTCGTGAACGTGGAACTTCACCGCGATGAACTTCAGCCGGTCGTTGTCCGGTATGACGATGCCGACGGGTTCGCCAGCGAATTCAATAACTTGCTTTTGCATAGGTATACTCCCGCTGTGGCTCATTAACACAGCATGTTGTCGAACTGATTTTCAGGAAATTGAGACCGTCAGGTCACATTCGACAGCAGCGGGAACACGTGGATTTAAATCCAGCATTCCAGGACACAAGACCAAGGATTGCGTTAATGTTGATATGTTTTGACATGACACACTCCCTGTATTGGTGTTGGCCCAGAATCAGGAGACTCGCTCTCCAGTTCCACACTGATAATCCAGACCAGCACTAAAATCAATGCTGATTGTTATAGCTAGAATATTTTTCTTTATGATGACAGGAGAGGGGCGGAAATGTGAAATTTTTGTTTTCGTGGGAAGCCGCCGTGAAAAGCCCGGCATGGCGAGCTTTTTATGCTTTTTTTTAATCGCTGCCGAATGTCGCCGGCGGGTAAATATGATCGTTTCCGTTGAAGTCGGAGACGGAGTAACAGCCATCGCGGGTTTTTTCGGCCGCATTTCGGCCGATCATGGCCTTGCCGTGACCGCCGGGGATGTCGAGAACATAGGTCGGCTGGCAAAGACCGGAGACATGCCCGCGCAAAGCGGAAACGATTCGCTGCCCCTCTTCGATCGTCAGCCGGAAATGGCTTGTGCCCGGGGCGAGATCGGGATGGTGCAGATAATAGGGCTTGATACGGTTTTCGACGAAGCTGCGCATCAGCTCGGCCAGAACCGCCGGATCATCGTTGATGCCCTTCAAAAGCACGGTCTGGCTGACCATGGCAATGCCGGCATCGATCAACTGTGCGCAGGCGTTTCTGGCAGCGTCGCCGAGTTCGCGGGCGTGATTGGCGTGCAGGGCGACATAGGTGGTCTTGCCGCTCTCCTTCAGTGCCTCGATCAGTGGCGCGTCGACGCGATCGGGATCGACGACCGGCACGCGGGTATGGAAACGGACTATCTTGACGTGCGGTATGTCCCTTAGCCGTTTCATCAGGTCTGACAATCGTCTTGGTGAGAGCACCAGAGGATCGCCACCGGTGAGGATGACCTCCCAGATGGCCGGGTTTGCCTTGATATAGGCGAATGCCGCGTCCAGTTCTTCCGGGCTCATCATCCCGTTGCCCTGCGGGCCGACCATTTCGCGGCGGAAACAGAAACGGCAATAGACCGGGCAGACATGCACCGCCTTCAAAAGAACGCGGTCGGGATAACGGTGAACGATGCCGTGGACGGGGCTATGGGCGTCGTCGCCGATCGGATCGTCGCGTTCTTCGGGAAGATGGACGAGTTCGGCGAGATCTGGCACGAATTGCCGGGCGATCGGATCCTGCGGATCGCGACTGTCCATCAGCCCGGCAATCGCCGGCGTGATGGCGAGCGCATAACGCTGCGTCACTGCGCGCAGGTCCTCAAGCGCTTCGGCTTCGATCAACCCCGCTTCGAGCAGCGCTTCCGGTGTCTTGATGGTTTCAAACCTTGTCATCGTCCATAGTCCGCGACGGGCGCCCACATGACAAGATCGATGCGGGGTGCGCCGGTTGCCAACATCACCAGCCGGTCGAAACCGAGCGCTATGCCGCTTGCCGGCGGCATGATCGCAAGTGCGGCCAGAAAATCCTCGTCCAGCGGATAGGTCTCGCCATAAACCCGCTGTTTCTCGGCCATCTCCATTTCGAAACGGCGTCTCTGTTCGGCAGCATCGGTCAATTCACCGAAGGCATTGGCAAGTTCCACGCCGCAGGCATAAAGCTCGAAGCGTTCCGCCACTCGGGCATCCCCAGGCGATTTGCGGGCAAGGGCCGCTTCGCTGGTGGGATATTCATCAAGAATGGTTGCGCGGCCGAAACCGAGTTCCGGCTCCACCCGCTCTACGATGACGCGGCTGAACATATCCGCCCAGGTATCGTCATCGGCCACGCGGACGCCGGCATTGGTGAGGCTTGCGGCGAGGTGCCGTTCATCCGTTTCGCCATTGCGGCTGATGGTCGCCAGAAGATCGATACCGGCATAACGTTCGAAGGCCTCGGGAACGCTCAGACGTTCCGGCTCGAGGAAGGGATCGACACTGCGGCCGCGATAGGTGAAATGTTTGGTCCCTGTGGTTTCGGCGGCCAGTGCCAGGAGATTGGCGCCGTCCTTCATCAGGCTCTCATAGGTTTCGCCGACCCTATACCATTCCAGCATGGTGAATTCCGGGTGGTGCAGCGGGCCTCTTTCCCGGTTCCTGTAAACATGAGCGAAACAGGAAATGCGTTTCTCACCGGCGGCGAGCAGCTTCTTGCAGGCGAATTCCGGCGAGGTATGGAGATAGAGCGGCACGGCCTCGCCGCCCGGCGTCAGACCCTCTGTGGCAAAGGCGTGCAGATGCGCTTCATTGCCGGGGGAAACCTGCAGGGTGGCAGTGTCGACTTCGAGAAAATCGGCAAGTGCGAAATAGCCGCGAAATGCCGACTGGATCGCGTTGCGGCCAAGGAGAAAAGCGCGGCGGTCGGCGTGGACATCCGGTGTCCACCAGGGCGACATGGTCTCGTTGCTTGCGCGCATCGTCTGTTCTTTTCCGTCTTCTCTGCGGCGCCCGATTGCGGGGAAACAGTCCGCAAAACGCCTGAACGCATCATTTAAAGCAATTCCGGGCGGAAAACCGCTAGGCACTCTTCCGCGAATTGCTGTAGAAGGCTGGCAATTCGCGCGAATTTAAGGTAGTTGCGCCCCAGAAAAAAGACAAACGTCTGCCGGGGCCGGTGCTGCCGCGCAGTCCTTTACGACGCATTTCATCGAGTTACAAGGAAGTCATATGGTCAAGGTTATCGCCTCATCCGTCCGCAAGGGCAATGTTCTCGACGTGGACGGCAAGCTCTACGTCGTTCTCACCGCGCAGAACTTCCACCCGGGCAAGGGTACGCCGGTCACGCAGGTGGACATGCGCCGCATCGTTGATGGCACGAAGGTCTCCGAGCGCTGGCGCACCACCGAGCAGGTCGAGCGGGCTTTCGTTGAAGACCTGAACTTCCAGTTCCTTTATGAAGATGGTGAAGGCTTCCACTTCATGAACCCGGAAAACTACGATCAGGTTGTAGTCGATGTCGAGACGATGGGTGACCAAAAGGCCTATCTGCAGGAAGGCATGACCTGCGTTCTTTCCATTCACGAAGGCAACCCGCTGGCTGTCGAACTGCCGCGTCATGTCACGCTGGAAATCGTGGAAACGGAACCGGTTGTGAAGGGCCAGACGGCTTCTTCTTCTTACAAGCCGGCAATTCTCTCCAACGGCATCCGCACCATGGTCCCGCCACATGTTGACGCCGGTATCCGCGTGGTCATCGCGACGGAAGACAATTCCTACGTCGAGCGCGCCAAGAACTGAGCGTGAAGGCTGGGTAAGCAAAAAGCACCGGGCGACCGGTGCTTTTTTTATTTTGTGGCGTGAAATAACAAAAAGCCCGCGTCGAAACGCGGGCTTTTTGTTTGTCTTTTTTGGCGCTGGTTACATGCGCTTGGCAGCAACAGCAGCGGCGATCGTCGGACCCTTCGGCGCGGTCGTCTGGCCGACGGCATAACCGCCGCCGAGTGCAACGCTCAATGCCACATAATCCTGCGCGGCCTGCTGGATGGCCGTCGCAAGCTGTGACTGGGCGTCGGAGACGTTACGCTGGGCGTCGAGAACATCGAGAAGCGAGGATGCGCCGTCGCGATAGCTGGCCGTCGCGAGCGAGAGCGCTTCCTGATAGGAGGACACAGTTCTGCGATAGGCACTAACCGTCTGCTGGTCGCGATTAAGAGCAGTCAAAGCGTTTTCGACTTCTTCCACCGCATTCAGAACGGTTGCCTTCCACGCAAGGTATTGTTCACGGGCAACCGACTTCTGAATATCGACACCAGCGCGCAATCTTCCGCCATCAAGGATCGGCAGCGTGATCGAAGGACCAAAGCCCCAGCCATTGGCCGTGCCGCTCGCGCCATTGCTGATCTTGCTAAAGCTCGGAGTGATCGAACCACTCAGCGTGATGCTGGGATAAAGCTGTGCCTCGGCAACGCCGATATCGGCAACGGCAGCGGCGAGCTGGCGTTCAGCGACGCGGATATCCGGTCTGTTGCGGATAAGGTCGGCCGGTACACCTGTGCGCGGAATGGTACGGGCGACAGGCTGGCGCGCGCCTCTTTGAAGTTCCATGACAAGCGAGTCGGCCGGCATGCCGAGCAAGGTTGCGATGCGGTGTGCCGCACGACGGAAATTCGTTTCCAGAGCCGGCATCTGAGCCAGGGTGGAATTGACGAGACCTTCGGACTGAACGACATCCAGGCGGGAAGCCGCACCGGCGTCCAGCTGCAGCTTCGTCAGGCTGAGTGTCTCGCGACGGGAGCCCAGGTTCTGACGGGCGATCTCAAGGCGCTCCTGATAATAGCGCACGTCGATGTAGGCAGACGTAACAGCGGAAATCAAGGTGAGGCGCTGAACGTTGGCCGTTGCATAGGCAGCATCGAGCGATGCTCCCGCACTTTCCTGAGCGCGACGGTATTGGCCGAACAGGTCCAGCAACCAGCCGACGTTGAAAGCATTGCTCGTCGTGTTGGTGACGTTATCGTTCGTGGAAGGCAGGCTTCCGCCGCTGCCCTGGGTCTGGTGACGGAATGTGGAGGTCAGGCTCGGTAAGGAGCCGGCGCCCGCAACGGTAATGTTGGATTGAGCCTGATTAATGCGCTCGATCGCCTGCAGAACCGTCAGGTTCTGCGTGAGCCCGGTGGAAACGTAACCATTGAGGCGGCTGTCGTTGAATGCATTCCACCATGCCACGGTGCTGATGTCGCCATTACTGGTTTTTCCGGCTTCCGCAAACTTGCCCGGCAATTGAATTTCCGGCGTCTGGTGGTCTGGCCCGACAACACAGCCTGAAAGCAGCAGCATTGTCAGGGGAAGAGTGGCGCGAATAGACAGCATGTAATTTTCCCAATTCTTAGGTTGGCTTACCGAGCGCGGCTTGCTGACAAATGGGCTGCGCGGTCGATATGCCCTAGAAACGTGCATTAGCCAAATCGGCAACATTTCTAGCAGCGTATTAACGGTTGGCACAGCCCATTTTTGTTTTGTTAACGCCTTGAAAGGCGGCGAATGATGACGAAAAAGGACGGAACGAAGAAAATTCCGAGCAGTGTTGCAGAAAGCATACCACCCAGGACCCCGATACCGATTGCATTTTGTGCGGCGGAACCCGCTCCGGTTGCGATTGCGAGAGGCACGACACCCAGGATGAAGGCAAGCGACGTCATGATGATCGGGCGCAGGCGCAGCTTGGCCGCCTCTAGCGCCGCTTCCACCAGACTTAACCCATGCTCCTGTCTCTCCTTGGCGAATTCGACGATCAGGATCGCGTTTTTTGCGGCAAGGCCGATGGTCGTCAGCAGGCCAACCTTGAAGTAGACGTCGTTCGTCTGACCGAAGAAATGGGCCGCGGTCAAGGCACCGAGGACGCCCACCGGGACGGCCAGGATGACCGAGAATGGGATCGACCAGCTTTCATAGAGGGCAGCAAGGCAAAGGAACACGATGAGAACCGACAGTGCGTAAAGCATCGGCGCCTGCGAGCCGGAAAGTCGCTCCTGATAGGAAATGCCCTGCCACGCCACGGTGTAGCCACCCGGCAGGCTCGCTGTCAGGCGTTCCATCTCGTCCATGGCCTCACCTGACGCGACGCCTGCGCCGGCGGTACCTTCCAGCGAGATCGCACCAGTGCCGTTGAAGCGGGCAAGAGACGGCGGCGCATTGATCCATTTGACCTCGCTGAAGGAGGAGAAGGGCACCATCTCGCCGCTGGTGTTGCGGGCATACCAGAACTTCAGATCGTCCGGCTGCATGCGGTAGGGTGCGTCACCCTGGACATAAACCGGCTTCAGTTCGCCGTTGAGCGTGAAGTCGTTGACATCGCGCCCGGCAAAGATTGTCGACAGCATCAGGTTCACAGAGGACAGATCGACCCCCATGGCTCCCATCTTTTCCTGATCGAGAACGATCTTCATCTGGGTTTCATTGTCCTGACTGTCGCTTCGCAGCGAGCTGATGTTCGGATTGCCGGTGGCAAGCGCGATCAGTTCCTTCGATGAGGCAGTGAGGGCATCGGTGCCATTGCGGCCGCTATCCACGAGATACATCGAGAAACCGCTCGATGTGCCCATGCCCTGAATAGCAGGCGGCAGAAGCGGGAACACCTGCGCGTCGCGGAAACCGAAGAACGTGCCCATCGCGCGCTGCACGATGGCGCCGGCGTGCTGATCCGGCGCGGTTCTCTCCTCGAAATCCTTGAGCTTGGTGAAGACAATGGCGTTGTTCTGGCCCGAACCGCTGAAGCTGAAGCCGAGCACGCCGAAAACCGATTCGACATTGGCAGCTTCCTTTTCGCGGAAGTAGTTTTCGACCTGCTTGACCACCTCATTGGTGCGTTCGATATTGGAGCCGGTCGGCGTCTGGATGATCGTCAGCAGCACGCCCTGGTCTTCCTGCGGCAGGAACGAGCTCGGCAGCTTGCTGAAGAACCAGACGCAGCCACCGATGACGACCGCGAAAATGATCATCACGCGCAGCGGACGCTTGAGCAGATACCCGATGGAGGACACATAACCGTCCGTCGCCTTGCCAAAGCCGCGGTTGAACCAGGCGCCCGGTCCACGCTTTTTCTTATGGTGGTCGATCGGCTTCAGCATGGTGGCGCAAAGCGCCGGCGTCAGAACGATGGCGACCACGGCGGACAGCAGCATGGCCGACACGATGGTGATCGAGAACTGGCGATAGATGATGCCGGTTGATCCACCGAAGAAAGCCATCGGAATGAACACGGCGGTCAGGACGAGCGCGATGCCGATGATCGCACCGGTGATTTCACCCATCGACTTTTCCGTCGCCTCGACCGGGGAAAGACCTTCTTCCGACATGATGCGCTCGACGTTTTCAACGACGACGATGGCGTCATCGACGAGAAGGCCGATCGCAAGAACCATGGCGAACATGGTCAGCGTGTTGATCGAGTAGCCTGTCAATGCCAGCACACCGAATGTTCCCAGCAGAACCACCGGCACGGCAATCATCGGAATGAAGGTGGCCCTGAGGTTTTGCAGGAACACCAGAAGCACGACGAAGACGAGGATGATCGCCTCGATCAGCGTATGCACCACTTTCTCGATCGACAGCTTTACGAAGGGCGTCGTGTCATAGGGATATTCGATCGAGACGCCTTCCGGCAGCGAGCCCTCGACATTGGTCAGAGCCGCTTTGACGCGCGCTGCCGTGTCGAGCGCGTTTGCACCGGTGGCGAGGTTGACCGCGAAACCGGCCGAAGGGCGGCCGTTGGAGCGGGAATCGCCGCCATAGGTTTCCTGGCCGATCTCGATACGGGCAACGTCGCTGAGGCGGACGGTTGCGCCGTCCTTTTCGACCTTGAGGATGACCTTCTCGAAATCGGCGACGGTGGTCAGCTGACTCTGCGCCGTCACCGTCACGTTGAGCTGCTGGCCCTTGACGGCCGGTACTGCGCCAAGCGAGCCAACCGAAACCTGGGTATTCTGGCTTTGAATGGCGCCGGTGACGTCGGCCGTGGTCAGCTGGTATTTGTTGAGCTTGAACGGATCGAGCCAGATGCGCATCGCATATTCGGAACCGAAGACGTTGATGCTGCCCACGCCTTCGAGACGCTTGATCTGGTCTTCGACACGCGAGGAGAACACGTCGCCGAGATCGGCCGAGTTGCGCTTGCCGTCGGTGGAGATCAACGCGCCGACCATCAGAATGCTCGATGTCGACCGGCTGACCTGGAGACCCTGCTGCTGCACGGTATCGGGCAATTGCGACTGGACGAGCTGCAGCTTGTTCTGCACCTGAACCTGCGCGATGTCGGGCAGGATGCTGTTCCCGAAGGTCAACGTCACTTCGGCGCTGCCCGTCGAAGACGACGAGGTCATATAGGTAAGGTCGTCGAGACCGGTCATGCCATCCTCGATGATGGTCGTCACCGATTTCTCGACGGTTTCGGCACTGGCGCCATTATAGGTGGCGCTGACGCGCACCGTCGTTGGCGCGATTTCAGGGTACTGCGAAATGGACAGCGTCCAGATCGCAAGGGCGCCGCCCAGCATGATGACGATGGCGATAACCCATGCAAAAACGGGGCGCCGGATGAAGAAATGGGCCATGGCAGTCCTGCCTTACCTTTTACGAGCTTCGACCGAGGGTTTCGTGCTCATGCTTATTTCGTGGGGGCGGCGGCAGGCGGAGCTTGCTGCGGCAGAACGACGATACCGCGATCGTCGATGGTCACTTCAACCGGTGCGACCGTCGCGCCTTCGGCAATCCACTGGAAGCCGTCGACGATCAGCTTATCGCCATCCTTGACGTTTTCCGTCACCAGCCAGGCGTTGCCCGACTGCTGGCTGGACGGGAAGGTGCGGGTTTCCACCTTGTTTTCCGCCGTCACGAATTTCGCGGTCAGTTCGCCACTGGCGTTGCGGCTCGCGGCGCGTTGCGGAATGCGGAAGCCCTTTTCCTTGCCGATGGTCAGCGTGGCACGGACATAGGTGCCGGGAAGCAGAAGATCATCAGGGTTTTCGAACAGGGCGCGGATGGAGAAGGTGCCCGTGGTTTCGCTCACCGCCATGTCGGACATGTCGATCTTGCCGTCATGCTTATATTCGGTGCCGTCTTCCAGCGTCAGATGGATGCCGGTCTCTTTCGTGTCACCACCGAGCTGACCGGAGGAGATTGCCTTTTTCAGACGCAGAAGATTGGTGCTGGATTCCATCAGGTCGATATAGATCGGATCGATGCGGCGCAGCGTCGTCAAGGCCGTGGTCTGGTTTGCCGTCACCACGTTGCCGATGCTGAAGGCAGTTGCGCTGGTAATGCCGTCGAAAGGCGCGCGGACCTTGGTGAGATCGAGGTTGATCTCAGCCGTTTCCAGCGCCGCCTTGGTCTGGGCAACATCGGCCTCGGCCTGAAGCAGCGTCACCTTGGCGTTTTCATATTCGATCTGCGTCGCACCGCTGTTGACCAGCCGCTCGTAGCGCGCAAGGTTCGCCTGGGCGCTCGGAACACTGGCTTCCGCCTTCGCGACGCTTGCCTTGGCCTGCGCCACCTCCGCCAGATAGGTGTTGTCCTCGATCTGGTAGAGAACGTCGCCCTGCTTGACTTCGCTACCTTCCTTGAAGGGAATTTCGCGGATGATGCCGGTCACGCGTGGGCGGATTTCCGCCGTCTGGAACGCGCTGGCGCGACCGGGAAGAACGGTGGTCAAAGGATATTCGCTGGTCTTCATAACGATGACGCTGACCGGAGACGGTGGACGCTCGGCGCCCTGGCCGGCGGTCTTGCTGCTTTCGCCACCATCGCTGCATCCCGCCAGAACCGCGGTTACACACAGAGAAGCAAATAGGGGTAAAATACGTCGGCTCATCGTTCTTCCCTGCGTATCGGTCGCATTCAACTATAAGCGCAATGTCGCTCGGCGGATGCGCGTCCGGAAACAGACACGACAGGCGAAGGCCTTGAAAGGGACCCGATTCGCTCATTCTGTCCGGACCGCCACGCGCATAGAAGCGCAGGCTTATGCGCTTCGCAAGCAATTGCGAGAAGGTGACGTAAATTGGGAATCGTCACTTAGCAAGCGGATTGCGTAATCCCGCATCGATTAGATCGACGAGTTGATCACAACGTGTTGCCAAATTGCCGATATCTTCCCGTGCGATGA